>NZ_JCAMOP010000005.1:0-338823 GCF_059512345.1 Bradyrhizobium sp. Unk1
ACACCCTTACCGACGATGAATGAACTCCAATCGACTTACGTCGACTGTTGTGTCACTCAACAAGGTGAGGAGCATCAAGAGCGTGCATGCTTCCCTTGGCATCTAGGCCAAAGAGAGCGCCCGACAGACGGGCAACGCTCGAAAACGCATAGACGCTCACTCACCTGACTTCAAGCAGAAAATGAAAAGTTTCCACTTCGCCAATCTTCTCGTGTCCGCGTAGCAGAGCAGCAAGCCTGCTCGTCCTAGTTAAGCCCAGACGTTCATCGGCTTTCCACCCGGGCACTCAGATAGTCAGAACTGTAGTCGCCCCCTTCTCTCTCATCGAAGAGGCGCTGGCGCCGTTTGTCTGCACCGAGCGCTGAGCTTCTTCCTGAAAGCCGCAGACTTCCCCCACGCTTCGACATCTGGCCGCACGAGCGCAAGTCCAGCCGGACCGGCCCCCAATTGCCGAAATTTGCCCCCCCGGGCCACGCTCGCGCAATCTGCTACGGCCAAAGGTTCTGTTAAATCGCTTCGCGTCTATGAGCCAAAAGCGGCATGACGATCCTTTGAGGACTCGTTCAGGAGGCCGACAAGTCTGAGACCTTCCAGAATGCCTTCGAGCCGTTGTTCCTGGATCGTCGAGGCAAGCATTGCAGCGGCATCTCTTAGATGGACGGTGAAGTCGACGTCAGGCGATCGCTGAGCCAAGATATCCATGAGCGTCGGCACATCAGCCTTATGATGGCGCAAAACCGAGACTGCCTCCGCCGCGAGATAGTCAGCCAGGTCTCCGTTCAGTGGCGGCTCAAACTCGAACTCGGCCCCCGCGCGTTCATTGATCGATCGTCGTATCTGATTGCTTTGCTGCTTTGCCGCCATCGAGAGCAGGAACACCGCATCCGCGAGCTTGTCCCGCGGCACGCTTCTCAACTCAGCGATAGACGCCTGGATGTCCATGCGGGAACTCTTATTGCGCTCGCGTCCTTGCTCTGCAAGTTGCGCGTCACGTGCGCGAGATTTGCTCTTCCGTGTTCGAAACATCACCATGCTCTCCAGCGGACGATATATCGCGGTGAACTGGTCAAATGAAGTACAAAGTTGCGAGGAGCTCGACCATGAACCTCGCCACGTTCTCGCGTCAGTGGTTCACTCCTGCGATGCTTCAAAACACAACGGGAGTGATCGCAACGTCGGTACCTCGCGAAGCAGCTTCGCGCCCATCGCGTGAAACGTGCACATTTGGCAGTACAACTATCTTACGTCAGCCGTGACTCGGGCTTTTCGACTTTGCGACGGCTCGACCAGTCATATCGTTGGCGGCTTTGCGGTAAAGTCGGGCGCGCCACCACGCAGCGCGCCGCAACAGACCGATCCTTTGCGATCGACTCCGTAGACCAGACACCGAGACAGCCCACACGAAGTTCGCGTAAAGAGATTGGAAGGCAGGAAGTAATTTGAGCCCGGGGTCGTTGTGCCCGGTCGCTTATTCTCCTGAAACGGACACACCGGCGAGAGCGCATGGATCAAGACGCAAATATCGCGATCCAAGTTTGGATTCGCAAATGAGATGTTATGGGAGAAGTGGGCCCGTGGCCGACTTCGAAGCGGCCGCATAGGTACCGGGCGGCTCGGTTGTCGAACAATCACATCTTGACCGCAGCCGCGAAGAGCCTGTCACCCCACTCGTACAACGGCCGCATGAAGTCAGACTGGGTGTGAATTGCTCGACCTTTGCGCTCACGCCATTTTCGTCCGTAGGTATCGAACGGAAAGTGTCGCATGTAGTAGTCGCAGGTCTCTTCCCAATGATCGACCGACAACGATTTGCCGTAGTGCTGGCAATAGAGGCCAGTCGCCACGCGTTCAACGCCACCCGGCTCGCGCGCATGGTGCTCTGCGAAGGTGACCTCCAACCGGTTTCGCCACAACATCAGAATGTCTCGCCTTTCCGGACCGAAGAAACGACGAAAGTCCAGCAGTTCGCGATCGGCCTGATAGGGTGCGTGATCTCCAGGAGTCATGTAGGCATCGAACAGTTGGACCCGCACGCCGTCGCATTCGCTAGAATGCGTTCCTTCTATGAATCCGCGTAAATCCCCGGTAACGCGCTCATCCGCATCGAAGCAAAACATCCAGTCGAACTGGAAATGCTCGCGCGCCGTCTGCAACAAGAGGCCGCGATGCCGACCCTCAGCAATCCGGCGCGCCTCGATGTCAGCTTCCCACGATCGATTTGTCACAATCAGAGCGACTTTCGGGTGTTCGCATAGTATCTCCAGCGTACGATCCGTGCTCGCGTCATCATAAGCGACAATCGCATCGACCTGCTTGGCCACGTAGTCCAGTGTGTCTCTGAGAATAAGCGCTTCGTTACGAAGGCGGGCGATGCCGATTAGACGGTGCTTGTGACCTAATAAGCCTGTGTTGCAGGCAATGATTCGTTCGCCATCGCGAAGTAGCCACCCCATGGGGCCAGGCATTTCGTGGCATCCTCTCAAAGGGGTTGTTAGATCAGCGAATGCAACGCCGTGACCGCAGCCTCGCGGGTCTCCACAGGAACGAACAGATTTATCGAATGTGATGATAGAACGTATTTGTCAACGACAATCCCGTGGGATTGCAGAATTTGTATCGCCTGAAATGGCAAGTCTGAAGAAACGCCGCCGAAGCAAGTGAGGCTCACCGAACTTAAAGTCTCACGCTCTTTGCGCAAGTCTTTGCTCCTTTCCAGCGTGCGCAGCAGAGTGTCGAGCGATTCCGACTCGCAAGTCATCATGATGCGCGTCTTTCCTGCGGTGAAAGCCGAGGCGAGGACTTGCGGCCAAGACAGGCCGTTTTGCTTGAGATGCTGCGCAAATATCTCAAAACCGCGACTGAGATTCGTCGAAGCGATCTCCACATGCTCAATACGAGCCATCGAGTTGACGGCCAAAACTTTTCCGTTTTCCATTCCGATAACCTCTTTCATCACTCGCGTGCTGTGTTCGGAATTGCCCCATTTTCGTAAAAACAAAGGGATATTTTGGCTTTGTGCCAGCTCCACGCTGCGAAAATGCAAAACCTTGGCGCCCCAAAAACACATTTCGGACAACGATGCAAAATCCAGCCGGCGCAATGGTTTTGCGTTCGCCACGATGTGCGGATCGGCCGAGCAAATTCCGTCGACCTCTTTGATAATTTCACAGCGCTCGGCCCTTAGCGCCGCAGCCATGGCGACTGCAGTGGTGTCGCTGCCGCCCCTGCCTAGGGTGGTGATTTCTTTGGTTCGCGGATTCACGCCTTGAAAGCCCGCTAAAACCACGATGCGTCCGCGACTGAGTTCTTCGAGCACGCGCGCAGGCCGCACATCTAAAATGCGCGCGGAAGAATGAGATTCGTCTGTCATTACACCGGCCTGACTTCCGGTAAAACTAATGGCTGGCGCACCGAGATCAGACAGAGCCATGCTCATCAACGACATGCTGATGCGCTCACCGGTTGTTAACAACATATCCAGTTCGCGGCGGTTGGGATGCGGGCTTACTTGATAAGCCGCCTTAATTAGTTCGTCGGTCGTCTTACCCATCGCTGAAACGATCGCCACGACGCGATGACCACGGTTGTGCAAATCGGCGAGACTCCTCGCAACCGCGCGGATTTTCTCCGGCGTTTCTAAACAGACGCCGCCGTATTTCTGCACGATGGTCGGATTGTTGCGCATTTACTTGCGACGGTGACTGTATGAGCGGTGGCTGGATGTTCGCTTCGCTCCGCCGGACGGTTTCATGCATCGAGCTCCAGAACTGCTTGCGGTCCGCGCAAAAATTGGACCGCCCCTATCGAATTTCGCGACGTTTTTTCCGCGCCGGCGCGTCTCTGAGGTTCTGAAAATAGTTGGGCCAGTGCACGTGGTTGCCCACGTACCTCTCCGCTCATCGCCGTTCACAGCTCTCCAATATTCGATACAACAATCGTTTTTCTTGGCGGAAGATTGGCGGTCACGACAAGATAGGCTGGGTAACGCTAAAAGTTCTGCCGCCCCGAAAAAAAGCCCTGAGTGAGAGTGGGGCCGGTCCGCAAGGCGAGAGGCTCTGAGGAATTGACTACCCCCACCCCTGCCAATATCAGCGACTCGACCAGTGGCTTTTAGTATTTAATTCCCGGATGTTGCGCGTGAACCAGGGAGACCGGTCCGCAGAAATCATTCGCTAGAGTTTTGACCGCCCCCACGAGCGGGATTGATGTCTCGGTTGGCCAAAAGCAGCGGCAAATGCCAACGTTGGACTGACGTCAGGTTTGCCACTGACAACCGACATGACAAGGGTTCAAGCGATGTTCGGCTAAGGTCCGGCCATCGCCGGACTCAAAAATGAGCACTCCGGCTGCCCGAAAGCGTAGCAAGTAGCGCCGCCCGCGCTCTGAGAACTCGCGCATCAGAACGGCCCGCCCTCGGGCAGCGCCTCGGTGCGTCTTCCGAGGCTGACGTCCCGTCCTGGAAAGTAGCCCTCCATAAGAGCTGCGTGCGGAGCGGGAAGGACCACAGGTTCGTGGGCGGCACACGACAAAGATAGTACCGTCCTCAACCAGTCGCCCGTGGGATTTTGCCAAGTTTTCGGCCGGATTCCGTCGGACAAATGTTCCGCCGGTCTGGCGCCGGTCGTGCGATGGACCAGACCAACAGTCCTCTCGTCGGAGGTCACGGCTCATGAGTCCCGTCACAATTGCGCTGCTCGTGCTCCTGGGCGTCGTGCTGCTGCTCGCACTCTGGCTCATGGGCATCTACAACGGACTGGTGGTCGCCGCGAACCGCTTCAAGAACGCCTTCGCCCAGATCGACGTGCAGCTCAAACGCCGCTACGAGCTGATTCCGAACCTCGTCGAAGCCGTCAAGGGCTACATGGCCCATGAGAGAGAGACGCTCGATGCTGTCATCAAGGCGCGCAACAGCGCGACGGCGGCCGAGCAAAAAGTCGCCGCCAACCCCAGCGACCCGGCGGCCATGAGGGAGCTTAACCAAGCCGAGGCCCAGCTGGGCAGCATCCTGGGCCGGCTCTTTGCCCTGTCCGAGGCGTACCCGGACCTCAAGGCCAACCAGAACATGCTCGCCCTGCAAGAGGAGCTGAGCTCGACCGAGAACAGGATCGCCTTCGCCCGGCAAGCGTTCAACGACGCCGCCGCCACCTACAACATCCGGCGCGAGGTCTTCCCGGCCAACACAGTGGCCGGCATGTTCGGCTTCAAGGAGGCGGCGCTGCTCGAAGCCCCAGAGACCGAGCGCGCAGCGCCCAAGGTGTCGTTCTAACACGGAACAATTACCGCTCCGCGCGTCCCATGCTTCCGGTTTCACGCTCTCAAATCCGCCTCTGACCATGGCCACAAATTTCTTTCAGCAGCAGGATTCGGCTCGACGCAAGACCCTCCAGCTGGTGGTCTATTTCGTCTTGGCGATCCTGATTCTGATTGCCCTGGTGTACGGGCTATTGCTGACGCTCAGCATGTCTAGCGGCCCCGAGCCGGTGTCCTGGTGGCAGCCGGAGCTGCTCCTGCTCGCGGCGCCGGGGGTGGGCCTTGTGGTCGGGGGTGCCAGCGCGTTCAAGGTGGCCCAGCTCTCGTCCGGCGGCCAAGCCGTCGCCCTGATGCTGGGTGGTGAGGAGGTGCCCGGCACGACCACCGACCCGCGCGAGAAGCGGCTGCTCAACGTCGTCGAGGAGATGGCGCTGGCCGCGGGCGTGCCGGTGCCCCCCGTCTATGTTCTGGCGGAGCCCGGCATCAATGCCTTCGCGGCCGGCTACGCGCCGGGCGATGCCGTAGTGGCCGTCTCCCAGGGCTGCCTCGACTACTTGACCCGCGACGAGCTGCAGGGCGTGGTGGCCCACGAGTTCAGCCACATTCTCAATGGCGACATGCGGCTCAACATCCGGCTGATCGGCCTGATCTTCGGGATCATGGCGCTGTCCATCATGGGCCGCATGCTCATGTTCGCGTCCGGCGGCCGCTCTTCGGGAAGGAATGATTCCCGTGGCGGCCTCGTGCTGCTGGGCCTGGGCGTGTTTGTGCTGGGCCTGGTGGGAGCGTTGTTCGGTCGGCTGATCATGGCGGCGGTGTCTCGGCAGCGCGAGTACCTGGCCGACGCTAGCGCCGTCCAGTTCACGCGTAACCCCGACGGCATTGGCGGGGCGCTCAAGAAGATCGGTGGGCTGGCCGAGGGGTCGCGCATCGACAACCCCCAGGCCGCCGAGGCCGGTCACATGTTTTTCGCCAACGCCTTCGCCGGCGAGGGGTTCGCCGGACTGCTGGCCACCCACCCGCCCCTCGTCAAGCGCATCCGCCGGCTCGATCCCCAGTTCAACGGCCAGTTCCCGGAGGTGCGGGCGGTCAGCTTCGATCGGGAAGAACCCGAAGGCCCCCGCCGCGTCCCGCCGTTCGCCAAAATGCCGAGGTTACCGGGGCTGCCGCAGGTGCCGTTACCGGCCTTGGGGTTCGCCGACGAAGCGGCGTCCCGGGTCGGCCACGTCGATCCGCGAGAAATTAGCCACGCCCAGGCGCTGCACGACGGCATGCCCGACGTGCTCCGGGTCGCCGCCCAAGAGCCGTTCAGTGCTCGCGCCCTTGTCTACGCCCTTCTCCTGGACCCGCGGCCGGACCTGCGGGACCTCCAGCTGACCCAGCTGAAGGCCGGCGCTGAGCCGCAGGACTTCGCCGAAACCTTGCGGCTGGTCGCCCCTGTCCAGGCCCTGCCGGACACGCACCGGCTGCCTCTTCTGGACCTGGCCATGCCAGCCCTGCGGCAGATGTCGCCCCGCCAGCACCGGACTTTCCGCGCGCAGGTCGAGGTCCTCATGATCGCCGACCCGCGGCTGAGCCTGTTCGAGTACACCCTCCGCTGTGTGCTGCATCGCCATCTCGACGCCCAGTTCCTGCCGCAGCGTCAGACGCGTCCAGTGCACAGCTCGCCGCAAAAACTGGCGCACCCGGTCGCGACGGTGTTGGCGCTATTGGCTTGGGAAGGCCAGCCGAAACCCAACCAGGCCGCCCGGGCTTTCGATACGGGCATGCGCGGCTACATCGGCGGCGACTACACCCAACGCTTGCCGCCCCGCGCGGAATGCTCCCTCGCCGAGTTCGACGCGGCACTGCAAACGCTCAATCAATCCGTCCCGGCCATCAAGCGCCGGATCGTCGTCGCCTGCGCGACCTGCATCCTGGCGAACCAGCAGGTCACCCTCCGCGAAACGGAGCTGCTCCGCGCCATTTGCGATACGCTCGACTGCCCGCTGCCGCCGCTCGTCGCGGGGGAAGCGGAAAGACGATGAACGACATCACAGCAAGGCTGTCTATGTCGCAGCACTCGATGACGCTCCACTCGAAATGCGTCAGCTCGTAGCACATCAAGCCCCCAGCGGAGGACTTGAACCACTCTCCACTGATTTGTGCCAGAGTCAGTTGAGTATAGAACCTAGTCCAAAGCCTTGGCGCGCATTCCAATGTGTTGGATGCGCTCAGGCGGTATCACGAAACGGCGCAGGTGGCAGCGGATGCCCTGCGAATCTTGCTGCCGTATGTCGAGCGCTATCCCGAAACCTACGGAGGGCTGACACGCTTCATCGTGAATCCATTTTGCAGCGATACAGTGATGCTGCGGGAATAGCAGCGAACAGAGCGCTTGTTGAACGGGTAGCAACTGCCTTCGACCAGAACAGCGCAACTTCAACCGTATGTTCCGGTTAAGGGTCAAAACGCGAAAAACTCAACGAGAGCAAATTCACTCCGCTAAGCCCCATTGAACGGACCTCAAGGGAGACTTCGATGATCCTCCCGTTGAAGAGATGCGCGCCAAATCGAACAGGGCATCACGGCGGGGCTAAGATGCCTCGCGTTGACCATGATTTCGAGTTTACATTTGCCCAATCTGGGCGCTGGCAGGGCAGTTGCAATGACGGCTCAGTCCCACAAGACCGCGGAAGAGGAGTACGAGGAGCAAGTTCGCATCCTCGTCCGTATCGTTTCAGCCTGCACTTTGGGGCTTCTCGCTTTCGCTGCGGGCCTGCTGATTGGGACCTTTCTGTTTTCGTGATCGAAGATGAATGACCGGTCCTCCGGGCGCGGTTCTGTTTGGTTTGGGCTTCACGAAAGTTACAAGTTTCGCTTTGCCATGGATTTCGCACGATCACATGCACGCCGCTGGACGACAGCGGCTTGATCCATGTCGTACGTCGTTAAGTATCAGCTGTCGCAACCTGCCTCCTTCGGAGGGGTCGACATCGCCGGGCTGCAATAAAAGCGGACATCGGTCTAAGGGGCTGTTCTTCAGCCAACGTAGGGGGTAGAGGCGCCGCTCAACAAATGGAGCGGCAATGGCTAAAAAATTAAAGAAGATCGTTCGTCGCGAATACACTGCGGCCGACGTCAAGGAATTGCGCGCTCATTCGAAGCTAGGACGCCTGTGGCGAAGATCGCAAAAGCGATGAAGAGAACTGAAGCGTCTCTTCGTCAAAAAGCGATGGCGCTCAGTATGCCGCTGGGGCACAGGCGCTAACTACAAAACGCGCGATACGTCAGCGGACTTTATGAATTCCGGTACGCATCGTGCGTCTTGTCCTGACTTTGGAAACCGCCTCCCGCGCCCTCTCCACGCTTCGCGGGGGTGGCGCACGATAGCACGGCCCAACGCCACGCGCTGGCGCTGGCCGCCCGAGAGCTGGCGTGGCCTGCGCTGTAGCAACTCGCCGATGCCGAGGATCTCAGCCGCCTCCAGCAGCAGCACTTGCGCAGTCGCCTCGCTGGCTGGAGCCTTGCGGAAAGCGCCAGCTGTTCGAACCTGTCGGCTTCGGTGCAAAATCCGCATTGACCGCCGCGAAGTCCAACTTCCGCTCTGCCCCTGTTAACGGACATCGTCAGACAGTCAGTCGGGTCCGCCACCAGTTGCAACTCAAAAAGACCCGCGCGCGAAGGGGAACCGAATGCGCTAGGTCGCATTTCTAGACGTACAGGCACACTTGCTACGTCAAGCTGACCCTTTCACGACAACTTCCGAAAGGATGGCGACCATGCCACGGGTGAAGCATGCTGCGAAGCACGTACGCGCAACCAAAGCCGCCGCCGTCACGGCACTCGGTACGGCCGGACTGGGTCTCTCGCTGGCGGGGAGCGCATCCGCGCACACGATACCCACTGCTCATATCCCGCATTCTGACAACATCTCGCCCAATCAGCGCTTCGTTCTTGGCGAAGAGGAAATGGCCGACGTCAGTCTCGCCACGTTCTATCTCTTCGATAAGGAAAATGCTGGAAGCGACGTGCAGCTAGCCGCCGTTGTTGTTCGCCGAGGTTGCGGTGGTTGCCGTGGCTGCCGTGGGTGCCGAGCTGTGCGTGGTTGCGGTGGCTGCGGGGGTTGCGGCGGCTGCTGCGCACGCTGGGGACGGTGCCGCTGGTGCTAAGTTCACGACCCAGCGGATGAACGATAAAACTTAGCGAACAATCGTGCGGGCATCGCCGCAGGTCGGCGATGATATCCCCCCTGTAGCCTGCTTCTCAGTATATTCGTGGAACCGAAGCGTCGACCGATGTTACAGGGTCTTCAGATTTTCAGCGCTCGTCTTTCCGCGCCTCGGATCGGTCTTCTCCTCGAAGGAGACCTTCTGCCCTTCGGCTAGTCCATGAAGGCCCGCACGCTCTACGGCGCTAATGTGAACAAATACATCCGGCCCACCATTGTCCGGCTGAATAAAGCCAAAGCCCTTCTGGCCGTTGAACCACTTCACGACACCCGTTGCCATTATCCGTCTCCAACAATACCCACGAAAGAGTTCGTTACCCACAATCCGTGCGAGCAAATTCGATCCAGCGATGTCTTGGAAAGGCCCCCTCGGGGCGCGGCCATCAAGTCATTCAATAGGTCGAACCCCTTCACCATACCACCGGTGGCATGGGTTGCCACGGGAATGAGATGAGAGGCGCCGCGGCTGGCCTTGGGTTCCGCGGCCTTCTCGAAGGGACTGTTCACGGCCCGCAAAACCTTGATTGCAATCAGCAGGTCGGCGGGCTTCTCTGTGCTGCGCACGCGCCACAAATGCTGTAAGGAACACAATGCCCTACATCTTCTCGATCAACGACGACGTTCATCATCAAGCCCAGCGACCGCAGGGCCGCGCCGACAATGGCGGACGGACCGTCTACACTATTGTTGCATGCCTCCCGATTGAGGCGGGCGGCCGCATTCGATACCGCATCAAAAGCAAAACCGAGAATTTCGAGCGTGTTGTAACTGAGGATGAACTCAGTCAGTGGCCACGGCAGTAGGCGCGACAGTGGGCCTGTCGGTTGGTCCACAGGGGAGATCCAGCTCGACCTGCTTGCGGTCCTCCTCGCGTCTCAGTGGCATTCGTACCGCGAGTGCAAACACCGCCTGTATCGGATCAAGCTCAACGCCTCTCTTCGTTGCGTGCTCAGCCCGAACTATGCAGCCCCTGTGTTCCCAATGAGCGCCAAAGGAGCCGCGACGCTAGTGGCCCGTGGCGTGCCGGTTCATTTCCTCCAGAAGCTCGCGCATTGCGTCGAACTGCGTGCCAAAGCCTTTCCAGTCGCCGGACTTCAATCGTTCAACGGCATGATTGTAGCGGTCGAGCGCCTCCCGTGCTTGACTTGCCGACGGGCGTGCGACAGGCATTTCCTCCTTCGCGCTCGAGACCGGCCGCACCGCGCCAGGCTCGATAAACAGTGCTGACAAGGCCTCGTCGAGCGTCTCCTTCATCACCACATGTTCACCATAGGCTGCGATCACGCGTTTCAGCTCCGGCAGGTGTCCGTGCTCCGCTCGCAAATAGAGCGGCGTTACATAGAGGATCGAGTTTTCGATCGGGATCACAAGCAGGTTCGCACCGCGTATCACCCGCGAGCCCATCTGATTCCACAGCGTGATCTGCTGCGATATATCGGTGCTCTGATTGATCCGCGCTTCGATCTGGAACGGCCCGTAGACGAGCTTCTCCTTTGGAAACTCGTAGACAATCAGCTTGCCGTAGTCGGGCGCGTCGCAACGCGCGGCGAGCCACGCGATCATATTGTCGCGGCGGCTTGGCACCATGGGAAGCATGAGGAAAAACTCGGCCTGGGGCTCGCCGGGCAGTCGCATGATGATGTAATATGGGGCCATCGTCGCAATGCCGCCGCCGCCCGGCTGGCGCGGGAACTGCCAGAGATCCTCGCGGTTATAGAAAACGTCAGCCGCCTCCATGTGATAGCTCTGATAGAGCTGCGCCTGAATCAGGAACAGGTCCTCCGGATAGCGAATGTGCCTCTGCATATCCGCAGGCATGGCCGAGAATGGCTTGAACAGGCTCGGAAAGATGCGCCTATAGGTCGCTGCAATCGGATCGCCGGTGTCCATCAGGTAAAAGTCGACGGTCCCGTTATAGGCATCCACGATGACCTTCACTGAATTGCGAATGTAGTTGATATCCTCGTCTTGCGCCGGCTGCGCGGAGGGGAAGTAGGAACTCACCGTGTAGGCGTCCTGCATCCAGAACATCCGCCCATTGCTGATGACCAGATAAGGATCGTGATCGAGCCTGAGGAACGGGGCGATCGTTCGTACTCTTTCCCCGATATTGCGCCGGATCATGATACGGCTGTCGGTCGTGATGTAGCTTGAGAGCAGTAGGTTCGGGTCGTTGAAGTAGTAAGCGAACAGGCCTCTCCACACCATCGCTCCTATCGGAACGCCGCCCGTACCGTCATAAGCCGCGTAGACATTGTCCTTTCCCTTCGGATAGTCGAACTCCGGCGTGCTCCCCTTGACGATGACGTAGTTGTCGCTCCGTTCGCCGTAGTAGAGGCGCGGCTCGTGGATTTTGGGGCCTCCATCCGCAACCGGAGGGATATCCCGCAAATAGAGCAGCGGTAGCCCCTCGGTGCTTTTGCGCGTGACCGGGCTCATCACCGCGCCATTGCCGTGAGTAAACAGCACGTGGCGGTTGACCCATGTCTGGGCATTCGGCGGCAGCAGGGAGGGCTGCAATTCGCGAGCCGAGAGCATTACGCTTTGGTAGGAGCCATCGAGCCAGTAGCGATCAACATCAAGATCATGGAATTTGTAGTAAGTGCGGATCTCTTGCAGCTGCGCGTAGGTGTCCGACAAGGGCAGCCAGTCCCACAGCCTGATATTGTCGATTGTCGCCTTGTTGGCGTCGAGCGTCTTGAAGCTAAGCTTCTGTTCCGCCGCAAACGGCTTGGCTGCGATCTGATCGAGATTGTATGCCTGCCGGGTGAGCGCAATGTTGCGTTCGATGTAGGGCCTTTCCAGCTCCAATTCGCTTGGTTTGACGAAGAACTCCCGGAACAGCACGGGAATCACGCTGGACAGCACGAAAGACCCGATCACGACAAGCAGGAACGCGGCGGCAGGAAGCCGGTAGGTGCGCACCCGCAAATTTGCCCACGTGGCGAACGCCGCGATGACCGAAAGTCCGATCATCAACCACAAGGCCGGTAGCCTCACGTGGACATCGGTGTAGCTTGCGCCGACGACTACACCGTTGTCGCCGTAGAGCAGCAGATAGCGATCAAGACCATAGGACCAGGCCTTCACCGCAAAGAAAAGACCGAGCAGCACCGAGCCGTGGGCAATCGCCATCGACGACATTGATCGGCGATGAAGGTCGTATTCGATATCGCCGTGCACCCAGTAGATCGCCGCGGCGAAAAGCGCGCTCAGAACGAGCGCGAGCATCATCCCGTTTTTGATGAGGATATAGGCGGGCAGCGAGAAGAGATAGAAGCCGATGTCCTTGTTGTAGAGCGGATCGTCTGCACCATATGGCACCTGATAGACAAACCGCAGGAAGACACCCCAGTTGCCGACTTCTGCGGCGGCGACGAGCAGAGCGAGCAAAGCTGCCCCACCTACGATCAACCGGGACCACGGCAGTCGATCGCGTAAAAGCGCAAGTAAATCTGGCGGCGCGTTGCCCGCGAAGTTCCACACCGAAGCGGTGACAAGCTGTGTCGACCGCCGTCGGGCAAAGCGCAGTGCGAACCATCCGTTCACCCAAAGGATGATGGCGGTTCCGGTCCAAACCGCAAGAAAGATGACGGTTTTCGCACCGATTGTCGTCCAAAAAACCTGCGGATAACTGATCGAGGAAAACCACAGCCAGTCGACGAGGAGGTCGCTCGCGAGCCAGAGCAGGATCAGGCAAACCCCAATGACAGCGGCCGCAACAGTGAGCCCGACCACGGCACTCTGCCTTGGTACCTTCCGTTCGGGTCCGGTGATCCCGATCGTCATGGCTTGATCATAGCGGAAATGAGGGACGCCCGCCGCTCGATTTCGCGGTCGGAATAGCGCCTCAAGGCGGGGGCACGGGTGCTCGAACCTGGGTCGCCAGGATCGCGGAACAGCGCAAAGTGGCGAGGTCGGTTGATGCAGCCGGCGCTAGAAGCGCCTTTGCGGCGCTCGCCTACTCTACCGCCGACAGCTCGTATCCCGACGATCTCGGGTCTATAATCAGGCTGCCGCCCATTGGCGAGAGTCCGCAGGGAAGGCCTTCACGGTGGATGGTTTGCATTTTTGCACCGGAGGTGATGTCATGGCCCATTGCTCCCACGCTCCAGAAATACCTAGCCTCTGAAAACATCCAATACGAGGTGATTCCGCGCGAACTCAGCATGACGTCCACGCGGACGGTCCGGTCCGCTTTGCGCCCAAGAGCCGCCTCTTCTCGAGGTCGCGTGGCGCCAGCGAAAGGTAGCCGGCCTGAGCCGAGGCCACGACGTCACCCATTCAACGAGTGAGGGAGTTTCCCAATGCGTGTGCAAGCAGTTTCGGAAGCCATCAACTCGGACCGGCGCCGGCTCTTGCGCTCCGCCACGATGGGAATTGCCGCGGCGGCTGCCGCGGGTCTTTTTCCCGCGCACCCGGCGCCGGCGGATACAGGTAACGAAATCCGCCCCTTCCGGATCAACGTTCCAGAAGAGGCGCTTCTCGATCTGCGCAGGCGAGGTGGCCGGAGCGAGAAACCGTGACCGATGAATCGCAGGGCGTGCAGCTTGCGACCCTTCAGGACCTCGCTCGCTATTGGGCGACGGACTACGACTGGCGGAAGATCGAGGCAAAGCTGAACGCTCTGCCGCAGTTCATCACCGAGATCGATGGGCTGGACATTTATTTCATTCACGTTCGTTCGAAATACGAAAATGCGCTGCCGCTCATCGTCACGCATGGATGGCCCGGTTCGATCATCGAGCAGTTGAAGATCATCGATCCCCTCACCAATCCCACAGCGTACGGCGCGAGCGCATCGGACGCTTTCCATGTCGTGATCCCGTCGGTTCCCGGCTACGGGTTTTCGGGCAAACCGGCCACCAGCGGCCGGGGCCCTGCCCGCGTCGCGCGCGCATGGATCGAGCTGATGAAACGCCTTGGCTACGCGCGCCTTGCCGCGCAAGGCGGCGACATCGGTGCCCTCATTTCCAATGCGATGGCTGAACAGGCGCCGCCGGAACTGCTGGGCATCCACACCAACTTCCGCGGCACGATTCCGCCGGAGATCACCAAGGCGCTGCAGAGTGGTGAGGCCCCCTCCGGTCTCTCGGCCGATGAGCAACACGCCTTCGACCAGGTGAAGGATTTTCGCGCCAAGCATTTTGCCTACGCCGCCATGATGGCGACGCGGCCGCGGTTGACGCATTGGCGAGCCAGTAGCCCGACCACTCATAACGGTCTGGTTGCAGGTTCGAGTCCTGCCGGGCCCACCAAGAATATCAGTATCTTGCTTGATCTTCGTTGCCCGCACCGCGACGGCCGCACCAGAAACGTCCACTTTTCGTTCGTGCACAGTCGTAAGGGTGTCCGGCAGCTCGCCTGCTGAACAGTGGATGCGACAGTGCACCCACGATCCTCGCCTCCCCGGCCGACGGAGAGGGACTGACGGAAGCAGTCTCTACTTTGGCGATAATGTCGGCCATCTCCGGCAAAGCGGAAGTCCGCCATAGCGTCAATCAAGTCCGCTAAGGGCCACAAGCTGCCGCCGAGGTTCACAGGGCCGCGTGTCCGCCACAGGGAACGAGGCGGCACACCGGGTTCATTCGGGCAACCCCGCTTTCCGAAGGCCCTCAGTCATCAGCTTCGCGTTTGATTGTCCGCCCCGAGCGATCCACGAAGATATTGTAAATGCAGGATCGATCTCAAGCAGACGCGCCGCCGCCTCACGGGCCTCAACGTCGCGTCCGAGATGGGCGAAGGCGGATGCGAGACAGCGGTAAGCTGGCGAATAGGAGGGGCTCTGACGTTGGGCTTTCTTCCCTGCGGCGATTGCCTCGTCAAAGCGACAAAGCTCGATAAAGGCGACGCCCATCCCAGAAAGCGCTCGGTGTAGGCGCGGGTCTACCGGGCTCACGCGAAGGGCGTGTTCAAAGCTCCGGATCGCTTCCTCCGACAGCCCCGCAATTCTATAGACATTGCCTCTGCAGTTCCATGCCCAATATGAATTGGAGTTGAGCGCGACCGCCCGGTCAGCCATTTCGATCGCGCTTTCACAGTCGCCGACGTGGTACGCCGAGATTAGGCAAGCCCATGCTAACGTTTCTGGATCGTTATCGTCGAGGCTCAATGCCAAGCGAAGAAGCCGAACTGCTTCGTTGCGGTCGCGTTGAGGATCGATGGCGTAGCCGAGAAGGACGTTGTGCCCGTGGCCGGCACCTTCCAGAGCCGCGGCAAGGCCAAACCCAGGGTCCAACTCCAGGGCGCGATGAGCCAGCCTTATCGCCTCAGCCACCCCTTCGCGGGTCGGTAGGTAATACTGTTGCAGGGCTCGGAGATAACAATCATATGCGGTGAGGTTCTCCGGTCGCCGCCGCGTCGCTATCTCAATTTCCGTTTGAAGCAACTTTGGCTGAATAGCTGAGACAACGGCGACCGTCACTTCGTCCTGAAGTGCAAAAACATCCGTCAGGTCACGCTCGAACCTGTCCGCCCAAATGTGCGCACCCGTCACCGCATCAATCAACTGGCCTGCGATGCGAACCTTCCCCGCTGCCTTGCGCACTGACCCTTCAAGAACGTAGCGCACCCCAAGCTCGCGTCCGACCCGCTTTACATCGACGGCCTTACCTTCGAACGTAAAGCTCGAATTGCGAGCGATCACGAACAACCACTTGAACCGCGAGAGCGCCGTGATGATTTCCTCAACCATCCCGTCCGCGAAATACTCCTGCTCGGGGTCGCCGCTCATGTTCTGGAACGGCAATACCGCAATCGAGGGCTTGTCGGGCAGCGCCAGTGCGGGCTTTGACAACTCCACATGACTTTCCGAGGCGACGGCGGCGCTAGAAGGTCCATCCTCTTCACGCACCGCACCGACGAAGCGGAAGCCTTTCCTCGGCAATGTTTTGATTAAGCACTGCTTCTCGCCCGTGTCGCCGACTGCGCTACGAGCGGCATTCAGCCGGGTAGACAGTGCTGCATCCGAAACGCTGCGCCCATTCCAAACGGCATAGATGAGATCGTCCTTGCTGACGACGCGCTCCCTGTTTCGGATTAGGTATTCGAGCAGATCGAACACCTGTGGTGTAATGGAAACGACCTCTGCCCCGCGATGCAGTTCGCGCCGGTCGGTGTCAAATGCGAACTCCTCGAAGCGATAGCGCAAGTTGCCAGCCCCTCACGTAGCCTCCCATCGCAGAAAGGCATCTTCGCACACCCAAAGAATAAGCCGCTGGTATAAAAAATGTAAGCCAATGGTTGGGCGGGTTTTGAGCCGTGGTATCTCATCTGATGCAGTGGAGCCCGACTTCCGGTATGGGTTAAAGGGCGAAGAACTCAGCGTGAGCAAATCTCGTCCGCTACGCCCCACTAAGCTGACCTCAGTGAGGGGTGTCGCCACTTCGCTGATGGGCCACAAGCAGACATGCGCGGGGGCGACGGCACCGCGCGGTTCGTTTGTTAGCCCCCGGGGCCGTCCTTCATGATGTAGCCCATCAGGTCATCCACGTTGTGCTCCAAATCCCGGATGATGTTCTTGACTACGTCTCCGATCGAGATCACGCCCACGACCTTGCCCGCGTGCAGCACTGGCAGATGGCGAAAAGTGCGCTGAGCCATCATTGCCATGCAGCCCTCTAGCTGATCGTCCGGCTTGACCGTCACGGGGTTGCCCGTCATCACTTGGCCCACCGGCGTCTGCTTCGCATCGAGCCCGGGCAGCAGCACTTTGATGGCGCAGTCACCCTGGGTCACGATACCGACCAGCACGTCATCGTCGATGACCAGCACCGACCGAACCCGGTTGTCGCGCATCTGGCGCAAGGCTTCGATGACCATGTCGCCGGCTGCTACGGCTCAAAAGCGGTCCGGTGCTAACCCGCGGCGCCAGGTCTGGTTTCAGATCGCAAGCGGACCTCTGGGCTCCCGCTTGGTGCCCGCCTCCACAGTAAGCAGCACGCTGCAGCAAATCAGCAATGGCAACCTGCTGTCGGCCAGATCAGTCGGCATCTGCTGTCACGCCGGTACGTGAGAATTTTTGGTAGCGAAGGTCCGACTCCGTCAAATTCCCTCCCCCAAATCCCTGCCGTTTTCAGTGTTCGCGGCCAAACCAACTTAGGATTCTGAGATAACCTGGTGACTAACCGTGACCGTCAGGGATTGCGCCGCGAGAACGAGATGGCATAGGCGCCGTTGCGGACATCGATCATCGGATCGTCGGACTGCTCGATCCCGTCGGTGAGTTGGCCCGGCAGGAACAGGAGCTTCTTCTGCGCCTCGTCACTATTCGTCACAACCTTGTCGATCGTCAGCACGCCAAGCTCGACCAGCTTGCGATCATCAGGCCAGGGCTTTGATGGATCCTTGGTGGAGTCACCGGCGGCAGCGAGTTGCGCCTTGAAGCGGAAGGTCACCGGCCCCTGCTTCAATCGTGCGGGCAGCTCCTCCATCAGGAAGTCCGGCGTCTTCTTCGCGGCCTCCGCCTTGTCCAGGTGCACGACCTTCTCGGGGATCATCTGGTAACGGACGGCCTGTCGCTCACCCGCCTTGTTGACGAACACGAACGCATTGATGCCGAAATAGGCCTCGTTGGCAAAACTGTCCGGCGTAGCGACCGTGGCGAAGGCAGCCGGGATGGTGGAGTGGCTTGCCACGAACTGCTCGAACTTCGTCGGCTTGGCCGCGTCCGGCGGGCTCTGCGCGATCGCGACGAGCAGGTCGCGAAACTCCTCGCTGGTCGAGACGGGAAAGAATTTCAGCGAATTTATAACGATGTCCATGTCGCTGCCGTCGGGCAGGTGAAACTTCACCGCCATCCCATGCGGATTAGCGTCGTCGGAGCCGTCGGGCAGATTCGGCACTCCCGTGGAGTCCGAGAACCGCACCGTCGCCGGAACCTCAGTGCCACCGAACAGCACCGCCTTGCTCAAGCCGGCGGCTTCTGGAGAGGCCTTGAACTTCCCCTCGGCCACGACGCCCTTTGCGTGATTGGCGCGGAATCCGGCGTGGACACCGAACACCTTGTTCATTTGGTTGACGATCTGCTCCTCGACCGGCGCGTCCTGCGCGCGGGTGACGGCGGGCAAGGTCAGGCCAAATGCGACCAGCACAGCAACGAGCTTGCGGTTCATCATCAGCGGCTCCTCCTGTCATGAGCATCGCAGCATAGCAGCATAAATTGACGCATGAGCGACTTTCGTGACGTTCACGGCGGACGCGCGGTAACTCCCCGCTCATGCCTGCCCCTCGACAGGTTGGCGAGTCCGCTCTCCGGAAGCGGACGGTTGCGACCGAGACCCGTAGGTCCGCAATGGGTCAGAAGCGGCCCATCACGACCAGGCAGCGCGACGTCCGCTCTAGACTCCCAAGCGGCCGCACATAAGGACAACCCCCTAGGCCACCTGCAGCACTGACGGGGCCCTCGCGACCCCGTTTTTATTTGCGGCCGATGGTCGTAGCCTCCACGTCCATGATCGCAGCCTTGGACGAGGGACATGTCGGTGGCTATTCGGTCGCTTATGGCCGCGACGATACTTATTTCCCGGTCTACGTCACGGCGGCGCTGGCCGCGATCTTCTGCACGGCCGCGCTTCTCACCGGCGCGCTCTACTGGCTTGCGCTCGCGGCGCTCGCGGCCGGGTTTACCTACTACAACATTCCGCTGCTCGAGACCGGCCGGCCCACGATCGGCGCGAACCAATACGGCATCTTCATCCAGGCCTTCGGCCTGATTCGGTGGCGCGCCATCGAGCGCATCGATCTTGTCGAGATCGCCGAGCGCGCCATGACGGTGCATGAACTCCAGATCGTGCTGAACGCACCGCTCACCAGCGCGCTGGTGGCCGACTGGCGCAAGCAGCCGTTCTGGCGCTGGTTGATGCGCCTGCCCTGGCGGATGAGCCACACCAACATGGTGCGGATCAATGTCGAGCCGTTCGATCAGCCGCCGGACATGATCCATCGCACCTTCCTGCGGATGTGGCGCTACTACCGCAGCTAGCGACCACGCATGCATCACGTCCTCAGCACGAGGTGTGCGTAGGCCTCTGCCCTCATGCCGTAGGTCCATGCGACCGCTTCGCGCGCCGTGCGCAGATTGGCCGGCACCTGGAGGAAGAAATGCCTGCGCGTGCCGTCCGGCTCGGGCGTGGCGTTGACGACCTCCACGGCCGCCCAGGCGTCCGCGGCGAGCCAGTTGCGGCGCCACAGGATTCCGGTCTCGTCCTCGGCCACACAGGTAGCGCCGCCGAGCGCGACGTAACGTTCCGGCGTCATGATCTCGATCATGCAGCGGCGGACCTGGACGTCGACTTGCTCGTCGATCGCAGCGAGCGTGATCCGGTCCCGATGTTCGATGATCCAGCGGGGCACCTCCACCCCGCGCCAGGCCCAGATCGACCAGCCGTCGGGATAACGCAGTGCCGGACCGCTGGCGTGATGCAGCCGGTCGCGCGCGTCACCGCACATGAGGTTCGGTCGCTCCGCGAGCCAGCAGGTGTGCTCGTGCGGCTGTAGCCAGCCCACGCTCGTCGCGAGCTGCATCAGGCCGCGCAGCGGCTCCGTCTCTGCGTGCAGACCAAGGACCTCGCGGAGATAGTCATAAGCGCCAAGCCACGAAAGATCGTGCGGCCCCGCTGCGCAGGTCGAAAAGCCCCGCGGAGCAGCGAGCGCCTGTAACACGCCGGAGAACGACAGGCCGGTTCGGCGCAGCTGGCCCAGCATGGGCAGATTTTGCTCCGGCACGCTGCGTATCACCGCGTCGGCTGCAGCGGCGACCAGCAGGTCGGCGTGATTGACTGCGCTGTCGACCGCGGCAAGCACCTTCCGGTGAACCCGCGCTTCAACCTGCGAAGCTATGCGCCGGCGCAGGCGATCGAGGAGACGAAAGCGCACATTGCCGCCGTCGCCCTGCGACATCCGGCCGGCAAGCCCGGACAGCGCCAGCGGGCTGTCGCACCATACGATGCGGGCCGGCGGCTCCAGTCCTGCGGCCTCATAGGCAAGACGCACGCCCTGCTCCGCGGTGTCGCGATCGGCAGGCGCCGTCGAGCGTCGGATGGCTATCCACCGCGCGCGGTAATCGCCCAACGCCGCCATCTGCCCCGCAGACAGCGCCTGCTCAGTCGGCGAGGACGCGCGCATCCCGAGGCCCCAGTTCACGCTGGCGGCGCACCCGATAGGTCCCTCGCGGCAGCGTCAGCGGCGCATGCTCCTGATGCGTCACCCGCGCATAGGCCGAGGCGATCTGGAGATGCCCGAGATAGAGCCCGGCCGGAATGTCGCGCGCCAGATCGTCGTCGTGAAACAGCGTCACGCGCTCGCGGATCGCATGACAATGTCCCGTGGCCTCGCCCTCCAGCAGGACCAGAGGCGCACCTTCGGCGATTTCGGCGAGCGTTCCCGATGGCGCTACATCGGGTACCCGCTCGATCAGCAGGTCACCTTGCGCAAAAATCTCGGTCATCGTGCCTTCTCCCGTGCCGGCGCATCCGCGGGGAACGCGGATGGCCGGATTCGTTCAACATTGCCGTCGGCGATCTAGTGCACGACCTCGCCATGCAGTGCGAGGTCGAGACCGTCGCGCTCCATATCCTCCGACACCCGCAAACCGATAAACAGCTTGATCACGTACAGGATGATCAGGCTGACGACGGCATCGTAGACAAAGACCGTGGCGACGCCGATGCACTGGTTGATGAACTGGCCCGGGTTTCCCTCCAGAGCCCCCGCGGTGCCGCCATATTGCTCGACGGCGAAGACGCCGGTGAGCAATGCGCCGACGATGCCGCCGACGGCGTGGACGCCGAAGCAATCGAGCGCGTCGTCATAGCTGAACATGTTCTTGAGCCCGGTGCATCCCCAGTAGCAGAGGACGCCGGCCGCGATGCCGATCACGAAGGCGCCGATCGGGCCGACGAAACCCGACGCGGGCGTGATGGCGACGAGGCCTGCCACCGCGCCCGAGCAGATGCCGACGACCGTCGGCTTGCCCTTGAGCGACCACTCGACCAGCATCCAGGTGAAGCCGGCGACCGCGGTCGCGATCTGCGTCACCAGCATCGCCATGCCGGCCTGCATGCCTGCCGTCACCGCGGAGCCCGCGTTGAAGCCGAACCAGCCGACCCACAGCAGCGAGGCGCCGATGAAGGTCAGCACCATGTTGTGGGCCGGTCCCGCCTCCTTGCGCTTGCCGAGCATGATGGCGCACATCAGGCCTGCCACGCCGGCATTGATATGCACGACAGTCCCGCCGGCGAAGTCGAGCACCTTGACCCAGGCGGCGTCGTTGCCGGAGGCGAAGATGCCGTCAGGGCCCCACACCCAATGCGCGACCGGCGCGTAGACGAAGATCGCCCACAGGCCGATGAACCAGAGCATCGCGGAGAACTTCATCCGCTCGGCGAAGGCCCCTGCAATCAGCGCGGGCGTGATGATCGCGAACGTCATCTGGAAGCAGATGTAGACGCTTTCGGGGATCGTCGCCGCGAGCGGATTGGGGTTGCCGATCCCGCCCTTGCCGATGTCGCTGAGGATGTCCTTCAGGAACATGCGGTCCAGCCCGCCGATGAACGGCGTGCCGGCGCGGAAGGCCAGGCTATAGGTCAGGATCGCGAACAGAATCGTAACTAGGCAAGTCACCGCAAAACTCGTCATCACGGTGTCGCCCACGTTCTTCTTGCGCACCATACCGCCATAGAACAGCCCGAGCCCCGGGACCGTCATCATCAGCACCAGCGCAACGGAGGTGAGCATCCAGGCGGTGTCGCCGGGATTGGGCGTGCACTTCTCGAGGATCTTGCCGCCGCAGGCTGGCGGGCCCGCATCCTCCGCGAGCGCAACGTCGCCGAGGGCGAGGTAGAGCAGTGCAATTCCCAGCAACGCGACCACCAATGTCACGAGCCTTTGGCGGGTGGATGTTTTTGATTCCATCATCGTCCTCCCAAGTCGCAAGAGATGTCTTCTGGGCCCTGTTTGAGTGGAACCGCAGAGATGATCATGCGCGCCGGCGCGACGACGCCAGCGAGATCAGCTCGGATTTTCGGGACACAATGAGCGCAGCTCGGCGCGATGAGGTCGTCGAGCGTCGATGGCTGGAGACTGGCACCGACCAGCCTCATGGCTTATCGGCCTTTCCCTTGTCGCCAGATCGGAAAGCGTCAGAGACGGTTCCAATTCTTGGTCAAAGGACGTGCAAGATTCGCACCATCGACACGATTCATTCAAGCTACTGAATGCGCTTCGATTCCAGTTTGCTGCTTTGCGGCAACCGCGCCACGCGCTGCTTCACGCAGCAGCCCATCGCCCAACGAATGAGCAGTGGCTGACGATGCCTATGCGGTTCGCATCAAGGGCGGCGCGGTCGGCTTGATCAGCGCAAACGCGATCTCGACGATGCCGGCGGCGAGCCCCACCGCCACGCCGATGCGCCAGGCCATGTTGTAGGAACCGAGCGCGTCGTAGATCAGCCCGCCGCCATAGGTGTAGTCACCGACCGCCGCTGCCGCTCCGTCGCCGGGTCGAGCGGGTCTTTGGCCGCCAGCACGTTCAATAGCATCGCCGCGTCGCGCACCGTCCGCGTCATCGGCCCTGCAGTGTCCTGGCTGTGCGCGATCGGCGCGATCCCGGCCCGGCTGACCAGCCCAACGGTAGGCTTCACGGTGACGAGGCCGTTTTGGCTCGCGGGATACAGCAGCGAGCCCGACGTCTCGATGCCGATCGAGGCTGCGCACAGGCCGGCCGCCACCGCGACAGCCGAGCCCGCGCTCGATCCGCCCGGCGGCACGACCGGGATGCCGCGATCATCCATCAGCGCCGGCGCGTACGGGTTCTTCACTTAACCGCCCATTGCGTGGCACTACGCCAACTGAAGCAATGGGCCAACTGCAGACATGCTCGAGTATGCAAGGTTGGCTAACTACTCGGGCAATCCGGCCGTCTGCAATGCCGCGCCGAGCTTCGTGGCGAGCGCCGGCGCGCAGTCAATACCGCCAAACTGC
Organism: Bradyrhizobium sp. Unk1; assembly: GCF_059512345.1. Classification (NCBI taxonomy): domain Bacteria; kingdom Pseudomonadati; phylum Pseudomonadota; class Alphaproteobacteria; order Hyphomicrobiales; family Nitrobacteraceae; genus Bradyrhizobium; species Bradyrhizobium sp. Unk1. The sequence continues at coordinate 23,440 of NZ_JCAMOP010000005.1, forward strand.
TGACTGATCCTAAAATTGGGCTGCAATTCAATTACGCGCGCAGCGGCTGCCTTCGCCTCGTCGAACCGGCGGAGCGTGACCAGGGGCCCGATCAGGATGACATAGTTGATGCTGTGCCCTGGATTGGACTGCACCGCCCGGTAAGCCGCCTTTGCCGCCTCATCCGGTCGCTCCAAAAGAAAGTGTCCGAGCGCCTGCGAGCCAAACGCCGCGAACGACCAGGAATCGAACGGAGACAGCCGCAGCGCGCGCTCGCCCCGCGCAATTGCCGGTTCCGCTTCGGCGGCCCACATGAGCACATGCCTTCCGGGATATCCCTGAATGCGGACATCGCTCAGTGCAGTTGGCATGTCTCGGACGGGCCAAACCCAGACACAGCGCCTACACGGGACTTAGGACGCTCTTCACCACGCATTTATAATCAACCTCTACGGTTCTATTATAATAAAGACAACCGAAACGAAAGGCGCTAAAGTTTGCTTGCGATCCAGCGTGTAATGGGGAGAGGCGCTCATGGCTTTATCGGACCCAAGCTCGGCGATCCAAAGCATCATAGACGCTGCTGTCAGCGATTACATGGCGATGGCAGTATACGTCTTTACGGATTTTGACGGCTCCGGCGTCCCCTCTGCAAAGTTCTTCTCTCCCTCTAAGATTGAGGTTTGGGACTCAAGCCATAGTTTCGTGAGCGCTGCGAACCTGCCAAATACTCTGTTCGAAATCGGATCCATTTCAAAAGTTTTCACATCCAGAATTTTTTACGGTCTTCAAGGCACATATGATGGAAATACGGTTGGGTCCTGCATGCCCTCGATTTCCCTGCCTGCAGCAATCAGCGGGATTCCGGTTGCCGACATCGTCACTTATGCTTCGGGGTTTCCGCAGGACAATGGCCTGCCTCCCGATCCGCGTGGACAATTCTGCCCGGCCAGTAACTTGCAGACCTTCGCCAAGCTCGTCGATTGGTTCAACAGCGGACAGAACTCGGCTTGGATCTGCCCCGCGGGCCAGTGCTACACGTATTCAAACCTTGCCTGGTCCCTCCTGGCTATCGTCGGCCTCAACCCGCAGAACCCCTACGTCGACGTCTATAATGCGTACAACGGGCAACTCGCGGAGCTGTGCGCGGATCTGGGCATGGGCAACACCGCGTTGTTCAATACGAACCAAGTTCCCAGCATGGCGTGTGGATATGACGGGACGACGGCTTTCACCGTAAACCAGAGCTACCTGCCGTGCCCACCGATGGTGTTCGGGAGCGGATCGATCGTCAGTAGCGCCTCGGACATGCTTCAATGGTTGCTCTACAATATGGGCCAACTGCAGCCTTCGCCAACGGAATTCGCCATCCTGCAGACGCAGCAGCAGACCGGCTCGGCCCGTGGCCAATGCGGTACGACGGGCACCTGCAGCGTGCAGGCGCAGGGCCCCACGGTCGGAATTGGATGGTTCTTTCCGAATATCGCCGGTGCCGCGGGACGTGTCCTGTCGAAAGATGGGGGCGTACCAGGCTTCAGCTCGTGGATGGGGTTTGAGAGCTGGGTTCAGAACGGCGCAAACGCTCCGTCGTGCAATGGCGTAGTGGTTCTGTCCGCTGGCGCCCTCGCTTCGCCAGTGGGACAGAAAATTATGTCCACTCTTCTGAACGCCGAGGTCGAGGCTGGTTTGTCGTCGAGTTGACCTAAGTCCGGGCCTGTGCTTTCGACGACAGTGTGACGGACAATCCTGCGAAGGGCCTGAACGTCTATGATTTCGATGATCCGGCCTCGCTCTCAGGCAGAGCTGAATCGCCTGCCGCAACTCATCCATGACGTGCCGTGCTTCCCGTCGCATGAGGCCATTACGCGCCAACCAACCCGTCGGTCCTCCGGCGCGCCACCTCGGTACCGAACTGGGTCGCTAGAAGCACTCCTGTTTGGGCCTGAAGAGGCGAATAAAGGTGCGAAGAGGACGCACGACAGTTTGTTCCTCGATTTCGCGCAAAGTCCCCGCAAATCCGACCTGTAAGATGCACTAGGTCAGCCCTTCGACGTCGGCTGTGGGTCAAGCTCGGAAGTCGGCGGGTCCATGGTAGATGGTCCGCTCTGCCACTGTGAGCGGACATCACCGGATCCGCGGTTCAGGTCCGCGAAGGGCCAGAAGCGGAAGCACTCCACTGAGTGAGATTTCGCTTCCAGGTGTAGTCTTCAGCTTCGGGCCGAGGTTGCAGGCAATCAGGTTGAGGAGGAAGTCGGTGGCGACGCGAGCGAGGCCTCGATGTTTCGTCATTGCTCGCCTCGTGCTAGACTTTGCCTGCCCGATCAGGGAGAACAGCCATGACCGCCGAGTTCGATGAAGACCGCTTCAATATGGCTATCCGTAAATTTCTGAAGCATGTCGGAGTTACATCGCAGCGTGAAATTGAGAACCTAGTGCGTAGCGGAGAGGTGAAGGGTGGCAAGCTCAAACTGCGAATGACCTTGTCCGCGGAGGGGACGCCGCTGAACCATGTGGTCGAGGAAACAGTCGCGCTCTGACGATTGTCCCGGCTGTGGGAAGCCATGGCCCTGATCCTCACGAAGGCTACCATTGCGGTCGCCGGCCGAACGTCGCCTTCGGGTCAAGCTCGGAAGTCGGCGGGTCCATGGTAGATGGTCTGCTCTGCCACTGTGAGCGGACATCACCGGACCCGCGGTTCAGGTCCGCGAAGGGGTCACATCCGGACTCATGCAGCGCAACAAGATACGCACTCAGCCGATCACTTTATCAGTGCGCGCGAGTACCATCGGGAGTCGAACCTTGCAATTCGATTCGAATTGCGCGGCGCTTCATTCGGCTAACTTTGTGCGTCGGCGCCAAGTTCGAGGCTATGTCCTGCGATTGGGCTGAATCTTGGCCTCCAGGCCGCGCATCACCGGCTCCAACGGTCCGATCTCAGGCGCCAATACTAGTTCAACACTCTCACCAGATCATCAGCCTCGCGCAGATCGCGGGAAGTTTCCGCGGATGCGAATTTCGCCCGGGTCGATATTAGCAGGTCTCGTGCCTCAGTGCGTCCGGATGCGCTCTCGCCTGCGCTGACCAGGCGCGCGATGCTGATCGCCGTGCGCAATTCCCAACCGACCGCCCCGAACTTCCTGGCAGAGGCAAGCGAGCGCTTGAACAAGCGCATGGCGGCCCGGTCGTCCCGCGATGGATCGCGACACAGCAGCGAGCCGTGGATCCGGTAGATCTCGGGAGCTGCCCAGCGCTCGCCGGTTTGCTTCACCAGGGCCTCAGCCGAGGCAGCGAAGTTTCGAGCCCTGCCCATCTGCCCGATCCGTCCGAATTCCGTGGCAAGCAGAATTCGATAGAGCGGCATCTGGATGCACCGGTTCTCGGCGGGCAGTTTATCGAGCAGGCCGCATAGCTTCTCGAGCACGTCCGGCGCGGGGCCTCGTGCCGCCAACGCTGCGGTTGCCCACAATGGACCGATGACCCGGTACATCGGATAGCCATACTCGTCAGCGACCTTCAGACCACGCTTCACGCTGGCAAGGTTCTCCGCAAGGTCACCCTCATACCAGTGATCGGCGACGCCGAGAATGGAGGCAAAAGCCACCATGAACGGATGTCCGATCTCGTTCGCAAGCTGCCGCGCCGTCACGCAGCACTCTCTGGCCCGGGCGGGCCGGCCCAACAGCCATTCAATGTGTCCGGAATAGACGAGCGATACAATTAATGGATCATGCTGATAGATCTGGACCAGCTTGCCGTGCCCGCGCGGATTGTAGCGAGCGCTGACCAGAGCCGCGAGCTCACTCGCCTGCTGCAAACGACCTAGGAAGAAATTGGCGATCACGGCGGCGGTGTAGGCCATGAGGGCGGCCTCGTCGTTGCGCCACTCTTCTGCCCGCCGGACGAAATTTTCCGCGTGTTCGAGGCCCGTGGTGAGCTCGCAGTTGACCAGCTTGGCTATGGTACCTCCCCACAGCACCGTCGCCTTCTCGCGAATGGTGCCATGGCTCGCGCAAAGCTCGAGTGCACGACTGTAGGGGCCATAGACGTTCGGGTCGGACCATCCGGCGTTGGCCGTGTACGCCATCGCCAGATTGGATTGCAGTCCGATTTCAGCCTCGAAGCGCCGTGGCGTCGCCGGCATCTTGGATATCAGCGAGAGGCCTTCGCGAAGGTGAGCCACGGCTTCCTTGGTGGCAGATCTGCGCAGCGCGGATTTTCCAGCCTGGAGCCAGGCCTCGATCGCCTCCGGAATGTTGCCTGCGCGCGCATAATGATAGCCTAATACCGCCGGCTGGCCGCTTTCTTCAATGGAGACTTCCTGGAGCAGCCACGATGCCACGCGCGCATGGAGTTCACGCCTTTCCTCCATGAGCAACGAGGAGTACGCGACTTCCTGTATCATCGCATGTTTGAACGTGAAGACCTCGCCTTGAGGTTCCTTGCTGCGATACACGATCCCCGCTCTCTCGAGAGCTCGCAACGCCTGTGGCAGCGTTTGGCTCTTATCCGGAAACACGTTGAAAATGCCTTCATAGTCGAAACGCCTTCCGAAAACGGAGGCGATCTGGGCGACGCGCTTGGCAGGACCGAGACGATCAAGGCGCTCCATCAGGGAATCGTGAATACTTGACGGCACCAGGGGTTCCGGCAACTTCGGCACAGGGCTTTCGGCGGCCGGCGGGACCGCACCGGCATCGACGACGGCCCGCGTGAACTCCTCGACAAAGAGTGGCACGCCGTCGGTCCTTTCCACGATCTGGCTGGTAATCTGGCGCGGCACGAAATCGCTGCCCGCGACGGCTGCGACCATCTGCTCGCATTCATGCGCTGCCAGCTTCCGGAGGGGGATCCGTCTAATTGCCGTGCTTGACAACCAGTCGGCCTTGTAATCATCGCGATGCGTGATCAGGACCATGATCCGCTCGCCAGGACAGCGAGCCATCACGCGTACCAGCAGTTCGATGGTGGTCGGGTCCATCCACTGGACGTCCTCGACGATCCCGAGGATCGGCTGCTTGCGCGAGGCGGCGACAAGAGCGTCGACGAACACCTGAAACGCGCGCTCGCGCTCCAGGGGAGATCCGAAATCCGCGGGCTCGTATCCCGCGCATGCGGGAATCGATAGCACCGCCCCGTAGTAACGAAGCGCCTGCTTGAGATCGGTGACGGCGCTCGCCAACAACGCTTGTAGTTTTGCCAGCGCGAGTTCCGCGTTGTCGGTCTCGTGGATGCCAGTCGCGCGTATGAGGCGCTCGATTTCCGGGGCAAGCGGCGTGTTGATGTGGAACGGTGAACATTGCAGCGACAGAACATCACGCGGAGACGCACCGAGCGAACTGCGGAACTGGCGGATCAAACGTGACTTGCCGATGCCGGGCTCGCCGGAGATGACGCCAACTTGTCCCGAGCCGGCGAGAGTCTGCTGCCACATCTCGGCAAGTAACGCACTTTCGCTGGTTCGGTTTATCATCGGGGCAAGAGGCGACCTCCGCGCTCGGTCGAACCTGCTTTCGTTTGACCCAAGTGCCTCTGCACGCCAAGCCTCGACCGGCTCCTCTACGCCCTTGAGAGCTTGTCGGCCAAGCGGCGCATAGCTGAAGGTTCTGCGGGTCAGATCGTAAGTGCGCGAGCCGACTACGATGCCGTTCTCACTCGCGAGTCCTTGCAGGCGGGCAGCGACATGCGCCGTACTGCCGAACACTTCCCGTCGATCGGGGGGCTCGCCGGGCACGCTGCCGACGACGACGACCCCGGTGTTGACCCCGATGCGCACGCCCAGGCGAACGAAGCTGCCGTCCGACAGCAGAAACTTGTGTTCCTTGATCGCCGCGGCAATCGCCAGAGAGGCGCGGACCGCGCGCTCAGGATCATTTTCATGGGCTTGCGGGACGCCAAAAAATGCGAGCAACCCGTCACCAATCATTCTGGCGATATGACCGCCGTAGCGGCGAATCTGCTCGTCGCAGATATCGCGGTAAGTTCTGATAATCGCGAAGAACTCCTCGGGATCGATCCGCTCGCTGAGGGGTGTCGAACCGACAATGTCGATAAATGTCACGGTGAGCTGGCGGCGTTCGGCATGCGGAGCCTCATTCTCGACATTCGGCGGCCCCTGTGTCCGCTGAAGTCCGCCCAAACGATCGGGCTTCGGCTCGCTGCTCATGACCCACCAAGTTCACTTTCCGCCGTACCCGCCGCGAGGCAAGATAGACGGCGAGCCGCATCCAGTTGACGCTGCCGAGCGGCCCGTGCCCAGGCAGACAGTTCCAGGGATTGAATACCATGTGCTCGCAGTCGTACAGCGCATTCTGCGTCAAACTCTTGAAATGCCAGTGCCTCCTGGGCGCACTTTAGGACGGGTCCATGGCCGCGAAGCGTCCCCGACGGCATCCGACGAGACGGCGTGCCGTACCCTTTTGGAGAAATCGAACACGACGTCATCGCCGCCTTGTTGCGTGCGCGGGTGCGGATCCCCCACAAGCGATTCCTGAAGAAAGCTTTTCGATCGGCCCAAAACGCAGACGTCCACCATCTGATGTCCTCATTCGACCACCGGGAGGACCGACCAAATAGCGCACTACCTTGTGCTCGCCGACCTCGGCTTCGGGTCACAAGCGGCGGTCGAGGCAAGCGCGGCCCCGCGTCCGTCCGCCGCCGATAGTCGACATCACAATAGCCTCGGTCTTGTGCGGCTAAGGGCCACGAACAGACGTGGCCTCACCTGTCGCGTTAACGCCGAGCTCTGACCGCTGCTGTCCTAATAAACCAGGCTAGTGCCGGGCGGCTTCTCTAGCGCGGCGGCCAACGACCGGTACTCCTCGCAGCCAGTCCCGCAAATGGATGCAATCCGGCCGAGATTATAGAGCGCTTGCTCGCGGTTGCCCCGCTCGAGCTGCCACAGTCCATAATACTGCCACGTCAGCACGTGGTTCGGATCGGCCTTGAGCGCGCGCTCGTACCAGACCTGCGACTGCTCGTAGTCACCGAGCTTGCGGTAGGAGTAGCCGATGAGGTTGGCGACGTTTGGATTGTCGTCGTGGCCGAGCGTTTTCAATTGCTCAATCGCAGAGGCATAGTCAGTGCGGTCGTAGATCGCCGAATAAGCTGCGCGATACCCATGAGCAAAGGCGGGGGCGTCGAACAGGGACTGCTTGGCTTTTTTGGCCTTGGGCGCGTGAGTGGCCTTGGCACCCGACCGCTTCGGGTATGACGAAGGTGGATAAACGGAGCGTTGCCCCATCCCGCTATAGTCTGCGTCACTGCCACCTGGCTCAGTGCCCGGGGCCGCAACAGCCGAAGTGACCGAGAACGCAACGATCAGCGCAATCGAACACTTTGCCAGCGTCGCAATCCTGATCATCAAGTTGGTCATAGAAGCCTCCTGCAAGCTACGCCTTCGAGCTCCCACTCCAGCCGAACATGTTAACTCCGGCTTATCTCAAACATTCCTGGAATGATATTTAGAAGAACGAGATTTGGTGTGACAGCAATGTTGTCTTATGAGCCGGTCAATGTCCGCAGCGGGTCAAAAGCTGATGGTGCCGGAGCAGGAGTCCGCTGTCTCTTCTCGCGCGATAAGCGGACATATGGCTGCCGATCCCTTTCTGGCTTTGCTCAGACGCATCAGCGGCGTGCGTCTCAAGTGCTGTGGTAGCAAAGATCTTTCCGAGCCCAATCCCTGCCAGTGTAAGCCCGTTGCGACGGCATATCGCCGCGTGGATTTATGGTGCGCTCGGAGGGCGTTCGCATTTTGCGTAATTTCAATGATTTACCAGAAGGCACTTCGACAAAGGTGCATTTCCTCCGCTCAAGTACCTTTCAGCGCAACGGTTCGAGCATCAGCCCGGTCACTGTTGGCCGCCGGTTTCGAGCTGTTGCGAAACGGCCTCTGCACAAAGTGCAACAGGTGCGGCCCCACAACTGGGTCCTCTTTTGTGTGGGGTCGGCGAAAGTTGCCCACCACGCATACCATTGTGTCCATTGCGCTCAGTTTCGAATGTCCATTCGGAGTGAGCCGCCGCAGAAGAGCGAAAGCCCACCGACTCGGTGGGCTTTTTGCTGCACTAGCAAAAATGAGGATCGCTCATGGACGAGGGGGCTCGACGAAATTGCGGTGGGTTCTACGCAGCTGTAGGAACCCGGCCCCGCTGCACGCCGGCACTTAATGACGGCATTTTACTAGCATCATGCAGGTAAAACACAGTGCGATCCATTTTCTGGAAGTCTTTTCAAATCCTTACGGCGCATTCTATGCGCATTTCCGCGGTGGACCTTCGCGTGCTTGACCTTATGCGAACCGGGCACTCGAAGAACTCGAAGCCGAGCAGGAGCGTTGTGCTCCACGTTGGAATTTGGCAGTGGCCGGATTCGATTTTGGCACTGGCCTTCCCACTCAGCGCACTGCCCGATCAATCCAACGGTAGAACCCGCCCCTGAAGGATCAATGCTAACCCTCCGCCTGTGCGTATTGCAGCGGAAGATGAGTCCATTGCAGATAAGAACGAGTCCCTCTGCCGTCGAATGAGAGGACCATGCCGCCGCTAATGCGGCTCCTCCGGATGGCGGCGGCGCGGTGTAGTGGGCCATCAGCTTGAGGTGGGCGCTGAGGTTCCTGGGCGGGTATGGCGCAATCTCATAGTAGTGCCGCACGCCAGCTTCCGCCGCGAACGGTTTGAGGACGCTGGAATACAAAATCGCCTCCGGCTGGACTTTCCGTAGGCCTTCAGCCCATTTGAAAACGATTGCCGAACCATCCTGGTTCGCGCTCGTTGTGCTTTGGCCGAGAGGATCCGGCTTGAGCTTCAGATATCACTCGTCGACCTTGATACCGTAACCGTCCGAGGTTGTCCCGTCCGTCAGGTTCGTTCCTTGCTGCGTGGACGATCCATTCGAGCGCGATATCCGAGAGGCGGGCCTCGTTTTCCGGGTATCCTCTTCCGTCGTTCACGGCACCGGAAACCGCCGGAGGTTATCCACGCGACGCGAAGGCCGACCCAACGAGGCCCTATGTGATGTGGCCTGGCACGCAATACGAGCATTTGATGCTGCCGGCCCGCTGATCTCGCGATCCTGCATCCGCGCCAGTACGGTTCTGTGCGGGGCGCGCGCGATGAAACGCGCGTCCCCTATCGATCCTACTGCGCCGCATGAGTCCGCTTGTGGCCCTTCGCGACATATTGCAGCGCCACGCAATCTCGGTTGCGAACAAGGCATCGCAGAAGTTGACGGACAGCCGTTATTGCAGAACACGACGCTTGAGACCCGAAGTCGCGGTCCCGGAAGGTCCGGGCTGCCCATTCACAGCCGTGTCCCACATCGAGCTTCGCCCTTGCTCGGCCCGAGACGAGCGTTTCAATGCGACATTATCACCCAGCAAGGTGGCCGCCCGATGATAGTCTTGGTCGCGCCGCCCCAGACCCATTCGCTCAACCGATAATGACCGTAGGCCCCCATGACCAAGAGATCCGCGCCTCTAACTTTGACCTCCGCCTCGAGTATCTTTCCGACGGAACTGCCATCAATCCGTACCGTTTCGAAGCTTGCGCTAATGCCATGTTCGGCCAGATGGCGGACCACTGCCGCACCCGACTGCTGCTCCGCCAGGGTGTTGCCGTCGGTCGCTGTGATGATCTGCACATCGCGAGCACGGCGCAGCATCGACAGGGCATCGCCAACGACTCTTGCAGCCGGCGCGCTATGGTCCCAGGCAACGATAATCCGGTCGAAGTTGACAGGCAGCTCGGCGGCGAGTTCTTCCGGGCACAACAAAATCGGTCGACCTGATTGAAAAATCAATCCCTCGATGACCCTTTCCGCTTGGTCATCGTCCGGCTTGACCGGAACAATCGACAAATCCTTCGGGCGTGCGCATAGCGCAAGGTGTTTCGGGGCATCCCCCGCTCTCAAATGCGCAACCCTCTGTACGTTGCGTACCCCGACCTCGGCGACGGCGGTATCGAACGCTTTCAATAAGCCTTGCGCATCCGCAGTGCTTCTGACCTCATCGGGGAAATCGGCAGAGATCATGACTTGCGGCCGAACAGAGACATCCTCTTCGACAACCAGCGCAGTGATCTCGGCGTCGAAACTCGCCGCCACATTAACGCATTTCGCGATCGCTGCAATTAATCTTGGGCTTGGGTTCCCAATGAGCGGCAAAAGCATATCCTTGATAGCCATTAGCGCTTCTCCGAGAATAGCCGTATTCTAGCTGATCCCAATGTCGCCTATTTGACGCAGGTCAACCCTTGCCCGACTTCGTGTATATGGTCGCCTGCGGCGAAGTCTATGCCAGCAATCGGTGCGATTTTTGAGCGCCGCCTACACAAAAGCAGAACTTCACTGGGTAGCGCGAGGCGCTGACCGCACTGGACCTACCAGTATCTATCGAGAGTCTGCAGCCCGAATTTCATGCCTCTCACTCCATACAAGCATTCCGATGCGATCTGCTGTAACCCGGGATCGAATACTGAAGGCGCGGCCGCCGGGACTGCCGTCCTAGCTTTCCAAAGGGTTTGTTTGTTGCGGCGCATGAGTCCGGAATTGGCGCCATGACCGGACATGCCGCCCCGCTCCACTGCGATCGCCTCGCGGGGCCTCCTCATGCTCCGGTGGGATTGAAAACCGGGCTGGTGCGTTGGCGCGCGATGCGTACGCTGCGCTCGGTCAGGTCACGCAACTGCACGAACATCATCGCAGTCATCAATACGTCGTTGAACGCATCAGACCAGCAGGCGCGGCCCGATGAATCGCAGAAAGCTTGGCAACACCTTCCAGACGATCGGCGCCGAAGATGTTTCTCCCGGTGCACACGTCATGCACACGCCGCCTTGAACCGATTGAAAAACTTGAACTCTCGCTCCAATCCCATGATTGGACGGCACAGGTTTGCGCGCATCGCACGGAAGAATTCCATGCGATGCGGTCCCTGAATTCTTGCAGGGTCTCACGCCGCCTTCGCGGCTTTGTCTGCCGGGGCGGTGTTCATGGCGCGCATGTAGAGATCGAGCAGTGACTCGCGCTCGTCGCGCTCGTCCTGGTCCTGCTTGCGCAGCTTGATGATCTCCTTGAGGATCTTGACGTCGAAGCCCTCGCCTTTGGCTTCCGAAAAGACTTCCTTCTTCTGCTCGTTCAACTCCTGCAGCTCGGTGTCCAGGTTCTCGATCCGCTCGACGAAGGAACGAATTTTTCCGCCGGGAATGGTGATGTCTGACATGGTGCCTCCTTGCCTGAATGAGGCCGTGAAAATGAGAGCAAAGAGATAACCAATCTCTTAACCTGGGTCGGTTCGAAAGCAGCTAGTCAGGGTATTGATCAGCTCGGGAACCCTATCGCGCGCCCCTCCTCGCGGTAGCCTGCGAACTCCGCCCGGTTCGGTGATCTACCGAGCCTCGGACCGGATCTAGGTCAGGCCGTTGCCTACAATTCGCAAGACCTCTGCCTCATCGCCTCGTTTTCAATATAGACGGTCCCGTTTGCGACCGACCCGCGCGATATCTCAGGGATCTTTGACGAAGCCGACCACGGGAAATTTCCCTCGCTGGACCGTCTTCACCCTCCACCGGGCTTCAGTCCGCTCCGATCGGTACGTTGTATCAACGCGCTTGGAGACGATACCTTCGAAGTTCAACCGTACTGCGGTCTCGAAGAGCTCCTGTCCGTCGCCATCAGCATGCTCGCTGTAGCTGCAAAGACCAAGACATCGAGCTTGTGAAGCGATGCAAGCTCACTGGGTACGCTCCTGCCTTATTAGGTCAACCTCGCTGACGCGCACCCTTTGCTTGCGGGCTGCCTCATCATGACCAGCCTTTCCGCCTCCAAATAACTCAGCCATTTTTGCGCTACGTCAAGGCCGGCGCGAGCGGGCGGAGCACAATTTCCGATATTTCTTCAACCTGTGGGAGAGAGCAGATGAGCCTTCCGAGATTGTGGACCACCAGCCAGGAACCTGCGTTCGACCCGTTCAGGGCCATGCGACGCGAAGTGGAAGACGCGCTTCGCGCTTTCAATCAGGGTTCGTCCTCTCCCAGTATTGGGGCAGGCGAGCCGGCAATCAATGTGGCTGAAACGAAGGAGGCCTTCGAAGTGACCGCCGAACTTCCCGGCGTGGACGAGAAAGATATCAAGGTATCAGCCTGGACGGCAACCAGCTAGTCATCTCCGGCGAGAAAAAGGCGGAGAGCAAGAAAGACGAAAAGAACTGGCATGTCGAGGAGCGCAGCTACGGCTCCTTCTATCGATCGATGTCTCTGCCTTTCGAGCCGGAAGACGGAGCCGTCGAAGCTCATTTCGACAAGGGCGTGCTGCATCTCGCTATCAACAAGCCCGCCAAGGCCGTGAAGACCACCAAGACCATCGATATCAAGACAGGAGCTCCACCGAGCGCGAACCCAGTATCGGATAAGGCCACGGCGCCCGGCAAGGCTGCCTAGTCCTGTACAGTCTTCGTAACAAACCGGAGAGCCGGACCATGCGGTCTCCGGGGTTTGTCATTCCCGTTCTTCCGATGCCGTGATGAGATCCGCGGCGGGCTGCGCTGTCGGTCTGAAAGAGCCGCCTGCTGCGCTTCTACGATACGACGAGAGCTCCGATGAAAAGCCAGTTCACTCGATTGACGAGCCCGAGCAGGGGTGGTCGAGATTGCGTATTTCACGGACGTCCCGGCCCACACCGAGCCAGCGCGTAAGTCTTTCGACCAAGCCTCCCGCGACGGAGTGCAGAGTTGACGCCTCAAAGCCTTCAGCGCAACGGATCGGCTTGCCGTCGAGGCCCCATCATCGACACCACGGTGCGCCTGGTGAAGTGCGCGAGCCTCGAGAAGGCCACCGGCACCGGCATCCAGGTTGCCCGCAAGCTCTGGACGATGACCGCCTCCGAGCTGCGCCACGCTGATAATCACATGCTGCTGCTCCGGCGCAAGACTGCGATGGAGCGCGTCGCCATCTCCCTGCTGGAGATGGATCGGCGCCTCGCCGTCGCCCCGCATGATGGCGCTGCCGACGTGCCGCCGCGACATCGGCGACTATCTCGGCCTCACGCTCGAGACCGTGTCGCGTGCGCTGTCGCAGCTTCACGTCCAGGGCATTCTCGGCTTTTCCCGTGCCTGCCAGATCGTGCTGCGCAACCGCCAGCGCTTGCGGACTCTCGATGCCTGATCGCTCAAGTTACGGGCGCGGTCCATTATCCGCTGAGCGGCCTGTTGCCGCTTCTCACGCCACTGGTTGCGATCGCGTCTAGAGCCTGCGGAAGCCGCCTGTTGCGCCCCCTTAGCGGACGGCGCACACTGGCACTAAATCCGCCAGGTACGACTGCACGATGCATTACAAGCCGTAACGGAAATGCGACATGTACGCGATGGTTCTCTCCGCCCGCGGCGCGCCGTTGACATTCCAGCAACGACCCGACCCGATCCCCGCCCCCCGCGAGGTCCGCGTCAAGGTCAGTGCCTGCGGCGTATGCAGGACCGACCTGCACGTAGTGGATGGCGAGCTTCCCGGAATTCCCTATCCAATCATCCCGGGGCATGAAGTCGTCGGCCGAATCGATGCGATAGGCGCGGGCGTAGACGAGCTGAAGCTGGGCATGCGTGTAGGTGTTCCCTGGCTCGGCCACACCTGCGGCCAATGTTTCTATTGCCGCGCGGACAAGGAAAATCTCTGCGATCGTCCCAAATTCACCGGCTACACCCGCGACGGCGGCTTTGCTAGTCATGTCGTTGCCGATGCCAGATTTTGCTTTCCGCTTGGCGAGCGCGGCGATGACGCAGCCCTTTCGCCTCTACTCTGCGCCGGACTAATCGGCTGGCGATCCTTGGCAATGGCAGGCGATGGCAAGACGCTCGGCATCTATGGCTTCGGCGCTGCCGGCCATATCGTGGCGCAGGTGGCGCGTGCACAGGGGCGGACCGTCTACGCCTTCACCCGTGGCGACGACCAGGACGCACAGCGACTTGCGCTTTCCCTCGGCACAGACTGGGCCGGCGCCTCGGAGGACATTCCGCCGACCGAGCTCGATGCCGCCATCATCTACGCACCGGTCGGGGCATTAGTGCCGCTTGCCTTGCGCTCGGTGCGCAAGGGCGGGCGCGTTGTGTGCGCCGGCATTCACATGTCCGACGTTCCGACGTTCCCCTACTATATTCTCTGGGGTGAACGGCAGATCGTATCAGTTGCTAACCTGACCCGAAAGGACGGCATCGATTTTCTCGCCGCCGCGGCGAGGACCAACATTCAGACCTACACGACGGTATTTCCGCTCTCGCAGGCCAATGAAGCGCTCGCCTGTCTGAGGGAAGGCAAGCTCGTTGGCGCAGCCGTTTTGCGTCCCTGACCGCCGCGTCTACTGCTCAAGCACGTAAGAGCCCGGCGCGTCATCCAAAGGCGCGCTTTTTTCTGCCGCGCCCGCCGGCAAGGAGGCCGGAACGGGCTGACCGGAATGCGCGGCGAGAAATCGCGTCCACTCGGTCCACCATGATCCCTCGTGAGACGGCGCGCGCTTGATCCATTCGTCCGGGCCGAGATAGGGATCATGGGCCTTCCTGGCGAGCACCTGGTAGCTATGCCCTTCCTCGCTTGGTGGCGCGACGATGCCGGCATTGTGGCCGCCACCCGTCAGGACGTAGGTGATGTCTGCATCGGCAAGGAAATTGATCTTGTAGGTCGATTTCCAGGGCGCGACATGGTCGCGCAACGTACCGACGACAAACATCGGCATATGGAGATCCGAGAGAGCGACCGGCCTGCCGTTGACCTGGTAGCGCCCCTCGGCGAGATCATTGTTGAGGAACAGACGCCGCAGATAGTCGGAATGCATTTGATAAGGCATGCGCGTGGCGTCGGAATTCCACGACATCAGCTCGCTCGGTGCGGCGCGCTCTCCGACCAGATAATCCCGCACGACGCGCGACCAGAGCAGGTCGTTGGTCCGCAACATCTGAAAGGCCCCGGCCATCTGTGCCGTTCCGAGCAGCCCCTGCCGCCACATCATATCCTCAAGGAACGAGACCTGGCTTTCATTGATGAACAAGGTGAGCTCGCCAGCTTCAGTGAAATCGGTCTGCGCCGCGAGCAGTGTCGCTGTTCGCAGGCAGTCGGGTCGCTCGCGAGCCAGTCTGGCTGCCGCAATCGACAACAGCGTGCCGCCGAGGCAATACCCCGCGGCGTGAATGGCCTGTCCAGGCCGAAGCGAGTTGATGGCGGCGATGGCAGCATCCACGCCGAACTCGCGGTAGTCTTCGAGGCTGAAATTGCGATACTCAGGCGTTGGGTTCTTCCAAGAGATCATGAAGACGGTGAAACCGCTTTCGACCAGATAGCGGACGAGAGAATTGCGCGGCGACAGATCGAGAATGTAGTACTTCATGATCCAGGCAGGCACGATCAGAACGGGTTCGGGCCGCACGGTCGGCGTCGTCGGAGAATATTGGATTAGCTCGATCAGCTCGTTGCGATAGACGACTTTGCCGGGTGTGATCGCAACATCCTTACCCGCGACGTAAGTCTGATCGCTCCTCAGCCTTGCACCGGCGAGCAGAGCCTGCCAATCCTCGGCAAAATTGTGCAGGCCGTAGACGAAATTGCCCCCGCCGGTCTCCATGATCTTGCGCAGAACCTCGGGATTGCTAATGGCGAAGTTCGTCGGAGCCACCGTATCCAGGCATTGGCGAAGCGCGAAGTCGGCGATTGCCGCGTTCGAATGGGCCAGTCCGTGAATACCGATCGTCGTCGAATGCCACCATTGTTGGGTCAGCAGGAAAGCCTGGGCCAGGAGATTGAAGGACGGCAGCTCCCAATCTGAGCCAGTGAAACGACGGTCGTTCTCCGGCGGCCTGATCACTGACCAAGGCTGGAATATCGCATGCCTCGGCACCATAGCATCGACAAGATCAGACGCATTCTGGATCGCCCGGCCGGCAAGACTGGCCTGCTTACCGGGTGAGGCCAGGAGGTGCAGTTGCCAGTCGGCAAAAGCCAGGGCCAGCGCTGCCGGCGAGATGCCGCCCGTAAAGCGCGCCAGCGCCGCGTGGAAGGATCGGTCGATGGCATCGACGGCTGCATCGGACCCGGACGGCTGCGCTGGCACCATTGCCTCAGCAACCGGGGGCTCGACGGGGACCTGGTCAGAATTCGAAGCTATGGGAATGCGGCTGACGGATGCTGGAGGCGACATGGTGAACTCCTTTGGCCCCCGCAACCTAACCACGTTGTCCGAGACCGAATTGAGCTGCATCAACCCCGAGATCGAGCTGCCTCTTACCTTCCTGGCCAAGTGATCAACAGGCCGGCGAGCCCTTCGATGATCGAGCAGCCTAGCGGGACTAAGGCTTTGGGGGTGGCCTGTTCGGCTTCATCGCACCGTCGGCGGCAATGTTGGCGACGATAATTGCTATCGCGGTCGCTTATTTTGTCTCGGCGGAGATTGCCAAGGGCCTGGCGGTTTCAAGTCCGTAAGACCCGGAGGTGAACGGCTCGGGTGAGTTGGAAGCGTTGACGGTCAGTGACCTGTCCACGCTCAAATCATGTACTGGCCGCCATTGATCGACAGCGTCGACCCGGTGATGAATCCCGCCTCTTCTGCTGCCAAAAACAGGACAGCGCGCGCAATCTCTTCCGGTCGGCCGAGACGGCCGACCGGAATCTGCGGCAGGATGCTCTTCTCCAGAATATCCTGCGGCACGGCATCCAGCATCTCGGTATGGATATAGCCGGGGCAGACGGCGTTTACCGTGATTCCGATACGCGCCGTTTCCAGCGCCAGCGCCTTGGTGAATCCAAGCTCGCCGGCTTTGGCCGCGGAGTAGTTTGTCTGGCCGAACTGGCCTTTCTGTCCGTTGATCGACGAGACATTGATGATTCGGCCATACCGTCTTGCGCGCATGCCGTCGATCACCTGTCGACACATGTTGAACACACCGTCGAGATTGGTGCGGATCACGGCATCCCATTGCGGCTGGGTCATCTTATGAAACGTGGCGTCACGAACGATGCCGGCATTGTTGACAAGAATGTCGATTGGCCCGACTGACGCCTCAACGGCCTTCACTCCGGTAGCGCAAGCGTCGAAATCACCGATATCCCATTGATGGGCTGAGATGCCTGTTCGGCTCGCGAAGGCTTTGGCGGCCTCGGCATTTCCGGCGTAGGTCGCCGCTACGAGGCAACCCTCGGCCTGAAGCGCTTGAGATATGGCGGCGCCAATGCCTCTGGTACCGCCAGTTACCAATGCCACCCGCGCCATATCTAGAACTCCCGCCCTATGGTCAAAACGATACCCGGGGCGCCGGCTACCGCTTTGACGTGCGTCAAGGCTCTCGATGTCGACCTGTGCTGCTCTTCAGCCCGATCGGAACGGGAGGCACGCATGTTCAAGGACTTACTGGTGCATATTCCTACGGAGCGCTCACCGCGACCTGCCATCGACGCTTCTGTTTCGCTTGCAATGAGTGCTTCGGCACATCTGGATGCAATTGCAACAGGATATGCTTCGACGAACGTGCCGTTTCTTGCGGAAGGCGGCGCAGCCATCGCATCGTCCCTGCAATTCGAGTATGAACGTGCGCTGGAGCGAGCCGAGGCAGCGCTGCGCGTCTTCGAGGTCGAGGCGAAGAACGCCCGGATCAACTATGGAAGGTACGCACTGAACGGAACTCTCGCCGACGCGGTTGCGAAAGCTGGTGCAGCGGCGCGCCTCTATGATCTGACGATCGTGTCACAAGGCGACCCCGAGGGCGACACGTTTGACAACCGGCTTCCGAAGGAACTGCTCTTGCAGGCGGGTGGGCCCCTGCTGTTCATTCCCTATACTTTCCGGGGTGCGTTCAAGGCGGCACGCGTCGGCATCTGCTGGGACGGCAGCCGCCTTGCCGCCCGCGCCTTGCGGGACGCGATGCCATTTATCACCGACGCAGCCGCTCTGACGACCATCACCCTCAATGCATCCGAGGTACCGCCCGATGCATCGCCCGAACGCCTCCTGACACATCTCGCGCGGAAGGGCTTGCCGGCGAAGGCCGTATCGCTTCAGGCCGACCGTAGCGATCTGCAAGCGAGCATCCTGTCGATCGCTGCGGATGAAAGCCTCGACCTGCTGATCATGGGCGGTTACGGCCACTCTCGACTTCAGGAAACGGTATTCGGCGGGGTCACGCAGGAAATGTTCCGCAGTATGACAGTTCCAGTCATGATGTCGCACTGATGGAGCACTACGTGAGGACGCATCTCGGAACTGGACGTGCCGTGGCAGGCGCCATGCTCGTTGCGGGTTTGTTTTTCTCCGCTAACCCAACCGCAGCTTCGAGCGTCGAGCAAGGCCGACGTCTTGCGCTGCTGTATTGTGCGAAGTGCCACTCGACCGACAAGGTCAGCCCAAGCCCCCTCAAGATTGCTCCACCGTTCAGGACGTTACACGAGCGATATCCGATCGAGATGCTGCAGGAGGCCTTGGCCGAGGGCATCGTCACTGGGCATCCGGCGATGCCGGAATTTCAATTCGATTCCGACCAAGTCGGCGATTTCATGGCGTTCCTGAAGACGTTGGAGCAATGAGCTATCAGACGTGCGCGATCGAGAGAAGCCTTGGTCAAAATTGGTCGGACATCGTCCCGGGCTGCCTTGCCGTAACGCGCGGCGAGCGATCGATCAACACGCCGGTCCACGACGACGGGGGGCCGCTTATCTTTCTGCTGCTTCACGTGGAAGACGTCACCGGTCAGATTGTCCGCCGACAATAACGCTCGATCCTTGGGGACCCTCGCATGTCGAAAGCATTCAGATTGTCGTCCGCCACGATTTGCGCGCTTGCGATCGTGACACCGGCCGCAGCGGCGGACGCGGATCACGGCAAGGACATCGCAAAGCGTTGGTGCGCCGCGTGCCATCTCGTCGAAAGTGGCCAGACGAAAGCCTCCGACCAGGCGCCGCCGTTCTCCACCTTCGCGAAGATGCCCGATTTCGACCAGAACAAGCTCGCTTTCCTTCTACTCGCACCGCATCCGAACATGCCGACGCTATCGCTGAACCGGACGGAAATCGCGGATCTCGCGGACTACGTCCGCACACTCAAGTAGTGCACGGCCCACCGCCGCCGCCAAGGTTCGAAGCCCGGGTTGAGATGGGTCAACGCGGAACTTCCGATGCACGGATAGAGTCGAAAGCGTGCCGAGCGGCGCGAGCGCGCTCAGGTGCCGTTCTTCGACGGGTAGTAACTTTGATAGTCGGCCGCGCTCCTCGGGTTGCCGCCCCAGCCAATCGCGGTCCCGATCAGGTGATCGTGGGATCGACCTCGTCCTTCCTGCCGAAGCGGTTGACCGTCCCGCCCAAGGATCCGAAGGTTTCGAGCGCGGCCCGCGCCTTCGTCTGCGAAGCCTGATCCCAGCCCGGCGCCTCGAGCTTACCGACGCTCGTTTGCGTCGCCGCGAAGCCGTTGAAAAACAGGATATCCAGGACGTGCCGGCACCCTGCCCCTCGGCACCAAGCTTCCTGTCGATCATCAAGCGGCCGCGGTTTTCCACGCCAATCAGGTCATCGTATGGATTGTCCTGCCACGGAACGATGCCGCGCGCCTGCTCGACCGGGTTCGGGCTTCGCTCACCGGCACCAACCTCGTCTATTGGATCCTGCCCGTGGCGGAATTCGGCACGATCGACTAACCGACATCGCCAAGCTGCTCAGTCCGCCGCCACGGCTTCGTAAATATCGTCCTCTTGGGCCGTATGCATGCGCACCAGCGTTTCGATCGCCTCGATCACACGCTGGGCATCTCGAATAAGATAGCGGTCGATCTTTTCTGACGGCAGGTCGGCCGCGATCCGTGCGAGCAGCCGCGCAAGGTGCAGGATCTCACGATGCGCGCGGCTCATGGCAGAGAGGCCGTGGCGTTCGCGCAGCACCTCCGCAATCTTCGGATAGACGCTGCCCTCGTCCTCGCGTTCGTGCTTCACTACGCTGCCCTGAACGAGGCGATCAGCCTCTTCGATCAAGGCCGCAGCGGCGTCTGGCGGCACATCGTCGATCGCATCGACGATCTTGCGCAGTCGGTCGAGGTCCCCGAACAGCGCCTGATGGTCGTGATGCAGAGCTAGGCCCTGCTCTGCGGATATCCGGCGACTGGCGCTCCCATGAGCTGGAGTGAGCGCCCGCAGCGCGTTCAGGATGACGGCAACATCGATCACCTCCTGCACGATCGCCGCCGGCACGGGATCCAGCCAGCCAACGGTGGCGGCCACCATGGCAGCTATCGACAATCCCATGCCAATAATGACGCTTTGGAGAGCGATACGCCGTGCCCGCTGCGCAATTATGATCGCTTCGCCGACGCGATCAAGCCGATCGGCAAGGATGACCACATCCGCCGCCTCGGACGAGGCGCTCGCGCCGCGTGCGCCGAGTGCGACCCCGATATCGGCCACGGCCAGTGCCGGGGCGTCATTGATGCCATCACCGACCATGATGGCCGGATGCAGCCGCTGTTCAGTGCGCACCGCCTCGACCTTGTCCGAGGGAACGCGGTCAGCCAGCACGGCATCGAGGTCGAGCGCTGCTCCGATTGCCTGCGCCGCTGCGGCACGATCGCCTGTGACCATCACCATTCGCACGATGCCCGCATCGCGCAGCAGCCGGATCGCTCGCGGCGTATCAGCCCGCAGCTCGTCGGCCAGCAGCAGCGCACCGATCGGAAGGCCGTCCACGGCGACAAAGACGATCAGCGCCGAGCGCCACGATGCGCGCCGGATTGCCCGCAGCCCCCACGGCGACAGCTCGGCATGCGAGCGAAGCAACTCTCGCGAGCCCGCGGTTACCCGGCGGCCGTCGATCAGACCGGACAAACCGGTGCCCATGGTTTCTCTGACCTGTTCGGGCGCTTTGAGCTTGAGGCCGCGATCGACGGCCGCAGAGACGACGGTCTTGGCGAGGACGTGATGCGAGGCCTGCTCAAGCGAGGCCCCAAGCGTGAGGACCTCATCCGGATTTTCCCCCGGAGCGACTTCAACCGAAAGCAACCGCGCACCTCCAACCGTGAGAGTGCCGGTTTTGTCGAAGAGCACGGTGCGCGCACGAGCCAGCGCCTCCAGTGCCCCTCCTCCCTTGACTAAGATGCCGCGACGGGCCGCTTGCGCTACGCCGGCGATGAAGGCGACAGGTGCGGCCAGAATCAGGGGGCAAGGCGTTGCCGCCACCAGCACAGCGAGGCTGCGGGTCAAATCACCGGATATCCACCACGCCAGGAAGGCGGTGACGAGCGTCACGGGAAGAAAGATCAGCGCATAGCGATCGGCCAACCGCACAAAGGGGGCCTTCGCAGTTTGCGCCGCCGTCACCATGCGCACAATACCAGCGTAGGTACTCTCGCCAGCCGGTGCGGTAACGGTCAACTCGAAGGTCTCACCCGCATTCAGCGAACCGGAAAGAACGGCGCTGCCGCGTGTCTTCTCGACCGGGATCGGCTCGCCCGTAACCGCGGACTCGTCGATGGTCGCCATGGCCGAACGGACGATGCCGTCGACTGGCACGATCTCGCCGGCCCGTACCAGGAGCTCTTCGCTGACCAAGACCGCCTCGATCGGAACCTCTTCGATCCGCTCGCCAGTCTTGCGATGTGCCCGGCGCGGCGCACGATCGACCAGTGACCGCAGGTCGTGCTCAGCCCGCGCGATCGCGATATCCTCCAGTACGTTGCCACCGGAATACATCAGCGCCACCACGGCGCCGGCAAGCGGCTGGCCGAGCGCCAATGCCGCGCTCATCGACAGGAGCGCAATCGCGTCCACTCCCAGTCGGCCGCCCAGCAAGTCCCTGACGATCGAGACCGCCAGTCCACCTATCACGGGTGCCGTGCCGATTGCCCATGCGAAATCGGCCAGATCAGGACGGCCGGCAGCTCGCGCAAAGATACCCGCGGTTAATCCCGCGATTGCGATTGCAACCAGAGTCCATCGTAGAACCCGCTCAAACGACATGATCTCATTCCAACACTACCTGCATCATTCTCTTCCGAAACAAGCTCCGTTGCTTGAGCAGAATCAATGACAAGTCCCGAACACTCGCCTCCAACGAACGCAGCCATTCGCAAGGCGCCGATGAGCTAGGTCAAAATCTTTCCGAGGGTTCTGGCAGATGCTCTCAAGAGGACGACCACTGGGTCTCCGGTTTCACCCAAAGATGCTGTCTATTGTCCTTGAACGAATATTTTGGTCTCCTGGAGATCCTCAGACCTCATCGCGGCGGAGATTGTTTCGGCTTAGTTGGTTCCTGAATTGACTTCATGTAGTTTAGGACAGCCTCTGCATCGTCCCTGTTGAAGCGGAAGGTCGGCATGGAGGGATGAATGCTGCTATAGCCATCCTGTAGTCGTTGCAGGAAGTCGCTGTCATAGAGTTTGGTTTCGCTGAAGCTGCGAAAGGGCGGCGCTTGCCTGTTGGGACTCGCGCCGGTCCTACCAACTGAGTGACAGCGGGCGCACAATTGTTGCAACAGCTCTTTGCCATGTTGCTGCTCCTCATCGCGCGCATGGGCGCAGGTGCTCGACCCGAGACCTATTGTCGAAAGTCTCAGCAAGCATCGCATCATCGCAGTCGTTCCCGCGAAACAGTTCACCAACGCGAGGTTGCCTTGCCGTAGACATAGAGCGCAACCAGCCCGACGGTCACCACCGTCGAGAAGATCAAGATATTTCGATCCCAATCGACTCGCTCCTTCTCGGCTCTTCTGAAAGCGAGAGCCGTGAATAGGGCTTTCAAGGCAAATCGGCGCATCGAAGCAGCCCTCCCAGTCCACACGATGTCACCGCCGTTCAAAGCCAGCTTGATGCAGCTCAAAGCATGAGGTCGGTTGGCGATGGGGCCCGCTATAGCGACAAGCATAACTGCCAAACAGCGCTCCCTCCGAGAGCGATTGGCGCAATTGCGCTCAGGCGTATGGCAAGCCCACTGCGCCTACGCTTGGCGGCCGGCTTCCTCGATACTTGACCTGCCTCAAAACGTACACGCTAGTTCGGGGCTAAACTGGTCTAAATCGGAGGCGACCAATGGACGAAACGTTCAGGCGGAAAATCCTTCGGCTTCTGGATCAGCACCGGACGACGAGGATCGCTACCCTACGATCTGACGGCTGGCCCCAGGTGACCACTGTCGGCTACGCCAATGATGGGCTCGTCATCTATTTCCTTTGCGGAGCGGACAGCCAGAAGGCAGCTAACCTGGCGAAGGACGATCGGGTCTCGCTAACGGTGGATGACGATCCCACGCAAGTGATGGACATCGTGGGCCTATCGATGGCGGCACGCGCGAAGCTCGTAACGAATCCCGCCGAATTCGAAAAAGCCTTGCGCCTCCTGATCTCGCGGTATCCGAACCAGAAGAGCCTTGATCTCCCCATGCCGAACACTTCGGAGGTCTGCGTCTTCCGCCTGACACCCACGATTGTCTCCCTGCTCGACTACTCAAAGGGATTTGGACATACCGACCTGATCGCGTGCTAAAGCGCCGCATCCTGCGCTAAGGGCGGGTGCGCTCGGTCATTCTGCTTTCTTTCGCCAGAACGGCTGATCGGCAGGCGGTTTTGGCGATGAGATGCCCGCTGGCGCTCGCGCGGTTGCTGTGAGTGCCCCAACCGCGAGTTGAGACGGAACATGTTCCGCAGCATGCGAGTCAACATCAGCCTCGTGATCCTGATCGCGCTATTAGCGTTGTTTCTCGTCCGCGTGCACAAGGCGGACGGATCTAAACTTGCTGCAGACAGCGCGTTTGAAGGACGTCGCCTCGCGGAAGCATGGTGCAAGCCGTGTCATGCAATCGAACCGCACATGCCGGGAATGTCGGATCAGGCACCGGGCTTCGCGTCAATCGCAAACAGGTATGGAACGACAGCACTTTCGCTGAAAGTGTTCCTGAAGACCAGCCACCAGAACATGCCGAACCTCGTCATCGCGCCCGATCAGGCCGACGCTCTCGCGAATTACATCCTTAGCCTAAAGACTCAAGACTAGAACGCTGATCGGCGCGACCATGACCCTAAGCTCAGATCTTAGCGAGCCCGGTCGGCTTGCACGGTCTCGAAGAACGCAACGATCGCATCGATCCGGTATTCGACGAGCTTTGGCTTAAGCATTGCCTGGTTCGGTCCTACGCGACGGTGGTTTGACGTCAATAGCTCTCGGAGATAGTTGGCTGAAAAAGATGGCCGGCTGGCAATTTCGCTGAAGCTTGGCGCGGGGACGCGAAAGGCTGGTGTTTCGCTTGAAGCATCTGAGACAATGTGACAGAGGCCGCAGGTCCCGCGAGCGAGCGCGCGACCCTGCGCGATCTGATCCGCGAACAGCTGATCGCTGAACGGCGAGTTAACCGGCACCTGGATGGTGATCGAACTGTATCCGCTGGCGCGGTGGCAGGCATTGCATCCGATCGTTAGATCCGAGTAAGCCTTGGCGAAAGCTGCACCATCCTTCTGTTGAATCGCGCGATCCAGAGCTTGCAGCTGTTCGGTAGTTTGGGACGAGCGCAGGCCTTCGGAGGGAGTCGGCGTTGCCTTCCGCAAGCTTGCCTGGATTTGTCGAAGCTCATAATTCGCCAAGTCCCACTTGCCTAGCTTTCCGGCCAACCATAATTTGATGTGTTGGAATTGTATCGCGATCATAAGGTCGGACAGTTGGGACGACGTGCTGCCAGCCGACAAGTTCACCTGTGCTCCCGCATTAAATTGCGGGAGCATGGCGACAATCGCGGCGACCATCAGCGTCCGAAACTTCATGCCAGCGCTCGAGATGATGAGGCGATGCATTAACCAAGGACATCGAACGATTTCCTTGTCGATCCGCTCAAGCGGAACTGATCAGACGAGCAGGTTCGTAAAGAATGGTTCGGTGATCCCAGCGACTGACGACTCTGTCCCATCAGAAGCGACGGGGGTGACAAATTCGCTCTTGCAGATCCAGCAGCGCCAGAGCTCTTGCGCCTCCTGAGCATTGACGCGTTCGTGCCACTCGAGGTGTACTAACCTGGAACCACAGCGAGGGCATTTTTCATCATGCGGTGTTGAGACCGGTGCCATATAGAACCTCCCTCGTGTCCGATGCGCAGCATGCGATCTTGGCAGTATGGCGAAATGATCTAGATCAACGATTTGCTCGTTCTTCCGGCAGCTGACGTGGAGGCGACCTTTGAGTTGCGCCTCGGCGAAATTGCGGATGATCATAGAGCCCCCTTACGGCGATTGGAGCATGCGACATCCGTTGTTGAGCTGGATCAATGCGGACCCGAGGAATTGGGGTTTGTAAGCATGCCGACCTCCTCTTCAGAAGCCCGGGGTTGATTTGCATTTCGCTCCGCGACGTCGACAGGAGAGCCACGATGTCCAGCAAAATTCACGCCGACGATCTGACCGCGGTTGTGCGCTACGCGCTCGAAACCACCCGTGCCACGATTGTCTGTCCTTTCCACGATCGGGTTATCATCCGCGTCGGCGACGATGCCGCCGAGAGCCATGCCTTTGAGCGGGCAAAAAGAATCATCAAGAGCGATGGCGAGTTCTGGGCATCGGACGTCCTCAGGGAAGAATTCGGCCGTCAACTCGGCGCCGCCACAGATGGCCGATGCCCGGAGTGCGATCGGAGAGATCCCGGCACCTGAAGACACGGCCCGGACTTGACTCGCGGTCTTCACTCACCACGGTGCCGGACGATCCAACAGACCTGTTCGCGCTTCGCAATTCCATCTGCTCGCCCGCGCCGCCCATCCCAGCGAACAACAAAGTGGGATCGAGTCGGAGGGTTCCGCGCAAACCGTGGCCGCAACCAGCCGGATCGCCAGTGCGGTACAGGCGAGAACGAACAAGAAAGCCGCTCCAGTAGACTCCGCTGCATGTTCTCCTGCAACGTCTATCGCAAAGACAAAATCAAGACGCTGTCCAATAGCGATTGGAGACGCCTGCGCGACATGGTGGCGGAGCATCTGAGGAAGAACCCCAGGTAGCAGTGGGCATGCTTCAGGAAGCCTCGGACTTTTCAGACAAACGGAAGTCGGAAATCGAGGCGGCGCGCCGTGCCGGCAAGCTGCCAAAGAAAATGACGATCCGGAAGCGTTCTACAATCGAGGATCTTCTCGACGATTGGAGCAAGTCGGTTGAGTTCAGGGCGTTAGCCTCCGCCTCACAGGCTTCGTATCGTAAATGCATTTCTGCCATTCTGTACCGACCGCATTCGCGCGAATCCGCAGCGAAGTTACGTGCCGAAATCCGCGCCGCCAAGCTGCTCGGCGTAGCCGAGCCGGCACGAGAACTTGAGGCGATTGCGACTGCTACGCCGACATCGATCGGCAAACCCGAGTTCCGAGCCTTCTATAATTATGCGAAATCGGCTCGCGGTCATCATATGGCGCTTTCGATGATAGCGACGCTCTCGGCGGCGTTCACTTGGGGGCAGGAAAGCATCCTGTGGCGTCTAGGGCCCAACCCGCGGGAAGGCATGGAGTTCGATCATCCGGACGGGCGGATCGTCCAGGTTGCGATGCCCGAATTTGCCGCTTGGGTCGCTGCAGCTGATGCAATTGATCGGCCTTCGATCGGCGACAGCTTTCATCTGGCGTTGTTCACTGGGCAGCGCCAGACTGACCGTCTGATCATGCGGAATGAGAGCGACATCGAAGACCGCCACATGTTCCGCCAGAGCAAGACAGGCGAGCTCGTCGACATCAAAGAGGCGCCCCAACTCAGCGCACGGCTGAATGCCTCGCGTGCACGCGTAAAGGAGCTCAAGCTCCGGCTTCAATTGGATAAGGTGCCTCTTGAGCTCGTGGTCAACGAGGACAATGGTGAGCCTTATGACGAGAGCACTTATCGGCATTGGGTGTCGACCGCCCGAGCCGTCGCCGTCTTCGGCTTTCTCGCGCGCGACAGCGCGCGCCAAACGATTGTCCGCGCGGAGCGACTGAATGCCGAACTGATCAAGATCTCCGACAAGCTATTCGCTCCATTTCCTCTCGATGAAGAGAACAAGGCACAGCGC
Organism: Bradyrhizobium sp. Unk1; assembly: GCF_059512345.1. Classification (NCBI taxonomy): domain Bacteria; kingdom Pseudomonadati; phylum Pseudomonadota; class Alphaproteobacteria; order Hyphomicrobiales; family Nitrobacteraceae; genus Bradyrhizobium; species Bradyrhizobium sp. Unk1. The sequence goes on from NZ_JCAMOP010000005.1 coordinate 50,410, forward strand.
GCTCGGGCGGTTGATCAGCGTAAGCGCGTCTTGTCAGAATGGCTGGATGCGCAGGCCGCACGGGACAGCAATGGCGATGAGACCGCATGGCGTCTAAAGCCCTGCCCCGCTCTGATGTTCGTCAACGGCGCCGGCGACCTCGACCAGAAGCACGATCAAGACCTGCGGGATACCTGCGTCATGCTGCTCGATCGGGCTGGCTGCGACTTACTGACGATCTGCGACATCACTGGGCATTCATATCGAAGTGCGCAGACCATCGTGAAGCACTACCGGGCCCGAAATGCGGCTCGCGCTGACTCCGGCATCGACAGGCTCGAACTGCAGGTTCGAAAGGAAGGGATGAAGGGCTGAACGGACAGCGGCAGAATTTCGTTTCCCCGGTTGCGCCTTAAGCTCGCCAGGAGGCGGTGTGTCGCGCAATCAATCCCGCCACGCTTTCCGCCTTCCACCGGCGAGGCGTACGCTCCCATCTCTGCCCACGCCGTCCGCAAACAATGACCGTCTGCGCTCGGTGCGATGAATAACGCCCCAAATATCTGACACGTCGCACGGCGTGCGACGTGCGACGACCAAAGGCGTCGCACGAGACTCGATTTGTTCTGTCGGGGAAATGAAAAAAGCCCTTGCGGGCCAATCTCTTAAGGGTGGTGGGCGCACCAGGGCTCGAACCTGGGACCCGCTGATTAAGAGTCAGCCACTCTTCAAGCAAAATCAATCGGTTGAGTGTAAAGGGAGGCCTCATGGAACCTAATCGGATCAATAGGTTACGGAGGAATTGTAAATCGCAACAAGGTAAGCCAACGACCTGCGCCGCCTGAGTCCCGAACGTAAATAGCAGATGGTCCCGATTGACCACTTTTATCGCCATTTGTTCACGGGATTGCGGTGGTCAATCGGTGGTCAGCTTTGACGTCCTCATTCCGATGAAAAGCCGAAGACCCGCTGATTAAGAGCACACCACTCTGATTGATTTCTCAAGCGAACTTTTCCAACTGAGCCAAGATCCGAACATTGCAGATCAATAGCTTACGGCAAGAAAACGTGCGTCCTACTAGGCCAATCGAGCCCTCGGGGGTTCGAGTCACTGGACCGCTACAGCGCTAGACCCACTATTTCGCAAGCGCTGCTTTCTTACTGGAGAGCAGCCTAACTCGCAATTCGGACCCTTTGTAGCTCGTCAAAAGCCGTCGTTCATGCGCTATTTGTCGCCGGCTCGAAAAGGTCCCTACGTAGGTTTTAATCCTGGACGAAGGTGCTCCCACAGACCCCCTCCGCTCGCAATTTCCGTGAAGTAGGTATCGGCGTTCGTGAATTTGCGCGAGGTCGTTTCGGCGCGCGGGGCCTACCAGGATGCTTCAGACCCGGCAGAAGCAAGCTAATGCAGGGCTTTCTCAACTAAGACGTAGCCGGGAGCGAACTGCGGTGCGAGCGCCGGCGCCTCCGCAAGCCGAGCGATGTATGTCGCACGCGTCTCGCTGAACAGACGAGGCTCAAATGCTTGTCAAGGAGCACAGTCCTGTCCTCCAAGGATGGACCAGAAGTCCAGAATACGTGCCCGCAAATCCGCGCGCCAGATTTCCGCTTTGACGGGCAACTCGCCGATGCCCCAATGGCGGAGAGAGGTCCGTGACAGAGCGTCCGATTCTGCGACGGAAGAAATATCAGGCACAACACAGATTCAACCCTCAGGAACATGGCGACACACCTTTCGCGCAAGCTCAAGGTCGGGCCGCTAAGTCGTCGTGGAAGGAAATCGGCATGGAACAGTCCCCCCAGGTCGGCGACAGGATCACCGACAAGTCAGCTTTGCCCGATGACAGCACTGTCCGCGACTGGATCGGACCGGGTGCGTTCAAGAATTGGGCCCGCCTGCAGAACTGGATTGAGGAATTCTACCCCGGTGTTTTCGCGCCGGAATGGCTCTATGGCGGCAAGAAGCGCGGCTGGTCCCTGCGCTACAAGAAGACAAAGGCGTTCTGCACCTTCCTGCCCGAATACAAGCGGTTTTCGGCCGTCGTGGTCTTGGGGGGAGCGGAACGAGAAAAATTTGAGGAGCGGCGTTATGTATGGCGCTCGCAGTTGGTCAAGCTTTACGATGAAGCCAAATCATACCCGGACGGGAAATTCCTAACAGTTGCGATCTCATCTGCAGATGATCGGCATGATGTGACGGAGCTTTTGACTATGAAGCGCCCTCCACCGTCGCGCGGTTGAATGTCGCGGAAGTCCTAAGTTTCGCGACCGAGTCGGCAACGCTAGACTTTCGGAAGCGCAAGACGAAGCTATCCAGTAGCCAGAATATATAGTTCGCAGGGCAACGGAGAATGCAGCACCTTGCGCCCCAGCGGAGCGTCGTTGGCTGCATTCCTCGTTGCTATAGAAACTATACATGCCGGCTATTGGAAAGCTTCGCCTCGTGCTGCGATCAATCCGTACCACTTTCGCGGATTTCATGAGTGACGTTGATTGGCTGACCGCTCACTCCCAACGCGATCAAGAGGCATTTATGGCTTTCACATTGAAGATCAACGGATCACTCCATGAGGTCAATGTCGACGGCGACATTCCGTTGCTGTGGGTGCTGCGTGACGTGCTCGGCATGACCGGGACCAAGTTCGGTTGCGGCCAGGCGCTGTGCGGCGCCTGCACCGTGCATGTCGACGGCCAGGCGGTGCGCTCGTGCCAGACAACGATCGATAGCGTCGGCGACAGCGCGGTCACCACGATCGAGGCGATCGGACAGGCGCCGCAGGGCGCGGCCTTGCAGAAGGCGTGGCTAGAGCTGGAGGTGGTGCAGTGTGCGGCGAAGAAGGGGCTCGAGGCTGTGGCGTTGGTGAAGCTCCGACAGCCATTGTCAGTGCTGCAGTAACCAATGCTATCTTCGCCGCAACCGGCAGCCGTGTGCGCAGCCTGCCGATCGATACAAATAAATTCGCTGAAGTCGTCGTCTTAGTCGTTGCCCGTCATCCCGCGCGTCGTAGCGCGGATAGGATGACGGTCGGGAACTAAAGGCCCCGGAGCATAATGACTATGGGAACGTTCGCGTTCTTCGCGGGTCCCAATTTCGTCTAATGGCGAGAGACGAGGTTTAGTGGTACGAACGAGCATGGCGACGCCCCCGCTGATCCTTGGAGAACAGGTTCGGAGCACTATCGGTGCCGGTAGCCGGCAGTAAAGGCCACCACAGTCATGCCCACTTCGAAGCCGGTTCCAAAGCAGGTTCTCGTCGGGCAGAACGTTTCGCCGCCCGCGGGCGGCACTGTCAAATTGTCTACAACAGACCTCAACAACTTGATGCATGCGCTCGACATCGATGTCATCGCGTTGACTGAGATTTTGGTGCCGCACGGCCATCGAGTCGAATTTGGGACGATTGACGTACCCGGGATCCACTACAACTTAAGCGGCGTGGGGCGCATATCGATCAACGGCGGACCGACGATACCGTTGAGCCCTCATTTGCTCATCATCGTGCCGCCAAACACTCCGTTCATGATCGAGGTCGACGGCGGAAGTGGCCCACCGAAGCTCATTTCGAGAGACTGCTGGACTCGTGAAGACGGCATCCTCCGCGTCGCAGTGCCGAACGAGCCGCCCGAAATCGTCCAGATATGCGGCTTTTTCAACGCATCCTTTGGTCAGTCTGTGAGGCTGTTCGGAGAACTCCGCGAACCGGTGATCGAGCAATTCGAGCCGGCCGACAGGATCGATCTGAAGCTTCGCGAGGCTATGGACGAGTTGCTGCAGCAAGAGGTCGGCGTTGGAGCCATGACCGCGTCTCTGCTCAAGCAGATCATTGTCTCGTTGGTACGACGGTCCCTCAAGTCATCCCAGCGGTGGACTGAACGATTTTCGATACTTGCCGATAGGCAGGTCACGCGTGCTTTTGCAGATATGGTGGCGCGGCCGGGAGCCGCCCATTCCGTTCAGAGTTTGGCGCACAGTGCAGGGTTGAGCCGTTCGGCGATCATGGCGCGTTTCTCGGACATCTTTGGACAACCCCCGATGGCCATCCTGCGAGACTTGAGAATGCGCCAGGCTGCGATCGATCTGACGACAACGACGATGTCGATCGACGTCGTTGCTCTTAATGCGGGGTACGAGAGCCGTTCAAGTTTTGTGCGAGCTTTTCGAAAGGCGTACAATCGAGATCCGAGTGACTATCGGCGGATAGCCAAGGATGGCAAAGCCCAGAAGGATATCTGAGAACAAGGTGCGATCCCAAAGCAAGAAGGGGGCCGCCCACCACGGCGCCTTCCGCTTTGCGTCATGCAGAGCAGCGCTCAGACTCAGGTGCTTCTCAGCCCGTAATTCATCTTAAGCCCCTTAAATATCAGCTGCCCGATCCGGCGAAGGCTTGCGCCGTATTTAGCCCTCCACCATCGGCGCTATCAAGAATGATCCCGGCCCCAGCCCCAAGCGCGCGGGTTCGTGACGGACGGCTGCAGACGAGCATCGGCGACGTCTCGCCCCTCGACGACGCCATCGCCGCTTTCAACCAGCTGCGCGCCTGCCCAATTCCGGACGCATCGCGACTGGCTCCTCAGGCGCGTTCAGGACTGACGTCGTGAGCAGGACAGCCGCAGCGAGAACCCAGTAGTACCAGGCTTCGAGCCCGGCGAATTTAAAGGCAAAAGGTGCGATGATAAAGACTACGCCGACGGCGCGATCGACCCAAAGGTGCAGCCAGTAGGGAATGATACGGACGAGCCCGGTGGGATGGTCGGTCAGCGCGGCCAAGAGCAGCGCGGCCACACCGGCGACAACCGAAAGCCACATTGCTGCCGGTCCGCTCTGACCGAGCTTCAGCACGAACGGCGCTGCGATCAAGACGATCGCGACAGGATAGTCGATCAAGTAGGCGTGCATAGACTTGGTGACGAAGCGAAACGACATCGGAGACCCCTCTGCTTGGTTCACTCGAGCGGGTCCTTGCGACTGTGGAAAGTGCATCCACCCAAGAGGGCGATACGCCATCCTGTGCCGGCAAGCACTCCGTCACGGGCCAACCCGGTTAGACGAGCAGTAAGGGTACGCCGGCACGCCAACCATTAGAAATGCCGGGTCGTTATCGTTTCCATTCCACCCGCCGGGCGCCATGGAAGCGGGTTAGTTTGGCGGGTCGACCGCCGGTCCAAGGGCGGTGCTTCAGTGTCCGGCTGTCGAGGTCAGGGAAGGCTTAGGAGGACAGCATTGTTCGCTTCATGCGTAGCGCATTTGGGTGGTTTTTGAACCTGCCGCAGTGAACGCATGCGCCGCATGCTCTCCCCCGACGCTTACGATTGGCTCGGGAGACGCGCGAACTGATGTACGATCTGAAGTCATCTCCGGTGGCAAGGAAGGCCGTGGTTCGACCGGTTACTCGATTGGGCAAGGATCCTTCTGCAGTCCGGCGCGTTGGGCAACTCGGCTTCCGGGCGTGCGTATGAATCGGCCCAATCCACCATGAGCAAGTTTGAGCTAGTTCCAGCAGCCAATGTCAAGCTGGAGACAGTGTCACCCAACCAATGACAAAACAGAAGACCGCCCCTTCCTCCCTGCCCTCGACCGATGGTACCGCCGCAGGTTCAAATCATGGAGGCGCAACCATCGATACGATATTCGATTCAAGTTGCGATCTGACCAAGGGAAGCCGCGCCGCCCAACGCAACGAACATGCTATAACTCATTGATATTTTAGCTGCAGCGCGAGCTTTGCACCACGGAACCGATGACCCGTCATCGCCGTTTTTGCCCCCTATGGACGACACTGTTAACATCACGGGCTTCAGCACCCGCTTACTAGAGAGCAAACGTGGAGGGATTTTCGTGCGCGAAGGTGGCGCCGGACCGGCCGTACTTCTCTTGCATGGCTTTTCCAGAGACGGGCTTGATGAGGCGCGACAAGTTGGGAGCTAGTAGGCCGCAACAACTACTGATCGACCTGCGCTCGCGATCAGCCCATGCTGCCCGGCATAAAGCATCGTGCGGCCAGCGCGGTTCGGTCCATCCACGACAGCGTCGTTCGGAACATCAACCCACTCACCATCAACGCGTACGCGATAGTGACCATCCTTAGTTTCCCAATCGGCGTCATCAACGCGCTTCGCATCGCTGCCATCGCAGCAGGGCCCTTTGCCGCTGCGCAAGCTCTCATACCAACCGTTCAACTCAGGGTGCTGATAATCGTGGGCGTGGGCGCGACCGAGCGCCATGACAGCGAGTACAACAAGCGTTGCATGCCACATGTGATTACTCATCTTACACCAAATCTCGGATTCTCTCTCTGCAGTCAGGAAATCCGCATCAACATGCGAAGCTTTCTCAGCTCGCCGCAGGTGGTCGTCGGCAAGGGCCTTGAGCTGATACGCAATCGCCGAGTCCGCCATGGTTCGTGCAGCGCGGAGCAAAGTCTGTGCCGTTTCAAGATATTGCTTTCTTCGTCGTGAAATCTGCAATGTCATGAATCCCTCGCGCGGTTTTCGGACGGCTGATTGAAGGCGATCTGGAGCCAGCCCACCCAATCGCGGTCGCCTTTCCTACGAGACCTGAAGCGATCGACGCACTTCTTGGAACAAAGAGGCGTTCGCCACGAGTAGTGCCGGATGAGACCAAACTTGCCATCACAAACTGCGCATCGCGCGGCTCTGCCAGATTTAAGACTTTCGGAGCAGCCCGGCATTGGAGTCTCCTCTTGGTAAGATGCTCACTTTCCTCGATCGTCGTCTTTTGTACTGTCGCACTTCACGGGCTTTGCGCTTTCCAAACGCATACAAGACGACCGGGATCAACGGCTCAATTGAACGTAGGTAACCGTCGGACATCTAAAGGGGGGCACGGAACGATACGAAAGGTTTATGGCGCTCGCACCTAAAGCCACACTTTCCACATCGGGTCAAAAGCGCAGGTTTGATTGCTGACCCGTCATTCGAAAACCGACCCTGTCCCTCGTTATTCCTCGTTATCCAGCCGATTTCCAATGTGCTAGTTTAAACTAGCGATCGGTCATTTCTAGGCTTTGCGCGGGGGCGCGGTACATCGGACGACGCGCGTTCATCGCGGCACTCTGCTGCGCAGCGTGGCGGGCGAATTTTGAGTGAAAGCAAGGTGGAAAGCGCATGAGAGACCTGGCCGGACAGACCGCATTCGTGACAGGCGCTGCCTCGGGGATTGGACTGGGGATCGCGACCGCGCTGTCACAGGCGGGGGTGAAGGTCATGCTCTGCGATATCGAGGATGAGGCGCTGAAAACGGCGGTCGCGGACCTGAAGACACGGACCAACGTCGATGTCGATGGCGTGAAAGCTGACGTCTCGCTCAAAGGCGAACTTCAGGCGGCGGCGGACGCGACCGTCGCGCGGTATGGCAGAATCCACATATTGGTCAGCAATGCGGGCGTGGGTGGCGGCGGCACCTATGGTGAGTGGACTGATGCAGGCTGGAATTGGGTCCTCGGCGTCAACCTGATGTCGGTGATCTGGGGCTTCGAGATTTTCGGTCCGCTGATCGAAGCGCACGGCGAAGGAGGGCAGATTGTTTCGACGGCGTCCGTCGCCGGACTGATAGCGGGCCCAAGTCTGGCGTACGATGTTAGCAAATATGGAGTGGTGGCGCTGTCCGAGGGGATGCGTAACGTGCTCGCGCCGAGGAAGATTGGGGTATCCGTTCTGTGTCCGGGCGTCATCCGCACGCAGATAATGAACTCTCGGCGCAACGTGCCGCAGCGATTTGCTGGGGCTGTCGGCAACCCTCCGCCGACAGAGGGACCCCGCGCCGAGTTCATCAAGGCATTGCTGGAACGGATCAACAACGGCATTGATCCGCTCTATGTGGGCGAACTGGTTCGCGAGGCCATCGAAAACGACTGGCCCTATATTTTCACCGATACTGAGCACGAACCGTTCATCGATGAGCGCTTCGCAGCGATCAAGCAGGGCTTCGACCGCATACGCGGACGAACGCCGCGACGCTAGCTCTCGCATCTGCTCACAGCCGCTTGTGGCCCGCCACCGATCTGAGCGCGGAGCGCCGTGGAGGACTGTTTCCGGAGGATGAAGCGACGAAGATCATGCCAGCTGTCGAGGTCAGCCTTTGACCGACCGACATTGCATTGGACACGCAGAGGCCATCATACTTAAAGCTGGATGGAATGATAGGAGGCAGGGAATGAGGTGCCTGCGCATATATGCAACGCCTGACGGGGAGTCCCATTTTGGAGAGGTCGACATCGCGATGACGATGACGCCGGCGTTTCCTAACGAAGCGCCGTTTGAACTTTCGGCTTACTACCCAGCGTCACGCATCCGTTTTGCTCATGTCCCCGCCGGTGTGCGCGAAGCGGGCTTTCACAGGCCGCCGGATCGACTCCTCGCAATATGGCTCGATGGCCACGTGAATTTGAAACAAGCGATGGAGAGGTGAGACGCCTTCCGGCCGGAAAAGCTGTTCTCGTCGAGGACACGCACGGGAAAGGACACATCTCGCGGCACCCCGAGGAAGGACAGAACGTTATCACGGTCATACTGCCGGGCGGCCTTGGCGCACCGCTTGATTAGTCACCTTCTGGCCTTCGGCGACCTCGGACGACGTCCGCTTTTCGGCCGCTGTTGGGGTTTGAGCGGACATCGGGCGCCGCTTAATGAGTACGCGACCTAGTCAGACTCCATGTTACTTTTCAACCCGCCGGGAATGCTGCAATCGTCGTGAATAGCCTTCGTGTCAGATACAGGCCTATCTAGACAAAGACATCACCAGGCGAATACTTGCACAAGCAACGCCGACTGCGTCTGGTGTCGGCGATGCCGAGCTTCCCCGGGATCGCCATAGAGATGGGATCCAGATCGCCGACAATTTTGGGCCGTGTCGGTGCAAAATCGTTCGAAGTCGCCGTGACCTGAGGGTCTCGGCAACGCGCTCTTCGCACGAGCGCCTTCAGACGCTCGGTGCGCTCTGACCCCGATGATATGTTGCGCGCTACAGCAACTATATCTGCTCGACTTGTCAAAATGGGACGAACTCAGGGTGAGCATTTTTGTCCACTAGTCCCCCGCTCAGCGGACCTCAATCAGAGGAGTCACCACTACGCTGATGGGCTATCGCCGGAGTCGGCAACCCTATTTCAATCACCTCGTCTGCGCGGCCGCGCAACCTCGCAGGGATATCGATGCCAGCTGGAAATGCCTTGGGATTAAGCCGACGTCTCGTTGACTTATACCGTTTCACTAGCCCGAGCCTACCTCAGTACGATCACATCATACCCGCGCGCAATGGCGTCAATCAGGTGCTCAGTGCTACCTGTTGAATGCAGCGAAAAGCAACGGAACTGGCCCACGAGCAGGCAGTTGCAGGACAAGATCGGCGGCGTAGCGCCCGCTGGCTTTCCCCCTGATCGGGCCATTCGTTGCCGCTCCGGTGTCTACCGCAATAGTTAGCCGCGGAGAGTATGCTATGAAAAACATCGCCTATCTCCTCGTGCGGTTTTGGCAAGGGAGCCAGCCCGCGTCCAACACTCAGGTTGCGGCTATGGCCGAAAACCGGGATCGATCCAGCATGGCCGATTTTGTCCGGATCCTGCAGGCCTACGATCAAGATCAGTACGGCGGTAGTTAGTGGCGACCGCACTGGTCCAGTTTTCTTCTAGATCCGCGGCGGCCTTCGAGGGCACTCTCGGTCCTGGCTTGGCAAGTAGGGTCCGGTGTTCCTTCAACAGCCGACCTGAATGCCGAGCAAGTCGATCAGCAGCTTTGGGGCCAAAGGCGACGCGGCTCGATGTCTCGCCCTCTCTTACTCGGTCCGGCACCCGGTCGCCACCGTGCGCCCGCCAAATCCTCCTAGGAGCGGCGTCATGGTCAAGGACGGCGGCGCCGCCGGCACGCGCAACCTCGATTGGTCCAAGGACAGCAACGGGGATCTCTGCAGCTGCGGCTGGTGGCAATCCCCGAGACGGCGCCAAGCAGGGGGCGGCGATAACGACCGTCTATCGACTCTATGGCGAGAGGTGATTTCCCTCTCCGGCGTAGCAAGGTCATCCTGCATCGCGGCGCGCGGTACCAGTGCATAGACCCCACCCAGATGACGAAGGTGACGAAGCCATACATCATCAGGTGCGAGTTCCCCTACGGTGTAATTGGTGAGATGCCCAGAGCTCTGCGGCGAGCGGAATGCTTCGTAGCGCTGGATCGAGAGGCCAGGAGGCCAGGCCCGATATGAAGCGCAAATGCCAGCGTTCGCCGATCAATTGCCCGATCAGCAGATCGCCGATATCATCATCGAGCACAAGCGCTCCTCGTGAGGCAATCGTGGTGCCCGGATCAGTGCGGTTGATGTCGTCACCGCGCGCCGACGAGCCACTGCAGCAGCAGGCAGCGCCGCCGGCACAGGCCCCGCCGGTAGTGGCTCAGGCGCAGACATTTGATGCCGCGGAAGGATCACGCTATTTGCCGATAAGTACGCCGCCGTCACGGTGTTCAGGACAGGGGTGTGCCTGGCACATTTCCGCTGCTTGCCGGCGATCAGGTCGCTAATGCCACTCACCCTGCCGAACACATCATTGCCATGCTGCGCTGGCTAAGTGGCAAGGCGATCAACGGCCCGAAATACAAGGTCGAGAGGCCGCCGTTCGCTGACAAACTCTCTGATCGGCAGATCGCCAATATCATCAATCGCGAGCGCACCTCATGGCGCAACCACGGACCGTTGAGTGACGCCTGCCGACATTGCGAAGATCCGCGCCAAGAAACCGGGGGCGACGATAACCCATACGATGACCGCCTGGATTCTCTCGGCGCCTGGCTATCTCTGCACTGCGCCGCGACGGCTGATGGCCCCGGCGATCATCGCCTTTCCGGACCAATACTTGGCAACGTGCTGGTGGTGAGTGGTCTGGGCTCGTGACCCTCAGCTGCATCGTGGCGGTGCTGTTTTGTCGGGTCAAACTAGCAGGCGCAGCTTTATCGCTACTTGCGCAGCACTAGAAGTCGTTCAACTACTCAAGAAGCAAGGAGTTTTATCGTGGAAATTCGGCTCGGTACCAGGCGAAGTGATTTGGCCCGCTGGCAAGCCAATCACGTCGCCGGCCTGATTCGTAGCGTCGAGCCGGCTGCCGAGGTACGAATGGTCTTCGTTAGTTCCGTTGGCGATAAAGATCGACGGTCGGTGTTTCAGCAGATTGGCGCAATCGGAGCATTCACGAAGGAGAGCGAAGACACTCTTCTGCGCAACGAAGTTGACCTGGTCGTTCATTCCCTCAAAGATCTTCCGACAAAATTGCAGCCCGGCTTGGTATTGGCGGCCGTTCCCAAAAGAGAGGATCCTCGCGACGCGATTTGTGGCGCTACACTAGATCAGCTACGCCCGGGGCTGCGCGTCGCCACTGGATCAATTCGTCGCAAAGCTCAACTTCTCTCTCTATGCAGTGGTTTGGATATTCGATCTATCCGAGGGAACGTTTCTCCAAGGTTGCGCAAGGCAAAAACCCGAGAGGGAATAGACGCGACTCTGTTGGCGGCAGCGGGGTTGTCCCGGCTAGGATTGCTACATGAGGCCTCACAACTTTTGGACCCCCATGTTTTCCCGTATGCAGTCGGCCAAGGGGCTCTCGCGGCCGAAGCTCGCGAAGAGGATACCGCACTCGTTGCGCTGCTTCAAAAGATTGAAGACCGGAAATCGCGCATCGAAGTCGATGCAGAGCGCGCATTGATGAGAAGTCTCGATGCTGGCTGCAGCCTACCGGTCGGGGTCTCTGCCACATGGCTCGCTGGGACCTTAATACTTCGCGGACAGGTGACTCATCCGGATGGCCAAACGAAGATTGCCGATGAAAGCGTGGGTCTGCCTAATCAAGCCGACGCAATAGGCAGAAGTCTCGGGCACAAACTTCTCCAGCAAGGTGCAGATGAGTTGTTGAAGGCTGCGCTCCGTACAGTGGAAGAGCAACGGCCAACCTGAATTCGCTACCCGGCATGACGACTTTATGTTCTCGGGACGCCAGCACAGCCGGCAAACCGCCAGAACGCTTCATGCGACTTCAGCAAAGCCAGTCGTAAAGCCCGAAACCTATCCCATCCGACTCAACGCCCGCCGTTGCCTACAAGGCCTGCGAGGAGGCGGCCGGCCTCGGGCCGAAAAGCACCGACCGCGAGAATCACTGCGAAGAGAGCGGAGTGCCAGGCGCCAGGCACCTAGGAGTGTCGTCTGCCTCCGATAAGGGCAAATTGATATGCGACAAGGAGCAGAGTGCGAGCGAAACATCCAAATTTCGGCAAATCGCCGCGAATGCTTATGCCAGTGCGTGGACCACATCCGCCGCGAGAAGCGATCCGCTTTTCCACCTACGCTCCTCGCGATCCTGATTGCCGATGACGCAGCGCCATGCCGCGAGACGCTCCGCTGGATGCAGCTTCATCCATTCGGCAAGTTGTGGTGCGCCGACCAAGCAGGACTGCATCGAGATGTCAGCGAAGAAGGAGGTGGTGACGGTCTGCTCGTGGCAATTCGCCGGAGAAGACAGACTACAGAGCACGGCAATGATCTTGATCACGAGAACGCCTCGCGGCATTGGGCATTCGCGCCACTGGGCCCCATAATTGTGGCCCCTCGTCCCGCCGCGCGATGACGGGATCGACCGGCGGGAACACGCTGTCATATATCGCGCGCGCTTCCCGAATGAGCAGGATGCGCTCGCGCTCGGATCTTGAGACAAATCGGATAATCTCGCCCATAGTCTCTCCTATTGAATTTACGCTGACGTAGGATTGTTGACGCCGACCTTGAGCTCCCGCAGGTGGTCACGACGGAATAAAAAGCGCGTGACGGTCCGCATGTTGGAGGGGCAGGCTTCTCACCTCGGTCGGCCGAGATCTCTTGAAGAATTCTCACTTGCACCGCTGCCAGCCATCTCCTGTACACGGCCAACCCGGTTTCTGCCGATCAGCGTACGGGCTTTTCAGCGACCTTGCGGAGCGGACGCTGAAGACAGTCTCGAGGCTCCAGCCGCGTCTGTTTTCTAGCTGGAACATGTGCGCCCTAGCCCAAAAGGATCGCCAGGAGCATGGCGATCTTCAATGCGATTTGCCAAGCACGAAAGTGAAGGGGACTACGAAGAGCTCATCACCTTGGTCGTCGCTGACATGCAAGACCCAGTCACGCCAATCCTCGGGACTGCCCTCGTGGATGAGGGATTGCACGACACGTGTCGCATGATCGCGGGCCTCAGCAAGGTCGTCCACCACGGCGCCGCGGCGATCCACGAAAACCTTCTTCGTGTTCGAGCAATGGAAATATACCTGGGTCACGTTCAACCTCCTCAAATGCGACGGTTCGCCACGATATCTCAGCGTTGCCGGCGTCCTCGCCGTCAGCGACTGCTACCGTCGTACTGGCAGGTAGGATCATCACTAGACCTCCTCCTCACGGTCCGGCATAAACACCGGCCGACTATGATGCTTGCATGCGCGCCCTGCGGCGCCTCATCGAAGAGCTTCTGACGCGAAGCAGTCCAGAGTACAGCGGTCCCGACCACGCCCGAGAGAATCGACGCGGCGAACACGGCAATCTTGGCGGCCGCGAAGTCGGCGGAGGTCAGAAAGGCCTGCCCGGCGATGAAGAGCGACATCGTGAAGCCGATGCCAGCGAGAGCTCCCGACCCGACCAACTGCCGCCAGGTGTACGCTGCCGGCTTGACGGCCATGCCTGTGCGCACGGCTGCTGCGGCCGCGAGGAAGACGCCAACCGGCTTTCCTATGGCGAGGCCAGCGACGATTGCGGCCATGAGCCAGCCATGCCCAACGAAGGCGCCGGCGTTGATCGTCACGCCCGCATTAGCCAGTGCGAAGATCGGAAGGACAGCGTAGCTCGACCTCGCGCCGGCGTGCCGTAGCAGCCGGTCGGCCGGCGATTCGATTCTGTCGTAGATCGCGTCGAGAGCGTGCAGTGCCGGCGTGGAGGGGCTGTGCCTGAGCACCTCGCCCTCGCGCCGGGCCTCGGAGGCTATTAAAGTGCTGACCTGCGCCATCAAGGCTGCCAAATTGGCGGGCGGCCGCGTCGGAATGAACAGCGCAAGGATTACGCCGGCCAGCGTAGCGTGGAGGCCGCTCGCGTGGACGAATGCCCACAACGTGACGCCCAACAGGATGTACGGCGACAGCAGGTAAACCCTCCACCGGCTCAGTAGCGCCAGCGCAACCACAACCGTCGCGGCCGCGGCAAGGTAGGCCGGATCAATCTCGCGTGAGTAGAACACAGCGACGACCGCGATCGCACCGATGTCGTCGACGATAGCCGTCGCGGTGAGATAGATGCGCAGCTCCACGGGGACGCGCGACCCCATCACAGCGATCAAGGCGATCGCGAACGCCGTGTCGGTCGCCATCGGGACGCCCCAACCATGCGACCACGGCCCCGCTGGGATGACCAGCACATACAGAATTGCCGGCACGACCATGCCGCCGATCGCGGACGCAATCGGAAGCGCGGCGGAGCGGCGGCTTGCGAGATGTCCGACTGTCATCTCGCGCTTCACTTCCAATCCCACGACAAGGAAGAACACCGTCAGCAGGCCGTCGTTGACCCAATGGAGGATGGACATCCGGAAGGTCGCCTCGCCGAAGGTCACGCCGAGTTCCTGGCGCCAGAACGCGTCGAACGCCGGTCCGATCGGAGAGTTCGTCACGACGATCGCCACCACGGTCGCCAGGACCAGCAGAATGCCGGCGGATGGGCCCCAGCTCGCGAAGTCGAGGGCTACCGTGCGGACGCGGTGGCCGAGTGTGCCAAGCATCGCGTCGACGAGAGAGCTCTCGTCCCAAGGTCCGTCGTAGCGCCGGCGGTTGATGTAGAAGGTCGGCGTGAACCTCACGCCACTTGCGCGGGAGCTTGCGACATCCGCCTCCACTCTCGCCCTTGCGAGTCGCACGACGTCGCTGTCGCCGAGCGCGAAGTCGGCGTTCACGCCGAGGTCCTTGGCCACCGCCACGAGGTCGTTCTCCGTGAGCTCCATCGACCTCGTCATCAGTTTGATGTGCGCGGACCAGAACGCTTCAGGCGTCTGGGCAAGCTCAGCGAGTTCGGCGGCCCGAAACGCAAGAGGGTTGTCCATGAGCGGATTGTGCCGAAAGGCGTAGCAGACGCGGTCGCCGAGTTGGTCGCGCGCTTGTGCGATGCGCTCGTTGGCAGCCCTGCAATGCGGACACGCGTAGCTGCCGTACTCGACGAGCGTGATCTCGGCATCGGCAGGGCCGAGCACGTGGTCCGTCTCGTGGTCGACCGGACGGTCGAGGCGACCGGATGGGATTATGAGTTCCATCGCTGGACCCGTCTCCAGGTGTTCGCGCCAGCTACGTCGTCGACGCAGCCGCCGTTGGGCGGACGACGTGGAATACGCGGTCGTTGGATGGCGGCGTGTACGCGATCTCGACGATACTGCAAGGCATCAAAGCTGCGTGCACGCGCGGGAGGAAGAGGCGCACCAGCGCGCCCGCACCCCGCTTGCTCTCTATACTAGCCGCGCCGCCTCGCTCTTCGAGGTGCTGGACCGGGGCGAGCCCGAGGCCCGAGCCGCTGCCCGTGGCCTTTGTCGAAAAGTACGGTGTGGAGGCCTGCGAGAGAACCTCCTTGGCCATGCACTCCCCGTCGTCGTCGATGATGATCTCGACGAATTCCCGGACCGCGGCAGAGGAAGGTTCGACGTTCCGCGCGGTGACGATGATCACGGCGCCGTCCGGCATAGCATCGGCCGAATTTCGGCAGAGGTTCAGTAAAGCGAAGTACAGTTCAACCGGGTCGACATTGAAGGCCCATAAGTCAGGGACGATCTCGGTGCGGAGCGTGATGTTCGGACGCAACGCCCAGTCAAGCGTGCCCGCTATCGTTGCGAGGCAAATGCTTGCGACAAACCTTTCGATCGGCATGGCGCGCGGTCGCGTAGCGTCGAGGAGCTGACGCCGAAGCGACACGCCCCGCGTGTCGGACCGCGGGCTGGTGTGGCACAAAATCCCCGAGACCTCGCCGTCGGACCCGGCGAGCGGGATCTCCAGGCTCGTGGACGCGACGAGGCCGCTAACGCCATCCCGTAAGCCACTCACCCTTGCCCTGAACGCACGCTGCACGCCAAGCGCGACGCCGGCACTGTCCACGAGAACGACGACATCCTCGAGCAGCGGGCGTTCGACAAAGCTTTGGAATGAAACATCCATTGTCTCTTCGATCTGCATGTCGGACCTCCTGGCCTGTGATCGTTCAACGGGACACTGGCTTCTGCCCGTATACGAGGGCGCTCGACGATGGCTCGAAGATTGAGTGCATGACGGTCAAAAATAAAATCACCTCTCGCCATGGAGTCGATAGCCGACCGTTATCGGAGTGGCTGTGAGACGCTTAGCGGGCTGCGGCGGGAGTGCGCGGTTCCCTCTGCGCCGCCTCGCCGACGCAAACTCTCGGCGACCGCGAAGAGATGTTCACGTGCCTGTCCTCCAAGCAGACGCGGATCAGTTGATTCCATGGCAGTAACGCCGCGAGCGCGGTCGTGAGGCCGAAGCGCCGGCGTACACGCGGTCGCAATCACAATTGCGAGTATAGCCATGCCCCAGAAGACTGCGGGATAGCCTGCCCCTGTACTCGCGGTCCCCTACCGGGTCGGAAGGAACGCCTCTCACTCTGAAGGAGCTTGGCGTACGCACAAGCCTTCACTCTTTCTACAAGCATTGGTGCGGTCGCTACCGCTCGCATAGATTTCCAACTCTCCGGACATTGCTTCAAAATCCCCGCACCACGAATGTCGCACGCGCGACCTCGATTGGTCCAAAGGCGACAACGGGTTTAGGAGTCTCTGCAGATGCAGCTGGTGGAATTCCTCGCTATGGCATCAGGCGGCGCGGCGACAATAATGATTGTCTATCGACTCTATGGCGGAAGGTGATTTCCCTCGTCGACGTTGCAAGGTCATTCTCGCGTGGTGGTTTTAACCGAACAGGAGCTACCATGAAGATTCAACAGCCTCGCGGTTGCGCTCGCAATTGCTGTTCCTATCGCAGTGACCGCCACGGCCAAATCGTCTGCTGCGCCGATCAATGGCACGTCGATCAAGGCAGCGGTACCAGCCGTGACGACGGACGTGCGCTATCGTCCGGCGGGGTCATCCCTACCCTTCGTACTATCCCACCTATGATTCGTTCTGGGGCTATCCCGCCCATAGATCGTATTGGGGCGATCCGACCTATAGTTCTTATTATGGAGCCTACGGCTACGGACAATACAGCTCAGCTTGCGTGCCCGGACCGCGTGTCGGCGCCTTTGCGACAGCGCCCTGGACCGACACGCCGACGTGTCCGCCGTATTGGTAAAATCCTCTGCGCTCCCGAAGGCTGCCGCATGCATCTCAGGAAGTCGGCGCCGGCCTCCGGGGTGACCCGCGAGCAGATCACCACCTTCGACGACATCCAATGGATTTGACGATGATTTGGCCGGTGGTGACGCCACAGCTTGGCAGCGTGCGGCTCCCTCAAGCCGCCGCTATCCAACATGTATTCGAGAGATTTTAACGTTCCTCGATCACGCGCGCGTCACTTTTGGAACATTGAGCCGTCACCCAGTTGATGTCCGCCAATAACAAGGAGAGCTATCATGACGAAGCGTTCCCTTCTGATCGCGACAGTGAGCTGCTTCATTGTCTTTGCAACGGCAGCATACGGCCGCTCGACCTTCGACGGCTCCTGGGACCTCGTCTTCGTGACGCAAAGAGGGGCCTGCGATTCGCAGTTTCACCTTTACTGTCGATGTGACCAACGGAATTGTCACGCATCCCAATCTCGTGAGATTTCGAGGTAACGTCACAAACTCCGGCGCGGTTCGCGCCTCGGTGACGGTCCAAGACAAATATGCCACGGGTGCGGGCAAATTGTTCGCAGCGTCCGGTCGGGGGACCGGGAGCGGTCACTCAGGAACGGCGCGACGCGGAGGCTACTGGACAGCGCAACGCAATTGAAGGACGCAACGGCAGCACGCGACCGGGTGCGACTTTAGCTCGAACTCTGGCGGCGCAAGCCATCTTACGGAGAGGAGCGTTTCCTCGGCGCCTGGAGACCGCAATGAAATGACAGTTCCCAGAATACTGGTCGGCGTTGCAGTCCTGCTCGGCTTGCTCTCAACCGGCTCCGACGGGACTGCGCGGTTGGAGAAGCCTCGGCCCATGAGCGCGCCTATCTGGTCGGATGTATCCGCACCCCTCGATCCTCATCGGCTGGCTCTGGTGATTGGCAATTCAACCTACCCCGATGCCGGCTCTCCTCTTTCCCAAATGACACGAGATGCGGAAGCTTTGACAAATGCTTTTCGCAAAGGCGGTTTTCTGGTCGACACCGTTGACAACGCGACGCGCTCCGACATGATCCGCGCAATCGACCATTTCAGGGCAAGAGTACATTTGGACTCAATTGTGTTGGTCTATTTCGGAGGTTACGGCGTCCAATCTGACGGGCGCAATTATTTAATCCCAGTCGATGCGAAGATCTGGAGTGAAGAAGATGTCCGTCGACAAGGCGTAAGCATCGACCTCCTCCTTTCGCAACTCAAGACTTCCGGAGCACGCGTCAGGCTCGTAGTCATTGAGGCCTCACGCCGCAATCCTTACGAGCGACGCTTCAGGACTTACTCACACGGACTTGCACCTATTCAAACGAGTGAGAACGCGCTCATCCTGAGCTCAGCAGCGCCTGGGCAGGTCGTCGAAGACGCGAATGAACCACATAGTCAGCTGATTGCCACCCTTCTTGCGCAGATGGATTTCTCTAAGGGGATCGAGGACATCTTCAACAACACCCGAAACGCAGTGATGACTGCTACCCAGGGCCAACAGATTCCAGCTGTATCATCTACGCTAACAGAGAGCGTTAATCTTTGGCCGGAACGGAGCGGCGCTCCCGTTTCCTCTGCCGGCTCCGCAGCCAACCGTCGCCGCGAGTGATCAAACAGTCCTGGCGCCGTCCATATCGATGACGCATCACTGAGGGTCTTTTTCGCGTTTCATGATCGTCTGTTCCTGCAATGTCCTCAGCGACCACGATGTTCGTCACGCCGTTAACACGGTGGACGACGCGCTGCGCAATGCCAAGCAGATCTATGACTGCCTTGGCTGCAGCACCGAATGCGGCCACTGCGCGCGCACCATCAAGACGATCATCGACGAGGCCAAGAGGGAATGTGCGCTAGCTTGTCGGGCCGGATGCCAGCATCGCCGGATCATCGATGACGCGCAGGGTGAACCCAAATTCGCGCCCACAGCGCGTTAACTTCCCTGGATTGGCTGGCGCGACGACGGTCGACGGCGACGCGCCGCGGCAGCCGAGCGAGAACGAGCTCGCTGGCGCTCTGTACCAAGATGCGCCATCGCGGAGACCGCCGCGATTCTTCACGGCTAACCCACGCGATCGGAACGCGACAGGCTGGCCGCGTCGGCGCCGCTATCGAGCGGAACGCGTGCTGCCAGCGTCGAAAAGTAGGCGGGAGACCCTAGAAGCAGGGAGGCGACCGAACACGATCTGCTCGTCGAACTCAGACGAGCGCACCGCTTCCTTCGGCTTCAGGACAAGTGATGAGCCCGCGGCGGTTGCGCGCTTGACGCCGAGGCATAGGATAGCGGACGCGGGCGCCACCGTCATGGGATCGTGGAGCTTCATTATCGTTTAGAGCGCAATCCTGTTTGTCTGGATAACGGCAAACCTGGCGGGCGTGATTAAAGGCTGGGTTCCCTCACCCGTTCATTCTTCTCAATCTCGCTCTTTCATTCGGTCGGCCTACGCCGCGCCAGCCATCATGATCAGCCAGAACCGGCGACAGGACATCGATCGCAGGGCTGCGGAGAATAACTACCGGATCAACGTAAAGGCGGAGCTTGAGATAGAGTTGCTGCATCAGCAGATCGACCAACCGCGCGAGCGCGAAATCCTCAAGCTAACGGAGGCCGTCAGGATGCTGACCGAGCTGCTGGGGCAGTTGGCGTCGGATGCACGCGAGTCCCATACGGAGAGCGGACGGCCGTCATAACGCGCGATTATCGACTTCATGGCATGACGTTATTTTCTATTCGCCGCGCGAAGTTGCATGCTTTAGCGGTGCCTTGCTCATCCGGCGCAGAACCGTTCAGCGTGTTGCGCGGGACGACGCTCCTTTCACCCGCGGAAGGAAAGCCGCCATGATCGCTCGCGGTTTCATAGGCCGCCAAACCGGATCAGAACTATCGGACCGGATTCCTCGGGGACAGCACCTCGTCTACAATTTGCCGGTGCACTCGGCCGGACCCACGCCTCGGATCGATCCCCGGGACTGGACTTTCATGTTGAAGGTCGGGCCTTGCCCGGTCAAAGCTTGGAGCTGGTCTGACTTCATCGCACTCCCACGAACCGGGATCACACGAGACATCCACGGCGTGACCTCGTTGTCTAAACCCAACATCGCTTGGGAGGGCGTAGCCGTCAACGACGTCCTCGCCGACGCTGGCATTAACCGCGCCCACTCCGCTAGCGCTCACACATGCCAACGACGGATGCTCCACCAACGTGCCACTCGCGGACCTCACGACTGGGAGGGCAATGGTCCCGGTCCGCCGCGCGACCACCGGGGCCGGCGCCCTGCTCGTCGTGCAGCATCTCTACTGACTGAAGCGATTGCCGCGGCGGCACGCTGGCAGAGCTACGCGACTGTCGAGGTGGCGACGAGGACGCCGGCTATTAAGAGCTGTTTCTTGCCTTTCCAAAACGTTCGACTACACGGCAGCAGAGCACGTTGACATGCTGCTGATTGTGCGCCCCAGCGGCTACACTGCCATTCGAGCTACTCGATCGCCGGGGCCCTTCGACATCGAGACGACTGCGTCACAGCACTCTAGGAGGGAAAACGAGCATGTTTTCAGTGATTTTCGAGATCTTCCCCAACAAAGAAAGCTGGGATGACGACTTCGACGACGCCGAGATGCTGCGCCCCGAGCTGGAGCAGGTCGAGGGCTTCGTCGACAACATCCGATACAAGAGCCTGATTCGCTCGGGCTGGATCCTTTCACTTTCGAACTGGCGGGACGAGAAGTCGCTCGTCCGCTGGCGTTCCCGCAGGCGCCATCACGAGGTTCAGCAGAAGGGCCGCGATGAAATCCTTGCAGACTACCACCTGCGCATCGGCCAGATCACCGCCGACAATCAGGTGCCGATGGGGTACGCCCTCACGGAGCAGAGGCTCGACGAGACCGAATTCGGGGATGGAACGACGGTCACATTGATCAATGCGACGCGCCCCGCGGAGTGGAAACAAACCAACAACCCGTACGATTGCGCCGAGTGGCTTGGCCTGAACCCGTGGGCCGCCGACAGCACGTCCTGGGACATCTTCGACGCCGTACTTACGCCCGGCGACCTGATGCTGCTCATATCCTGGAAGGACGCCGCCGCTGCGCAGGCCTACGAGGACGCTTCCGCGCCGAATGACAAGGTAAGGGTCCGGACAGTACGGATCGTACGCGACTACGGGAAATACGACCGTCGCGAGGCGCCTCAGTACTACGCAGACGCAAAGGGCGGCCAGACCCCCCACGCCTGACACCGCTCCGTCGGGAAGCGCCGGCCTGCTGCGAGTTCGACCGGCGCTCGCCAAGTCGCGAGCCTTGGAGGAGCGAGGGTCGCTCTCGCGAGGTGATAGCGTCGAACACGATCAAGGAGACCCGCCGAAATGACGAGCACAGTGGCCGATGCATCGCGGAATTTCTGGGTTCTGCTAACGGAGTCGCTCGTCTCGTCCCTCTTCGTGCTCGGCTCAAACATCATAGCGGTCTCGCTGCCTCGGATTGGACGGTCGCTCGAAGCGTCCTTCGCTGTCGTCCAGTGGGTGATCAGCTATTGCGTTCTCATCCTATCAGCGAGCGTGAGACTGCGCCGATGCGCGCGGAGACCCCCCAAAGATGCCGTGTCAACTGATCGACTGCCATGACTTCCTCTGACGGGCCAGCCGAGAGCCCTGTCAAACTTTGAAAGGAAAGCACGATGACGAATTCGAAAAATGATGGAGCTTTCCGCCCACAGGCTGTGGTGGCCGGCGACCTTGACGACGCTGGCACGCTTAACGGCCGTGCCGGCGCATCGGTGTTCTCGATCGGCAGCCCCGACGGCCGGGCCGGCATCGCGGGGGCGACCCCCTACGAATTGCTAAGCGCGTCGCTCGCCGCGTGCACGGCGATGACGATACGGCTGCAGGCGCGAAGGCGGAAGATCCCACTTTCCCACGTCGAGGTGGCCGTGTCGTATCACCATGGCGGGGATGGCGGCCGCGACTCCTTCGAGCGCTCCATTAGACTCGAAGGAAACCTTGGTGACGAGGAGCGCGCCCAACTGATGCAGGTCGCGAGCATGTGTCCCGTCGGGCGAACGCTCGGCCTCAGCGCCGACATCCGCACGACCGATAACGTCGGCGTCGGGCCGGCGGCAAGCTATTACGACGACCTGAGCGAGCTTCCGATCCTGAACATCGACCCGGACTAGTACCCGCATGGACACGTCCGTCACTGAAATGCGCAAAAGGAGGACCAGGGCCTGGTTCGAGTCGCTGCGCGACGACATTTGCGCGGCGTTCGAGCGGCTGGAGGACGAGGCGCCCGCCTCGCTTTACCCCGGTCGCGCTGGCCGCTTTGTGCGCACGCCCTGGCTGCGCACCGACCATAGCGGGGCCGCCGGTGGCGGTGGGGTGATGTCGATGCTGCGCGGAAGGCTGTTCGAGAAGGTCGGCGTGCATTGCTCGACGGTGCATGGCGCGCTCTCGCCCGAACTCCGCGCGCAGATAGAGGGCACGGCCGAAGACCCGCGCTTCTGGACCTCCGGCATTTCCCTGATCGCACATATGCGCAACCCACATGTGCCGGCGGTGCATATGAACACCCGCTTCGTCGTCACGACAAAATCCTGGTTCGGCGGCGGCTCGGATCTGACGCCGGTGCTGGATCGCCGCCGCACCCAGGTCGATCCGGATGCGATCGCCTTTCACGCGGCAATGAAATCGGCCTGCGACGCGCATGCGGCGGTTGGGTCCTACGACAAATATAAGAAATGGTGCGACGACTATTTCTACCTGCCGCACCGGAAGGAAGCGCGCGGCATCGGCGGCATCTTCTACGACTACTACGATTCCAGCGATTGGGACGCCGACTTCGCCTTCACGCAGGACGTCGGCCGCGCATTCCTGAAGATCTTTCCGGAACTGGTCCGGCGCAACCTTGCTACCCCCTGGACGGCGGCGGACCGCGAGGAGCAACTGATTCGGCGCGGGCGCTATGTCGAGTTCAACCTGCTGCATGACCGCGGTACGCTGTTTGGGTTAAAAACCGGCGGCAATATCGATTCGATCCTGTCGTCGATGCCGCCCGAGGTGAAATGGCCTTGAACCCGACGACCAGACTGCCGCACGCGATGCTGACCGATCTGGAGGACACCATCCTGTCGGCCCATGGCCGGCCGAGATGGCCTAGGGTCGCGAGCGAATTTGCGCCCGAGCTGGCACCGTCTTCGTCGCGAGAGGTCGCATCCGCAATTCTCGCCTTTACGCGAAACTTCTGGTCGATGGCCGAACGTGTGTGGCGGCTCAAGCTTGGCGAGGCGCGGCGTCCCTCCGTCAAAGGCGGCTTTGCCGCGCTCGCGGCAAGCGGCCTCGCCGCACTGTCCGACGATCGTGCGATCGTGCACGGCGATGACGATACGGCTGCTGGTGCGAAGGCGGAGAATCCCGCTTTCCATGTCGCGGTAGCCGCGTCGTAGCGTCATGCCCGGGATGGCGGCCGCGACTCCTTCGGGCGCCCCATAAGGCTCGAAGAAACCCTTGGGGGCGAGGAGCGCGCCCAAATACAGGCCGCGAACACGTTTCCCGTCGGGTCGACGCTCGGCCTCAGCGCCGACATCCGCACGAACGAACGTCGGCGTCGGGCCCGCGGCAAACTATGACGACGACCTGAGCGAGCTTCCGATCCCAAGCATCGACTTCGACTCGCCTGCCGCGAGATAGTCCGCGAGTGCCACGGCGTTGTTACGCTCGGCGTCGTGCGCGCCGAAGAGCAGCGTGACTTTGCCCGCCGATACAAGTTCCGTGAGGTGATCGACGGCGGCGTGATTGGAGCGGAGCTCCTCGAAGTATCGCTTCTGAAACTCACGCCAGCGGTTCGGGATATGGCCAAACCAGGTCCTGAGGCCGGCGCTCGGTGCGATGTCCTTCAGCCACACGTCGACGCTGGCTTGCTCCTTCGTGAGCCCGCGTGGCCAGATGCGGTCGACAAGCACCCTCGTGCCGTCCGAGGCCTGGGGCGGCTCGTAGACGCGCTTGACACTAGGCCGCAGGGGCCGTCGAGACATTGGGTTCTCCAGGCGCCCCTCCCCAAAGAAACGAGGGGGACCTCGCTTCAGCGTGCCTTCGCGGGACTGACCTCGGGAAAATCGATCGGGGTCTGCACCGCATTGTTCATGAAGTTGGTCAACAGGAACTGGGCAGTCAACGCGATCATCTCGACGATGTTTGCATCCGTCCACCCCGCATCCCTGACCGCCGCAAACTGGGCGTCCGAAACTTTACCGCGCGTCTCGATGAGTGCTTTCGCGAAGGCAACCGCAGCCTGGCGCTTGGGATCGCTCGAGCGGCCCTCTCTGTTCAGCTCGATTTCGTCCACGGGGACTTTGGCCAGGTTGGCCGCGGTGAAGCTGTGTGCAGCCAGGCAGTAGTCGCAACCGTCCGCCTCCGACACTGCCAGTGCGATGCCGTCTCTCGTTTTGACGTCCAGCGTCTTCGCAAGCGATCCCATTAGGGCAGCCCAGCCTGAGATCGCGTTCGGGCTGATCGACATGAGACGATGCAGGTTGGGAACGAAGCCCAGTATCTTGTCGATGTTGTCGAGGATAGGCTTGGACCCCGCGAGGGCGTCCTCGCGCTTCGGAATGGCAATACGGGGCACTTGACCTCCTGCTGCAGTTCGCAAACGTTCATCGGGTCCGTGACGATGCAGGCCGTCACCGACGCCAATCATCTCGGCCAGTGGTGGTCACTGGACTGCCTCGAAGATTAGGGCACGTCGCGCCGCGGCGATCATGTTTCTTGATCATGCAATCGATAACAGCAGGTCATAGTTTGAGCACCGACCGGCGCACTGATGTCACGTGTCCCGGACTTCGTTCCCAACTGCGCCGACTCGCCCCGCGGACCGACGTGTACCGGCAGCTCACTCATCTCGCTTTCCAGGTCTAAGAAGCGCTCCCTGTCAGGCTCGAACGTTTACTCCAATTCGGGCTCGGTGAAGCGAGGCATGTGCTGCGGGCAATTCAATCCGGAGCAAGACAACGCGCTCGACCTTCGCTTTGTAGCCAGCCGCCGCGTCAGATCGGCGTCGTCCTTCAACTCTCTCAATTCCACAAGCGCGAAGAGCTTGAGCCGCCAACGGTTCGGGTAGTTCATCAGCAAGCGCGGCACGGTCGTTGGCGCCGGCGTTGCCGATTCCGGTGCACTGCCCATTGCTTGGACGCTCGCGAAGCCGAGCTTCTTGTCGTTGAGCAAGTTGAAGTCGAATCCGGGCGGCCCACCCCTGTGGTGCACGTAAGACCAGGCACTCTTCGAGACAATGGCCGGGTAGAAGCTATCGCGTTCGGGTGGATGAACAATGCAGACTAGCGACTTGGCGGCCTCGTCTCTGTCGCTGCGCTCGGATGCGCGTTCGGAAGCACGTCCGCGTCGGCCCTTGCCTCTGTTACTGTTGCCGAGGCATACCGGCACGGTGATCCGCTTCGTTCGAAAGCAGGCCCGATGACCATAACCGTGCGCAATGCATAGAAGAGCGCGAGGCGGCGACAAGAAAGCGGATTTGCATCGCCTGCCGCACGCTAGAGCTTGATACGGCATCGAGTGGAAACAGCCTGAGCGTCGAAGCTGGATCAACTACGCGTTATTATGCGGTGGTCGCCGACGCGGGCGATCTTGGCGTGGTGACCCGTCTCAAGCCGGTCGACGGCACGACAAATCCCACGATCGCCTCGAAAGCCGACGATACTCTCGGGTACAGAGATGTTGTCGACGAAGGCATCGGCATGGCGACCAGGGCAGTGCAGCGGCGCTACCGGCGTCGCTACCGCGATCGCCAATCGGCTCGCAGCTTCCGTCGGAGCAGAGTCCAGGTTGGACGGCGACCTTGTCCTTCAACGTGGCAGCATCGGTTGCGAGGGCCACCAGATCATCGACGACGCCTACAAACAGAGAGGGCGTTGGGCTCGAGCGCGCTCATCGAACTCGCATCGACGTGGGGGAGCGTCGGTGGCTCAGAGACCGATTGCGCTCCCCCGCATGGACCGGGGAAGCGCAGTTATTCGGCCAGGAGATCATTCATTGGTGAAGCCTACGACCGGACAATTCACGAGATTCCCCGTCGTCTTCACCGGTCCCCCCGCAGGGCTCACCAGTAAGCCCGACGCACTTTTGGCTTCGAGATCGTCGCCGTCAGTGATCAGTTTCCGTTGATCCTTCGAGATAGCGTCCTTAGTCCACTCGGCCGGACGTACGTCCCACATCGGAGAGTATCCCGCGCTGATCTCCTTGAAGTTCGCGAGGATGTCGAGCGAGGGCCCCTCTCCGTTGAGAGCGCTGTTGAGCCCCTGCCGGTTCGGATCTTTCGCTCCCATCTTGCCGTTCACAATCGTATAAATCACCTCAGTCGCGCCACTCTGAAGAATGTCACTTTCTGCCGGCGCAAAGGTGGAGGACTCGAGGGTCGCCGACTCCTCGGAATTTGCGTCAAAACTAAGATAACGCAGGTGTTTGCCGCTCGCGAAGCCAAACCGGAGTTTCAAGTCAACGGTGCCCTTATCAGGACAGATGCTCGCCACGGAGTCCGTCACGACCGAGTAATCAGGACTACCGTTGCAAAACGCGATTTTCTCGGGTCCGACATTGAACGCGATGACCGGAGCATTAAAGACAAGGTCCTTATTGTTCGTAACCCGAACCAATGGGCTGTAGTGCGCATCCCCGACAGACCCGGCTCGGGCCGTTTTAGGAGGGAACAAATTGGGCGCTTCGCCCGCCACTAACGTCTGGGGCGGTGAGAAATCGATCCGGCCCGATTTGAACGTGAAGTTACCCGAGTCGTCCATCTCCGCAACCCGAGTGCTCGTCAGGTCTTTGGCCTTACTGAGACTCGGCGCCCAAGTGAGCCCCATCTTATTCGAAGTAGCAAAATCGCTCACGTCGGTGAGAACGAACCAAACAGTTTCTCCCGAAGAAAGACGCCCGCGATGGAGCGGCAGCGTCACCACCTCTCGTACGAGGTCCACTTGGCCCGACATAAGGAACTGCTTCGTGATTTTTTTTTCGGCAGTGGCCGCTAGACTCCCTTGAGGTGCCCATAACGACACTACAAAGATCATCATCGATCCACAAATACATCTGCTGAACTTTTTGCTAGGCTTCATGACCCTACCTCTTATCCGCATCTCGCCCGGTTTCACCCACGCAACATTCAAGCCTGGGTTGCCTCTGGTCGTCATTTCTTCAAACCGGGATAGCCTTGCACATAGATCCAGTCGGTCGCCTTGGCTGGGATGTGGCAGCCTAGGCAATCCGAGCGAAAATTCGTTGAGGTCGTTTTCACCGGGTCACGCGCGTCGAACCAAGACCAACCCCAACCATTGCCCCACAGCTTATTATTGGGGTGACTGTCCTTGCTGTCCTTCACCATCATGAACCAGCCTTTGAGACTGTCTTGATGGCTGACCGTCCCAGTCGTCATCTCCGAAGTGGCCGCTCCGTAAACCTCCTTCACCAGGATCGAACCTTCGGGGAATTTGCCCATCGCGCGATAGGCGACCGCAGATCCTGGCGAAGCGTAGACGGCGTGAATCTCCTTAGCACCGTTGTCACCTGCGACAGACCAACTCCCAAGGAATTCGTAGGTGGTTCGGTAGTCCTTTGGGATATGCATGTTGCCTGCCGCATCAACAAGTTGTTCCTGCGCTGGTGCGGGCTGGCTATCCACTGGCTGCGAAGCAAGGCACCCGACGGCCGCGACGATGAAGGACGCCACGGCCGTACCTCTGAGGAATTTCATCACAGTTCCTCCTACTGTTTTACAGTTTGGCCGGGCGGCACCGGCACCTGGTCGAGCAACGCGTAGAACTGTGTCCATACGTCATCCCGTTTCGCACTTGCAATGTGACAGTAGGCGCATTCCTCGATCGGCCGGACTTTGGCGGTGGCCGCCTTGGGTTCATGGTGGTTGAAGTTGTAATAGCCCCAGCCATCGGTCGCCTTATATCTCACGGTGTCCTTGACAGTCACATCCGCCCCGTTGAAGGCGCCCGGGAAGAATCCCTTCCCCGATGGTGCGGTTTTCGAACCGTCCGGATGAGTGGCGGGCTGCATGAGCTGCAGTTCTTTCACGAAGATTGTTCCTTCAGGGAAGACGCCCGTTTTCTTGTAGATCTCGTAAGAACCAGGCTCGATATATACGTTATGAAATTCAGGGAAGTTTGCTTGAGGCGGATTCAAAAAATTGGGCGTCAGTGGCGAACCGACATAAACCCACTCGTGAAAATTCTTTGGCAGAACTAGGTCGCCATCTTTCGTGTATTCGGGAAGATAGCGGCCGGTGGCGTGCCAATCGTCAGGCGGTGGAAGCTGTGGTTGCTGTGCGAAGACTGCGGTTGCCATAGCGCCAGCGCCGAGGACGGCGGCAAGTGCCAATACTGTTCGTCTCATGATCTCTCTCCTCTGACCAGCTGTATGTCACCGAATGAGGCAGTGACGACATTTGTGCGCAGGTGGTCTCGTTAACTACGCACAGGTCAGATTAAACGCGGGTGCCTGTATGCGGAAGCAACGAAGGGGCATGCAATTGATGCCGGTCGGGAATGACGTTTCTCGAACTGTCGATGTTTGGTCATAGGAGGTTCTGGTTCCTCGCGGCTATACCCATTGAGGCGGCGTCAGTTTCACGGCCGCGATCGCCACGGACAGGCAATACCAATCTCGAAAACCGCCCTCCGATCGACACTGCTTCGTGCGTCGCTTTGCTGGCTGCGTCACATGCTGGTTTCGATGCTTCGTTTCTGTAACGGCGCTCGATCGGTCATTCGTCCACTCGTCGGGGTCTCGCTTCTGTACGGAATCGGCGCAAGGCCGCCACCCGATGGGATTGAAAGACTATGAAGCTGACCAATCCAATCCGCGCGATTGTCACCTCACCGCGAAGTACGGGATAGCGTGATCCATCGTCCAAAGGCACTTCGTTTCGAGAAGGCCTGATGTCGTACCCGGACCGACATGTTCTCGCCTCTCAGATTTCTGCAGCGTCGAAGGAGCTCTTTCGGTACACGGGCGCCGATGTTTGGTAACGTGACTTCCGCGCTCGAGGCTGAGAGCGGACGCCTGGGGCTGCCGTCGCTCGATCGCATGGCGGATCAACGCACCACCATCGTGACTGCTCATCGGTTCGCCACCGCGCAAGAGGCGGACCGTATCGTTGTGATGAAAATAGCCGCAGCGTCGAGAGGATTGCATTCGAACCTCACAAGGCAGCCCGATTATCAGTCCTGCAATTAAGCCACTCTCATGGAGGGGACGGCAAAGCCGCCTCGATGATAGTTCCATCGGAATCGGGCGTAGGTTTGCGGAATGGGCCTCAGACGCAGGCCAATTTGAGCTGTCTCAGACGGCGCCCGGCCATAACCGGGGGTCATGCAAATGATAGCTGAGACGCGCGCGAAGTCCTCTGCGTGATGAGCTACGGTCGAGCGATGGTCAGGAGAGATTGAGATGGATGGTCTGGACTCGGCAAGGTGGCAAGCAAGGCATCCGGGACACGGAAGCGTAGGTAATAGACATTTGTGTGTGGATGTAGTGCCGGGACAAGGTGCTTTGACATCGTCCAACCGGATGTTCGCTACGGACGAGAGCAATTGCGCGGCCGAAGTATACGAACGTCATTTTCACGACTCTCTTGAGCGCCTGCACGGGGAGCAGCGTTATCGCGTCTTCACTGACATCGAGCGCATCTCCGGCCGCTTCCCAGCCGCCAAATGGCGCCGGTCTGACGGCACCGTTACGGAGATCACGGTTTGGTGCTCGAATGACTATCTCGGCATGGGACAGCATCCAGAGGTCGTGAGCGCGCTGACCGCAACGGCTCACCGCTGCGGCGCGGGAGCGGGTGGAACGCGCAACATCGCCGGAAATAATTCACCCTTGGTCGATTTAGAGCGCGAGCTCGCTGATCTGCATGGGAAGGAAGCGAGCCTCGTCTTCACCTCCGGCTACGTATCGAACCAGGCCAGCATCTCGACGATCGGTAAGCTGATCCCGGACTGCGTGGTCTTATCTGATGCATCCAACCACAATTCGATTATCGAAGGCGTCCGTCAATCAAATTGCGCAAAGCGGATTTTCCGCCACAACGATCTCGGTCACCTTGAGGCGCTGCTGCGCGAGGCGGGAAACCGCCCCAAGCTAATCGTGTTCGAGTCCGTGTATTCGATGGATGGCGATGTGGCACCGATCGGCGCCATCTGCGACCTTGCGGACCGGTATGGCGCGATGACCTACCTCGACGAAGTTCACGCTGTGGGCCTCTACGGCGCTCACGGGGGCGGGATCAGCGAGCGTGATGGCGTGATGCACCGCGTGACCGTGATCGAGGGTACCCTCGCCAAAGGATTCGGCTGTGTTGGCGGCTATATCTCAGCGTCGCGATCGATCTGCGACGCTGTGCGCAGCTTCGCGCCTGGATTCATCTTCACGACAGCACTCCCTCCGTCAATTGCCGCCGCAGCCCGTGCGTCAGTTCGTTACCTGAAGCACTCGTCTGCCGAGCGCGAAGCACACCAACGGCAAGCCGCTGCAACGAAGCAGGCGCTCCAAGCCGCCGGGCTTCCGGTCCTCTCGACCGAAACCCACATCGTGCCTGTGATTGTTGGCGACGCGGAATTGTGCAGGGCGGCAGCCGATCGCCTTCTAGAGCGCCATGCCATCTATATCCAGCCGATCAACTATCCGACCGTTCCCCGCGGGACGGAGCGGCTTCGCATCACGCCGTCGCCATATCACGGGGATGCCCACATAGCTGAGCTCGCTGCTGCGCTCGCGGAGACCTGGGACACCCTCTCTCTTGCCTGAGAGGCGTGCTTGGGCCCCCATCGCAGCCGCCGCCCCCGGATTCTGCATCGAAAGGCGCGTCGGCTACCCCGGCGGGCGCAGACCAAGCTGGCAAGCCGTCGCGTGTCCCAGGTTACGGCCGAGGCAGCCAAGTTGGGACTATGGACCATCCGACGAAACCGTTGGGGGCATACCCGCCCCTTTTTCAACATAAGGATGTGATGCGCCTCAATCCAGTGGTTCTATCACGCGGCTAGTTTGCATGGGTCATCGCATGGCGCATCTTGCTGACGACGATCACAATCGGGCTCGCATCCTTCGAGTGGGCAGCCCCGAAGAACTGAACTGCCTCATCTTCTTGGGCGGTTCTCCCCAACGGCGCCGCCTTTCTCTCGAACATGCTGATCCACAATCGTTCATTTCGATGAGCACTCCAACCGCGCGTTCGAAAACGATCCGAACGAGACAACGGGCGAGCGAAAATGAAAATGGATATTGCGCAGCGGTGCTATCTCCTGCTCGAGAATCTGTCCGTCGCGCGCGGCGAGCGCGTGGTTTTCGGTGGGGTGTCTTTGCGACTGGGCTCGGGCGAAATCGCCGAAGTGACGGGTCCCAATGGCGTAGGCAAATCCACACTCTTGCGTGCGATCGCCGGTTTCTTGCCGCTGGGATCCGGCCGTATATCATGGGTGGAGTCCGAAGCCACGGATTCGGCGCTTCTGGCGGAGCGCATCCACTACGTAGGCCATCTCGACGGGCTGAAATCGGCGTTGACAGCCCGCGAAAACCTCGACATCGGCCGGGGACTTTTAGGGCGAGGTCGGCTAACCCCGTTAGAGGCGCTGGACCGCATGGAGTTAGCCCACGTTCTCGATCTGCCTGTCGGCTATCTCTCCGCGGGACAGCGCCGCCGCGTCGCATTGGCCCGGCTCCTGACTACCGATCGCCCTCTATGGCTGCTCGACGAACCGCTAACCGCACTCGACCGACATGCACGCGCCTTGCTGAAGGCTGTTGTCGCCGACCATATCGGAAGCGGAGGATTGATGCTCGCCGCAACCCACGAACAACTCGGTCTACCGGGGACAATCCAAGTCAGGCTCGAAGCGAGGTGAAGGTCGTCCCGTTGGGGTCCGGCGCGCACCTCCGTAGCCGCCTGTCTCAAAGTCGGGAGAGAAGAGGTCATGCCGCTCTTTCGATTTCCAAGGAGCTGTCTCGACGCGATTGCGACGCTGGATGGGGGCCATGACCCGTATTCTCCTCCTCGTTTTTCTTCGTGACCTCATGCTGGCGCGCCGCATCGGTGGAGGCGGGGTTCTCGGTCTGGTCTTCTTCCTCAGTCTCGTGACGGTCGTACCTTTCGCGATCGGACCTGACTTGCGCTTGCTGTCGCGCATCGGTCCAGCCATTCTGTGGATAGCGGCGCTCCTCGCGACTCTATTGGGCCTTGACCGTCTGTTCCAGGCGGATCACGAGGACGGTTCGCTGGACCAGATGTTGCTGTCGCCGGCGCCCCTAGAACTCATTGTTCTGTTGAAGTGCGTGGCCCACTGGTCCGTCACGGGGCTGCCCCTCGCTTTGCTCTCGCCTTTGTTTGGCCTGATGTTGGACTTGGACGGCCCGGCGCTCTGGGCGGTGCCAGCGACGTTGTTGGTGGGTACGCCGACTTTCACCTTTCTGGGAGCAATCGGTGCAGCCCTTACCGTCACGCTTCGGCGCGGCGGTCTCTTGTTGTCGATCCTCGTCGTGCCACTAGCCGTACCGGTGCTGATCTTCGGTGTCTCCGCGGCGCAGAGTGGCACAGTGCCCTTTCTGACGCCCTTCCTGATCCTTTGCGCGCTCGGACTCGCATCCGTCGCCCTCGCACCAATCGCCGCAGCCGCAGCACTCCGCGGCGCGGGAGAATGACGAGAGATGCAGAGGAAAGAGTTTGCTCAGGGGGCGCAGCCTTGGAACGACTCCGAACACCTCCGCAGCTAAGACCGCTTGACCATCAGGAAATGCCTACAGCGGAGTATCAGCGTCTAATACAGCCGCGAGCCGATCCCGCTCGGCTTGGCTTAAGGGCGTCGCCGGCGTGGACTGCAGGCGGCGCAAACCGAACAGGAGAGCGATCCCGCCCGCTACGAGCACCAAAGGCGGCATTCCCCAGAGGAAGGCGGTATCCAAATCGAGCGGTGGTTTCAGCAGGATAAAGTTCCCGTAACGCTTCACCAGAAAGGCGCCGACCTGTTCGTCGCTCTCGCCGAGATTAAGGCGTTCGCGCACTAGCAGTCGGAGATCCCGCGCGAGCTCTGCGTTCGAATCGTCGATCGACTGATTTTGGCACACCAGGCAGCGCAGCCCGGCTGAAATAGCCCGCGCGCGCGCCTCAAGTTTTGGGTCGGGCAGGACCTCGTCCGGCTGCACCGCCCTTGCCAAGCTGGGCGCGAGGCCTGCGAGTACGATCGAAAGCAGGAGAATGCGACGAAGCGAAGTCATTCGGCGGGCTCCGGCGCTGCGGGGTTGGCGATGGCGCGGACGCGAGCCGCGCGGCGCGTGAAGCCGATTCTGAAGCGTCTATCGGACAGCGACACGATCCCCCCGAACGCCATAATGACTGCGCCGATCCAGATGGCTGTCACAAGCGGCTTCCAGAACATGCGCGCGTCGATCGAACCATCCGCGTGCTGGTCCCCGAGCGAAATGTAGATCTGGCCAAAACCCAGCGTCACGATGCCTGCCTCCGTGACGGTGGTCTGTCGCGCGGGAAAGCTGCGTTTGGCGGGCTCGACGGTAGCCACGGCGCCGCCGCCCCGGCTGATGACGGTATAGGCTAGGACTTCGGAATAGTTCGGACCCTGCCGCGATCGAAGATTCTCGATGGTGGCTTGATAGGGGCCGAGATCAATCCCCTGGCCTAGCTTGACGGTCGCGATCCGCTCCACACCCCAACCGGTCGCCGCCAAGCCCATGAGTGTCACGCCAAAGCCAGCGTGAACGATCGCCGCCCCCCAGGCGGAGCGCGGTAGCCCGACCGCGCGGGCGAACATCACTCGAGCGGGCTGCCCACGTGCCCAGATACGCGACGCTACATCGGCGAACGAACCAACGATGAGGTAGACGGAGAGACCGAGACCGACCGCGGCGAGGACAGGGCCGCCTTGGATGATAGCAACGAGCACAAGGGCGACAACAAGGCCACCCAAGGCCGCGACCGTCACCCGTTGCGCCGCACCGAGCAGGTCGCCACGCTTCCAGGCGAGCGACTGACCGAGCGGTATCAGGAGCACGATCAGCGCCACTAGCGGACCGAGCGTTAAATTAAAGAACGGTGCGCCGACCGAGATCTTCTCCCCGGTCAGAGCCTCAAGCGCGAGCGGGTAGAGCGTGCCGGTCAAGACCGTAGCACAGCAGGTGGTGAGCAGCAGGTTGTTAACGGCGAGCGCGCTCTCGCGTGACACAGGAGCGAACAGACTACGCTGGCTCAGGGAAGGCGCTCGCCAGGCATAAAGCGCGAGGGAGCCGCCGATGAACACAGTCAGGATGACCAAGATGAAGACGCCGCGCGCCGGGTCGCTGGCGAAGGAATGAACGGAGGTCAGTACCCCTGAGCGCACGAGGAATGTGCCGAGCAGCGATAGCGAGAATGTAACTATCGCCAGGAACAGCGTCCAGATCTTGAGGGCTTCGCGCTTCTCCATGACGGCGGCCGAATGCAGAAGCGCTGTACCCGCAAGCCAGGGCATAAGCGACGCGTTCTCGACTGGATCCCAGAACCAGAACCCGCCCCAGCCTAAAGTATAGTAGGCCCAGTACGAGCCCATGGCGATGCCAAGCGTCAGAAAGATCCAGGCAATCAGTACCCAAGGCCGAACGTAGCGAGCCCAAGTGGCGTCTAGTCGGCCGCTTATCAGCGCCGCCACCGCGAACGAGAACACGATCGAGAAACCGACATAACCGAGGTAAAGGAGCGGCGGGTGTATCGCGAGGCCCAGGTCTTGTAGCAGCGGATTGAGGTCCTGGCCTTCAAAAGGCGCCGGAAAGTGTCGCCCGAAGGGATCGGAGGTGAACAGGATGAAGCAGAGGAACGCAAGGGAGATCCAGCCCTGGACTGCTAGCGTATTAGCTCGCAATTCGTTCGCCATGCCGCGCCCGAGAATCGCCACGGTCGCTCCGAAGGCCGCGAGGATCAGAACCCAAAGCAGCATTGATCCCTCATGATTGCCCCAAACGCCCGCGATTTTGTATACAAGTGGTTTGGTCGTGAGCGAGTTCTCGGCGACTGTCACGAGACTGAAGTCGGACACCACATGGGCGTAAGTCAGTGCCGCGAAGGCATAGCCCAACAAAAGGAACTGGGTGATTGCGGCAGGGACTGCAGTGGATGCGATTCTAGAATCATCACTGCGGGTCCCCCAGAACGGCAGAACTGACTGAAGCAGCGCGACTGCGAGAGCCAAAGCAAGCGCGTAATGTCCGGTTTCGACGATCATCCTTCGGTCCCATCGGCAGCAATGTTTCGTGGAGCGCGGCGCTATTCCGCTCGCGCGGATCTTTCGTTGCTCCAAGCGCCTTGTTGCTTGAGTTTGTCGGCTACGTCCTTGGGCATGTATCGCTCGTCGTGTTTGGCGAGCACGGTATCAGCATGAAAAAGATCCGGTCCCTCCACCGTGCCCTCGGCCACGACGCCCTGTCCTTCGCGGAAGAGATCCGGCAGCAATCCAGTGTAGCTGACCTTGATGTCGTGCTTCAGGTCGGTCACCGCGAAGACGACAGTCGACGATCCATCGCGGGTAAGTGAGCCACGTTTCACCAGGCCGCCGATACGCAGATGTGTTCCTCGCGGCGGCGCCCTTTCGGCCATCTGGGTCGGCCCGTAGAAGAAAACGATACTTTCGCGTAACGCAAACAGGATGAGCCCGACCGCGATGGCCAAAGTGAAGCCTGCTGCGTTGATGATAGCGAGCCGCGCGCCTTTTCTGGTCAAGGTCTATCCCTTCAAACCGAGCTGCCTGACGAGTTCGTCGATGCGTGCCGGCGCTTCCGCATCGTCTGCTAACTGGGAACGTGCGCTTGCGACGGCCGCCTCGGCCTTTTGGCGTTCACCCAATACGTCGTAAGACCTAATCAGTTGCAGCCATCCCTGAAGGTCATGGCCATTCTTCGAGAGATTCTCGGCTAGCCCTCCTACCATCCCGCGGATCGCGTCGCTTCGCTGCTCAGGAGCAAGCGCTGCGATGTCAGACCAAGTTTGGCCGGCGTGGATGTCAGGAACGGCGGCAGCGAGGGTGACGTCACCGCCCCTGCGCCTCGAGGCGATCGGCATGTCAGGCTGGCTGGGAGCGCCGACTTTAAGGTACGACGCGAGCCCGACGAGTGGCAGCACTAGGACGATCGCCAAGGCTGCAACGATGCGTCTTGACTGCCAGCGCCACGACAAACGCGGCCGCACCTCCGACGCCGAGTTAAGTGACACGAGCAGCCGGCGCCCGATCTCGGAACGCGTTGCCACGGCATCCTCGGGTGCTACCAGTCCACAACGGACGTCATCATCGGCCTCAGCCAGAAGGCCTCGATAGAAGGCGACATCGACATCGTGAGCACCAAGGCCCTCGCACCGCTCAGAGAGCGACCGAGTCAGCGCCAGCACGACCGCGGACGTCATCATTGCAAAGACCGCCCAAAGCACGTTTCAAGGCCTCCGCCCGTTTTTGCCACTGCGTAACGCACCACGTCGTCGGACATTCGCCGCCCTTGACAATCGGACTGCGCCTGAGTGTGCCAATTCCATGGTCTGATCGCTCACTCTTGAATTATTTAAGTCGATGGAATTCCATGCCGCCGAGGCAATAAAACACCTTCTTGCATCCATCGGGCGGGGATGGGGAGCCTGCAAGGCAGTCGTCATGGACGCTCTGCTTCGGCAATTGCGGTCATCAAAGCAGGTCGATTTGCTTCCGAGATGCCACCAACCAGCTTGTAGGCGATTGTGCCATCGCCCTTGATCACGTAAGTCTCGGGGACGCCATAGACGCCGAAATCGATCCCCGTTCGGCCGGACCGGTCAGTGCCAACCTGTGCGAAGGGATTCCGGTTGGCTGTGAGATAGGCTAGCGCGTTTCTGGGATCGTCCTTGTAAACGATGCCAGTAAGCTCCACCCCCCGTCGCTGCAGCGTCCGGTCGCTCGCCAATGCCATCAGGGCCCCGTGTTCTTCCCGGCACTCAGCACACCATGACGCGAACACGTTCACGATGGTCACGTGTCCTCTCCGCAGATCGGCGCTCGACAAGCCTGGTGGACCGGACGTCGAAAGCCCATCGAGGGGCTCCAGCGCAAACTGCGGTGCTGGCTTGCCGATCAGAGCCGAGGGCACGAGCGATGGGTCTCCGGAGCCAAGCCGCACCAAGAGTAATGCCGCAATTCCAAAGAATACCAGAAGCGGGATTATCACTCGCAGGCGCGCCAGTGCGCGTCGAGGGACCGCAACGCTCGCTGGGAAGTGAACCGAGGCTGGGATTTTGCTCATACGCATCTGCGCCGATCCGAGAGTTCAGGTAGTAGACGACGCAAGGTGCGGAGCTGAGCGCGATGGTCGATGAAGACCGCCGCGATCATTCCGGTCAGAACGATGCCCGTCACCAGAAACGCCGCCATGATGACTCCGCCATGCTGCACCATGATCTGCTCAGGACGCTTCGGCAGGCGGCATGCTAGCCATCGCGGATTCGCCCACGGCCGCCAACGTGATTGCAAGGCGCCGGGCGCGGCGTCGCATGATCTCATTACGGATCGCCATTATGTGGAGGGTCGCGAACAAAAGCGTGTATGCGAGCGCCATAGCGATTAGCGGCCATAACATCGAGCCAGCGATCGCCGAGCCTTCCATTCGGAACACCGAAGCGGGCTGGTGGAGAGTATTCCACCAATCAACCGAGAACTTCACGATCGGGATGTTGATGAAGCCCACCAAGGTCATGATCGAGACTGCTCGTCCCGCCCTACTCGGGTCCTCGATCGTTTGCCAGAGCGCAATCAGACCGAGATAGATGAGAAACAGAACCAACACAGAGGTGAGACGAGCGTCCCAGACCCAGTATGTGCCCCACATTGGTTTGCCCCACAGGGCGCCCGTGACGAGACAGATGAAGGTGAAAGCTGCGCCAAGCGGCGCAGCCGCCTTTTGTGCTGCATCGGCAAGTGGGTGACGCCAAACCAAGGATCCGAGCGCAGACGTCGCCATGAGCGTGTAGGCAAGCATTGCTGTCCAGGCGGCGGGGACGTGGATGTACATGATGCGCGCGGTCTCGCCTTGCTGGTAGTCGGGTGGCGCGTCGAATGTTCCAAAGAGACCAAGCGCGAAGGCGAAGGCTGTCGCCCCCCAAAGCCAAGGCAACAGCTTTGCGGCGATACGCAAGAAATTACCAGGATTGCTGTAGGCGGTGACGCTCAACTTCAACTTTCCGATCTCCTCGAAGCCAGCCCGAAAGCCGGGAATCAGCTCGCTTCCGACTGCGGCTCGAGACGAAGGACTTTGCCATTGGAGCGTCTGCAAGCCGATGAGTATTGCATCACACCAGAGACGATCTCACAAATTACTGTCGGTTATCGTTTCGATGTTCAGTGGGCGCCCAGAGTTTCGACATCTCCATCGCGTGGTGAGGCAGATGACAACACAATCATCGCGGCCGGTGCTCTCGACGACAGCTCGCCGGCGGCTCACGGAAGGTCGTCGGCAAGGCTTTCTCTCGTTGGCTCGAGCAGTTTAGCGTCCTCCACCCTGATCTGCAGGTTCCTTCTGCGTTAGCCTCAATCAGCGTGAGCAACCTCCTTCACGCGCGATGCGTACAATCCCGTAGTCCACCGAAAGAATGCATGTCCAAAGGGAGTTTCTAATTTCGTCGGCGGCGTCCGATCGTGAGGTTCATTTGGCCGCCCGAGCACGCGCGGCCGCTCGACAAGGATGGAAGCTATTGCGCCGAGCCACCGTGCCGCGCGCGGGCAGCACAGGAAGCACAGCAGCCTCAAACGCATACTGCGAATTAGTCAGAGGATCCCGTCGCCGCCGGATAGAGGAAATGTCCCGTAACTATCTATCCGACAACTATCTATCATAGTCCTGAATTCAGACGCGATCGCATCGCGGCGGCCTTGCCCACTGCGGATGCCGTCACCATGCGCCGTATCTTCAATCTGAGTTCTGTCCATCACCCTCGGATTTTGCTGGGCAGTATCCATGCACTTGGCGAAAGGCTCGGAGAAAGCTGCTGCGGCTCCCATAACCGACCGCCCGCGCGATCTGCTCGACAGAAGATGTCTTCGCGGCGAGCATATCGGCTGCACGCTTCATCCGAATTTGCCGGAGCGCGACCATTGGCGAACATCCTATCGCGCGCACAAAGCGCGCCATGAATGCGGATCGGCTCAAGCCGGCCTTCTGCGCCAAGGCCACGACGGAGTGATCGGCCGATGGTCGCGCCAACATATCGGCAAACGCAACAGCGATTTGACGGTCACTCAGAATAGAAAAGCGTTCGAGCCAAACGCTCGTCGACTTTAGGCTCCGACGGACCAGCGTGACGAGCACCTGCTTCAGGATGGCGGTCGTCATCGCCTGCATTCCAACCTGCCGGCCGCTGATTTCTGCCAACGCAGCCTGCAACTTTGACCCCAGTTCATCTTCGGGTTCGAAGCGCTCGACAATCGGCGTGGAAAGGCCCGCAAAGAGGTCGATCGACGAACCGAAAGTGGCGCGAAAGTACCCGCAGATCAGCATGACCATTGGGTCGACGTCCCCGGCGACAAATCGTTGAATACGCTCGCCGAAGCGCGGATCCCATTGCGCTTCAACCACATTCACTGTCGTGGCCGCTGTGCGGTCATCGACTTCGATGTGAAACGGCTTCTTGGCCGGTGTGATGACAAGTGTGTGAGGTAACAGAGGAAATGCGGAGAAGCCACCCACTACCATTCGTCCGGTCCCGGAAAGATTGTAGTGGATAGCCGGCGCGACCGCACTCCCGAATGACAGGCGCCAACCTGGACTGATCAAACACTCGATGAGCCCAATGACGTCGACATCCAAGGTTGCCATCAGCACATCGAGATCGGATCGAGGCAATGCAAGATCTGGACTATCGGACATGTGTTTCGGACCCTCGGGTTGAGCTGGTGTCCTAGTCTTGAGACAGGACAATTGCAAATCTTGGTGCTCCTTCATGGCTAGGACCGTGGGCATTTGCTCGCCATGACTGGCGGCCTGGGCGGAAGCTGGGAACCTCTTTTACAAGCGTGAGCGCGCCGCGCTTCCCACGGCCTCCATTCCAACCGTCCAGAACCGAGACGTTAGGAGATCCCTAAATGAGCAGAAAACACTTGATGAAAAGATGGCAGAGCCGATCCCGATGCGAACCCTGACATTTAACTGTCTCGCCTACAACCGCGACGTTAATAGCAAACACCATCGGTGAGAACACTTGCTGCAAGACGCGAGTCGACAATTCCGAGCGGACGCACAATATCTGCTTCCGCGGAAGCTCCGCGACAGACCGCTTGGCCATCGATGCGTACTATGGCAACGAACTGGAACGCGCCGAACCGCGGCAAATCTTTCGAGTATGAATATGCAACTCCAGCTTTATCAGGTGCGATATTTTCTAGCCCTAGCAAGGACGCTCAATTTTACGCGGGCCGCGGAGCAGTGCAATGTGACCCAGCCGGCGCTGACAAAGGCGATACAAAAGCTCGAGCAAGAACTCGGTGGCGCGTTGATTCATCGTGAACGTCACCTCACCCAGCTCACCGAGCTGGGCAAGATGATTTTGCCCACGCTGGAGAAAATATTTGCTGCCGCGGAGGCCGTACGGCTTCAGGCGCGAGGCTATCAAAAGAAGACAATCGCCCCGCTCAAGATTGGGCTGGTGCCGTCCGTCTCCGCCGCGCTCATTACGGAATTGCTCCTGGAGCTCGCCAGGATCATGCCGGACCTTCGGGTCGATCTGCGCGAGGCGGATGCCAACGGGCTCGTTGCGATGCTTTTGGATGGCGAGATCAATGCTGCACTCGTCGGTGACGCCGTGGAGCTACCTGAACGTATCGACCGCTGGCCGCTCTTCGAGGAGCGGTGCGTGCTCGTTCTATCTCGGAAACATCCGATGGCGGGGCGAACCGTTATCCCGCTCCAAGACTTGCATGAGGTGGTATTTCTCGAAAGACTCGGATGCGACGTCGCAGGCCGATTCAAGCACGCTTGTTTTGCTGACCATCCGGGCCCTAAAGTTGTGCACAGGAGCGATCAGGAAGGGCATCTTCAGCAGATGGCATCCGCTGGTTTTGGAGCCATCTTGGCGCCAGAGCACGCTCCCAGACTGCCGTCGCTCACCGCTATTCCAATTGAGGGCGACCCCGTCCGGCGAGAGGTGCAGCTTTTGGCCGTGGCGGGGAGGCAGTATTCGCCGGCGCTCGACGCCTTTATCAAAGTTGCTCGTGTTCGCGACTGGACGAGTGCGCTGGACGAACTCCGCCACTCGTCTGCCCCTGCCTCGAACAACGACAATGTTCGCAACGATGACGCACAAGGTGCAGGCTCCTTGATCCAAATCACGGGCCCCCGTCACTCGTCTCATTTCCAGTGCGACTCTAAGGGCGAGGCTTAGGCCCATCCAATTCGGACAGGGCAGCAAGCATGGTTTCGGTCTTCGCTCCCGTGATGGAGTCCGGCCCGACACACGCTCGACGGATGATCCCTCGTTGGTCGAGGACATAGGTGGCCGGCGTTGGCAACATGGAAAAGGGGAAGCCATGGGAAGCGCAGAGATCAACGCCGCGCCGCAAGAGACGGCTCTCTATCTCCGCCGGCACCACGGACACCAGGCCGAACGAAAGACTCACCCCAAGATCTAGGTCTGAAAGGATTTCCAGATCCAGTCGGCGATCGCGTTTGATATTGCGTAGCAAGTCTCCAGACTCGGGCGTTATGGCAATTGCTCTGGCGCCGGCAGCGCGGATACTAGGGGTGGCCTCATGAAGAGCGCGTAGACCAGCTGCGCACAATGGGGACCAAGTCCCGTAAACGAAGGTGACGATCAGTGGTGCAGTTTGCCGCAATTGCATAGATGAAACGAGCTTTCCATTTACCTCG
The DNA here is from genome assembly GCF_059512345.1 of Bradyrhizobium sp. Unk1. NCBI lineage: Bacteria > Pseudomonadati > Pseudomonadota > Alphaproteobacteria > Hyphomicrobiales > Nitrobacteraceae > Bradyrhizobium > Bradyrhizobium sp. Unk1. The sequence goes on from NZ_JCAMOP010000005.1 coordinate 92,647, forward strand.
GGGAGAAGGAAATCGGGGGCAAGTTCGTTCGCCTTCAGGGCGGCGTCAGGAACGCCCGCCTCTCGCAGCCACGATGAAAGCAGCCGGTCGGTTCGGATGTCTAGCATGCGAAAGCCACTCAAGGTCTCCGCGATGGGTTTGATCGGCGTATTAACTGGGCGCCCCTTCGAAACTTCGTCGTCCATTCTAGTTCTCCCCCAACGGCGCCCCTCGCGCCACCTGTCCGCTTATGTTTCTTGCATGGTGGCCGTGCGTTCTAAAAAACGATAATTCAACTTTGGAATGTTAGTCGTTGACGAATAATCGTTGGGAATAGTCGGCGGCCCCAAATATCGGGATGTGCCGCGGGCAAACGAAGCACCAGGCGCCGCTTCCGCAGAAGACACCGCGAGCGATGCATCTCATAGTCACCACGCCCGTGCACCCGCGTACCGAGCGACAGCATGAGGCATACGCCAACCATGGAGCGGAACGAACTGATACGAGCGGCGTGGTAGCGATCAGAATGCGCGGCATGTCGCCGCAGCATGATCATGGCGAACATCTGTTGTTGCTGATAGCGCATGCGCGCGATCTAATCGATCACGGACAATTCGCATTGCGGACCGCGCGAAGATTCCGGCTCTTCACCAGAGCAAAACACGCACACCGCCCTGTTGGGCCACTCCAGCCGTCGCTTCGACGATACCCAACGCGCGTGTCAATCGGCATTCAAAACTTGGGCGCCGACCCCAGCTTTGGGGGCAATATTGGGCTTTAACTCAGCTTTGATGCAGTTTGAATTCGCGTAGTGCATTTTCGGAGAGACTCAACGCCATACAACAATCGTTTAAGCGCTCTAGTCTGGTGCTGAGTGGTTTTGTTGTCGAAAGTACTCAACAAGATGCCGATCGGGCCATTTATCACGGTCTGCCCTTGGAGATTTCGGTCGTGCGGCACGGTTCCCTGGTGGGTGCACAACCATTACCGCCGCCATGTGACTGATCCGCCGCTGTGGGGACGAAATGTTCAGCTCGTGGTCACTGCCCGGCGCTTCCGCTGCGACGCCCCTTCGCCGACGACGTATTGGCTCCATGTACGGGCGCGGAAAACTCGTTTGCTTCAGGTCAGACTAATCGGCACGGGATAAGCGGAGCTGCACCAAAAATGCGTCAGAACCAATATTGCAGGCCGAATAACGGGCGGTGGAAGAACAGTCGTTGCGGGCAGGACTGGCAGGACCAGCCTTCCGGCCTGTCAGGCGCGTTGTAGCATGCACGCGACGTTGAGGGAGACCTCATCAAATTGGGTCCGCGCGCGTGACGTTTCAGAAATCAGAATCGGCGAAGTGACGTCCCGCGCCAACTAAGTCGAAACCGGGATATCCAAAAGTCGCAGCCCTGCTCTGCCAAAGTCTAACCCCGTTTCGCCCTTCCTGTCAGACGCGCAAATGCGAGTGCAATTGAGGACTTGCGTATCGCAGGGCAGGCTCACCACGCATCGCTTGTAGCAGCTTTCGGGCGAAGGAAGCTGCCGCTTGGCCCGCCGCGGGCCCTACTAGCCCCAGCACGGGCACCACGATCGCGACAACGGAATGGATGAACGCAATCCTGTATAGGAACCCGGAGTTCGACCCCATGCGTCTAGCCGATGACGATCAGTTGACAGCACGACTCCAATTCAAGCGAACGGGAGAAGCGATGGCAGAAGGCCGCCCACTACTTTTGCCCTTCAAGCTGCGAGCCGAGCTCCGGCAAGTCCGTTTACGCAAGAATTTTTCGAAGCCACGCGATTCGCGGCATGGCCCTGAAGATCTGCAGCAACTTTCGGGATCGCAAGTGTCGCCTCCGATAACTCGATCCCCGATCATTGGAGGCGACCATGACTCCTCCGCTTTCGATCCAGCTCGCCAATTGAATGGTGACGTCGCAGCGAACGCGATCCATCCCGTCGTGGAAATCTCTCCTTCCGAGGCTGTGGCACGCCTCACCGTAACAGGGCACGGCATGGCCGCCGAATCTGTGCGATCCACCAGCCGAGGCAAAATCCAACATCATTATCGGGCTCGAATGCATATGCTCGTGATGTACGAGAAGGGGGAGCGCCGCGACGGAGAGACATTTGTGGAAGGTTTGCCGCGATCATCGCTCCGGAACCTTGAGCGGAAGCTGACATTCGTGCCGGCTGGCCGCGAATTTCACGATTGGCACGAGCCGCAGGGGTCGCACATGCGGCTCATGTACTTCTACTTCGAACCTGAGAAGCTGAATGCTCTTTCTAAGCGTGGGATCACCGACCTACCGGACGCTCCACGCCTTCTATTCGAAGACGAAACGCTGTGGCACACCGCACTCAAGCTGAAGACGTTCGTCGAGAGCCCCGCGGGAGACCCGATCTACTTCGGGAGTCTCGGTACTCTGCTCATACATGAAGTTGCGCGTTTCACTTGCGGGATGCCCAGCGTTCAACCTCAACTCCAAGGTGGCCTTGCACCGTGGCAGCAACGAATCGTCACCGCCTATATCCAGGAACATCTCAATGAGCGGATACCGATTTGCACGCTGGCGAAGCTCGCGCGTCTGAGCCCGTATCATTTCTGCCGGGTATTCAAGCGATCGCTCGGAATGCCGCCACATCGATACCAGACCAACCGTCGTGTTGAGTACGCCAAGTTACTGCTGGCAAACCGAGCAGGCTCGATGACGGAAATCGGTCGGGCGGTAGGCTTCGGCAGTCCTAACGCGTTCGCCACGGCGTTCCGGAAGACGACGGGAATTACCCCCACGGATTACCGCCGAAGCGTGGCTCCTCTCATGACATATGAATGACCTGCGACGTCGCGACCAACTTTTGCTATTCAGAAGGTGGAGGCATCTCGGCCTCGCATTGCGATGAGGACGATCAGGCTTTCGATGCCCGCGAAGAAAGCAGCTCGCGAGCCTGAAGAAGACATCATCTACAAGTGATGGCTCTAGCGGAATCCGTTCTCGCAACCGTAGCGGTGAGCACGGTATCGCACGTAAACGGATCATTTCGGTCTTTAAGCCGCCGAACCTATTAACACACGGCAAATCGGAGATCTGGCCAACTCGGTGCTCCCATCGCTCGCCGGCGACCGGCTAAGACTGATTTTGCATCTTGGCTCCGCGAGCGGCAAGGCTCTTAGCGAATAGAAGGCAGAAAGCCCGCCGCGAGTTTCGGCAACCGCGACCGAAAGCTGAAGCGGCGCAAGGCCATAGAGCGATCCTAGGGGCGTTGCGCAAATCTGTCGCTGCTAATGGAGCGTGAACGGGATGAGCTGACATTTCATCGGCCGGCCTACAGCAAGGGTGCTGAGGACCACCGAAGTGGCGAACTCCTCGCCGTCACGAACCAAGGCGTTCCACGCTGGAACTTGCGCGGTGTCATGTGTTGAAGGGCCTTCGTGAAGGTGATATTTTTGCACCAAATTGTCGCGGAACAGAAGTGTATCTCGTGGCGCAGCATTCTATTCAAAAGCGTACGGTAGCCGAGGAGCCAACTATCGTCGTCGTTGACGATGACAAGGCCTTCCGCGACTCACTCGGAGATCTGTTCAACTCGGTCGGCTTCAAGGTCAAGTTGTTTGGGTCGGCCACGGAGCTGCTCGAAAGCGAAGTGTTACCCGACGTGGTTGGTTGCCTCGTACTTGACGTCAGATTACCGGGGGTGGGCGGTCTCGATTTCCAAACCGAGCTTTCGAAAGGGAACGCTTCCATTCCCATCATTTTCATGACCGGCCACGGCGACATTCCGATGTCGGTCAGGGCGATGAAAGCGGGCGCTGTGGATTTTCTGACCAAGCCGTTCCGCGATCAAGATATGCTTGACGCGGTGGCGATCGCGCTGGAGCGCGATCGGACGCGGCGGAAGGCCGAGCAGCGGCTCACGGACCTGAACTCGCGTCTCGACCGTTTGAGCCCGCGCGAGCGAGAAGTGCTGGCTCTCGTAACCACTGGCTTAAAGAACAAGCAGATCGCTTTCCAGCTGAAGGTCGCTGAGATCACTGTGAAGGCGCACCGCGGCCACGTAATGCAAAAGATGGGTGCGCAATCTCTAGCCGAGCTTGTCAAAATAGCGGAGACGCTCGGCATAAAGTCGCCGCGGTCCTGATCGCTTCGTGATGGCACGTGGATCCATCAGCGAAGACGGTTGTTGCTTGCGCAAACCAACTCATGCTTTTAATCGTTGCCGGAAGGCCCTGCTGCCGCGTCGAGCGCAACCACCTGGCAGCAGCGCAGGCGTTCGGACGTGACCCGAACCGGGTTGAACTATTCAGAAGTTCTGCATCAGCTATTCCAAAGTATAGCATCGATGCTTCCGAAGTATGGCATCGGCCGTCCACCGTATAATCGCCAGTTCAGACCCTTGTCGTTACGGTGCGATGATAGCCGCGCAATGCCCTTCTTGAGATGGACACGGAACGCGAGATGCGGCGGACCGCATCCCCAGTAATCAAGGTGGGGATATGTCTAGCGAGATTCAAATTTCGATCGTCGATGATGATGAGCAATCTCGCGCGGCGTTAGCGGGTCTCATGGAGGCAATGGGTTTCACGATTGAGGCCTTCCCGTCCGCGGTGGATTTTTTGGCGTCTCCCAACTTCGGCCATACCTCCTGTTTGATCGTTGATGTCCACATGCCACGCATGACTGGGACCGAGTTGCATAGCCGCTTGGTGGGATCTGGCTATGAGATACCAACAATTCTGATTACCGCTTACCCCGATGACAGCGCGCGAGCTCGGGCTCTGGGTCAGGGCGTCGTTGGCTACCTGACCAAACCCATCGACGAGAAGGTTCTGCTCGGATGCGTCGAATCGGCTCTGCGGCGCGCCAAATCGGATGAAAATCCGTCATGACCGCTCAATCAGCTGCCGGCGCCCGGCCAGGAGACTTGTGGTTCGCGTTCGGGCCCCACGATCGTGAAATATGCCGCCTTCGGACAGCTGGATTCGTATCTGCCTTCACTAGGCGGCACGAGCTTCGCAAGGACATTCGAATTGCAGCAATAATGATCAGGCAATCGAGCGATTGTCATCGACGAGGGTATCGTTCTGTCGCGACAGCCGCCGAAATAGCGGAGCGCGGGTCGTGCCCCTTCAGCTCGAAGATCGTTGCTCTTTGAACGGGTCGCCGTAAATGTGATATCCGTTAAATTCCCATAAGCCTGGCGCTTCGCGATCCAACAACTCGATCCCGCGCACCCACTTCACGCTCTTATACGCATAGAGGTTTGGCACCACGAGACGCAGCGGGTAGCCATGCTCAGCCGTAAGAGGTTCGCCGTCATGTCGAAGGGCGAAAATCGTCGTCGGGCGCATAAAATCCGAAATTGGCAGATTTGCCGTGTAGTTGTTCTCGCCATGGACGATCACATGCCGCGCCTCTGGCCGCAACTTCACTCGCTTCATCAGTTCTATGGCGAGCAATCCTCCCCAATGGTTGTCGAACCGGCTCCAGGCGTTGACGCAGTGCATGTCAGCAAACACTTCGCTCTGCGGCAGATTGGAGAGCTCTTCCCACGAAAGCCGCAGCTGCTCCTCCACCAGGCCGAACACGCGAAAATCCCACGTCCTGGGACGAAAGAGCGGCACCGAGCCCACATGCAGCACCGGCCACTTGAGCGTCAGCGACTGTCCCGGGGGCAGCCGCCCAGCTGCACGCATCTCACGCTCCCGTTCGCGTCGCTCGTTCGATTGCACAAATAGCTCCACCGCAAGGTATAGCGCGCGCAAAGGTATAGCGCGGCCAAGTTGGCGCACGTAGTAATTTTCGGGCCTGAAACGCGGTCAGCCGGGTTGCGGCGGACATTACCAAACATTGGGTTCTGGTACCCCACCCCGAGAACAGACCTATCAAGACGCTAGTCCAGCCCGAAGCGACGACGGGGGAGCCTCACTGCTCCCCCTCACCGATCTTGGAGTTAGAACTACTTGCAGACTCGGAGAGTAAGCCAGGAACAGTCTTGCTCGTATTGTGACGGAAAATGTTGACGGCTCCGATCACCTCGTCCTCGTGGTCACGAATTGGAAAGACATTAACTAGCGCCAGAAGACGATTACCGTTGGGCTGCTCGCAAATCACATCAGCGTTCCGAACGGTGCCGCCGTTGTTGATCACCACGGAAGGTGGTGCAAGTTCGTGCGGCATCACTTCTCCTGAGGGGTAACGAAGAAGGTGTGACCCGCAAAACTTTTCCGAGGTTCCCAGAGAAGGCGTGCGTCCCCAACCCGCGATTGCAGCCTTATTGCACTTAACGACGGTGGCATCCTTTTCGAGAACGTATATCCCTACTGGGATAGAATCCATTGCCGCTTGGTCTGCAAGAATTCCTTTTGCGACGAGGTGCCCGTCGACGAGTTCTCCTCGGAAGTCGATTTTGTCGAAGTCGCCATCCAAAATCATCGTGCTTGTTGCGCTCGCTGCCATTTTCAACCTCCTTTGCATTGCCACATTGTTCATAAGACCTGGGCTTGCGGAATTCTATCTCGTTTTCTTCTATCTTTCTAAACTAAAACGATAGTTCGTTTTCGCTTCGTTTAAGTAGGGGTCGTCCTTACCGCGGCACATCACCTGACGTCGGCAGGGTGCGGGGCAGGACAGACAGCACCAGTAGTTTGCTGAGCTTGGCGAACCGAGCACTAAGGGAGAGAACCTTCTTAGATCGTCGAACAGGCAGCGATATTTCGGTCCGTCAAAGACAAGACCTGAGCCGCGCAACCTATCGCCTAAGAAGGGGCCCGGAAGTGTGATTTGCGCGCCGCCCACATCTCGGGCAAACCGAGATGACGAGGCAGCGATTAGACTCAACACTCTGAGCACGGTTGCAGGAGGGATTCTTGCGTTTTTCGTTCCGAGCAAAGATTTGATTTAGATGCGCAATGGTCTGATCACAGATGTTTGCTCCACAATATATGCGGTCGTCACTTGGAAGGCGCACGTCCAAACTCAGCTCGGGTGTTGCCATTCTCGCCGTGCGAGTGTGGGTAACATGAATTGAAAAACGGCTCCTTGCGGCTTGTTTGCGGTTACCCACAACCGTCCTTGATGACCCTCAACAATTGAGCGGCAGATCGAAAGTCCCATTCCCAAACCGTTAGGTTTGGTTGTGTAAAAGGCTTCGAAAAGTCGATCTGGGCCCTCGGGAGCCAAGCCGGGACCCGTATCCTGCACGGTGACGAGCACGTGATCCGAGTTATTCATTGCTGTGCTAATCAGCAATTCTCGAGCGCCCTCGCGCATTCCGCTCATTGCCTCCGTGGCGTTGACGAGTAGATTAAGAAGCACTTGTTGAAGTTGGACGCGATCTCCCTTGAGAGCCGGCAGCCTCTCCGCAAGTTGCGTCTCCACCGAAACCCCCCTATTGGCAATTTCGCCGTGAGCTAGTGCTACTACCTCTAAAATCGCTTCGTTGATTTGGACGTTCTCCATTCGGGGCGGGGCCTTCTTGACAAGCGCACGGATGCGGTCAATCACTTTTGCGGCTCGAAGGCCACTCTCCACGATGAGGTCGAGCGCCTGCCCGACCTCCTTCACATCTGGCGGTTGAGCGCGCAGCCAGGCCAAAGCGGCATTGGCGTAAGTGATTGACGCACCGATCGGCTGGTTGATTTCATGGGCAATCGAGGCCGACAGTTGTCCCATTGTCGCAAGACGATTGGCATGCGCCAACTCCTGACGCACCTCTTGATACCGTCGCTCAATCTCACGAGCGGCCACTTCCGCCCTTTTGCGATCAGTCAGGTCAACCACGAACCCAACGCCTTCGTCCGTCGCGCCCTCGAACTTTGCCGCACCGACCAACACCGGCACGCGGTCGCCGCTCCTGTGTAGATATTCTTTCTCATACGGCTGGGCGATTCCTGTGACCTCCAGCTCGTGGACACGCTTCTCGTCGGCAGCACGCCATTCGGCAGCCGTCAATTTCTTCCAGTTGAGGCTGCCGGATGCGAGATCCCGGCGGGAGTATCCGACGATACTGAGAAAGGTATCGTTGGCATCAATGATCCCACCGTCACTGGCCCAGATAAAGATACCAATAATATTGGCGTCGACCAAACGTCGAATCTTGGCTTGCAATCCACTTGCCATTTCGCGAACCGCCGCCTCCGCCTTCTCGCGCGCGGCGATTTCGACTTTGAGATCCTCAATGGACTGCACAGTGTGATACGCGCCAGACGCGAAACGACCCATGCTTTCGAGCAGCCTCAGATCCTCGGCATCAAACTTTCGGCTGCTCCCGTGAGAGATCACCCAAACCGTACCGACCGCTCTACCTTTTACATGAAATGGAACAAGCAATCCTTCGGTAGCAAGCGGCGTCGCTGAGCTCAAATAGGGATAACGCCGCTCCCAATGAGTGAATAGCATAGGAATGTTGCGGTCGAGCACATCGCCGCATGGGCCGAAATTGCGCGGGGTGCCACCGCCGATGTGAGGCCGCCATTCGCCGGAAATAGCCGCCCAGTAAAACCTCTTTTCATCTTTCGTCAGCAGACTTAGGCCGGCGGAATCAGCTTGCAAGACCTCGAGAACCTTGTCAGCCAACGTCTGCAGTATAGTGTGCGGGGAGTCGGCGAGTGCACGAACCAGCGCCGAGAGTGCCGAATTTTCCTTCTCGTGATCAATGGGACGCGATGGGCGCCTAATCAACTCCTCCGTACACAGTATCGAATCCAGGGGAGCAGCACCAACTAGTGTCGGCGCATCCACATCGCTTTTCGATTGAGCATGGTTGGTCAAGATTTCACCTCCACACAAGAGGTCTAAATCGAACTGAGTACTCGCCTAGTGATTACGAGTTTGACGCAGGAACTCCTCGATTTGCTAACGCCTTCTGTAAACAGGCGAAAAAGCGTCCTCCCCAGATATCGCGCCCCTTTTGCAGGAAACCGACAGCACCTGCCTTCAACGCCCGCGCCTCAATGGCATCGTCCGGATACGCCGTTAAGAAAATGATCGGCGTATCTAAGCCCAATAGCAACAAATGCTGCTGCAACTGAAGACCGTCCACGTTCGGCATTTGCACATCTGCAATTAAGCACTCGGTTTTCTTCACCAAGGGTGACCGCAAAAATGATTCAGCCGACGCGAATGTACAGGCTGTAAATCCGCGTGATCTTACGAGCGACTCAACGGCAGTCCGAGACAAATCGTCGTCGTCGACGATCGCTATGAGCGGAGTTTCTTTCAATCGTCTATTCCCACTCTGGATACAGCAAATAACCAGTGATCTAACCGCACAATGCCACCCAACGGGTTTGTCGCAAATACTACGTGTGTGCTAGTCAGTCGTCACGTCGTCCACGAACGCCGAGGCTTTCGGCCATCAGGACCAAGTCGGCCAGTGATTTGGCGCCCATTTTTCGCGTGACGTGGCCACGGTGAATCCTTACCGTCATTTCACTTATTCCGATCCGCGCAGCCACTTGCTTATTCATAAGGCCGGCCGTCACCAGCGACATGACCTGGCGCTCGCGGGGCGTCAACGATTCAAATCGGGCTCGCCTGTCCAACTTGGATTTCTCGTCGCTGCGCCGTCTTCGATCTCGCTCGAGCGCCCCTGTGACCGCATCAAGGATCTCCTGGTCGCGAAGCGGTTTGGTCAGGAAGTCAACCGCGCCGTCCTTCATGGCCTTGACGGACATCGGAACATCAGCATGACCAGTAATGAAAATGATGGGTATTTCAATGCCTAAGCGGCCGAGTTCCGCTTGCAGCTCGAAACCGCTAACCTGGGGAAGTCTCACATCCAAGACGAGGCAGCTCGGAACGGCGGGTAATGGATTTTCAAGCAGCTCGGTTGCGGAAGCCAACGCTTTGACACTCAATCCGACTGAACGGAACAAGCTGCTGAGCGATCCACGAGTGAGCGGATCATCATCGATCACAAATACGATCGGGTCTTCTAAAGCTGGAACCCTGCTAAGCACGCCCTCTTTCATACGCGAGTTCCGTTTCACAATTGAGCGTTCATGCGAAGAGAAGCCATCTCGGCTCCCACCGCGCATCGGCCGTACGGTGCGCCTTTCTGCAAAATATAGCACTATCGCTACACCTGCGACAGAACTGAACAAGCTAGTTTAGATGACGGGCTCCATTTTACGGACGACCCTGCCCGTTGGGACTACGTGCTTTGATGGAGGCTACTGATAGTGGGCAAATCATGGTGCGGTAAGATGGCTCAGCTCTACTTCCATTACGTCGAGGGTTATTTGTTGCGGCGCCGCCATCGCCGACTTGGAGAATGCATGTGACCATGCCGCGCGCGCCGCGCGATCGCTCGTTTTGGCGAATTTCCCAAGGGATTGGCGCGGCTGAGTCCTGCAGGTCAGAGATGATGTCTGTGTCAAGATCTTTGTCGTGGCTCTCCCCAACGCCGTCGATACAACAATGATCCTAAGAATGACGGCTCCCAAAGCATTAGGCCGTTGCCACCCTGCTTGGCTTGTTCTCGTCAAAAAGTTTCAGTTCGTTAGAAAGATTGAACCAACTCTACGGCTGGCCATTGATACTTCGTTCCTGTGAGCATCCTTCTGGCGTCCTGTCCAAATGAATACTCCGAAGTGGTGATGCCGTGGCGACAAGAATGTCACCTATCCCGGGGCTCTCGGGGTACGTGCTGGTGCCCCTGCGGGAAAGCGCGGACTTTACCCTTTACCGCGGCCGAAAGCACGACGACCCCTCGCCCATCCTAGCGATCGCACTCTTTGAACAGCCGTCGCCTCAGAGTATCAGGCGGCTCATGCACGAATACTCGTTCGCTGCCGAACTCGATCCGGCGTGGGCTGCCAAGCCTCTGGCCATTACTCGTCACGAAAGCCGGACGATCCTTTTACTCACGGACCCTGGCGGTCAGCCGCTGGATCGGATTCTTGAGCGTGACCAGGGGCAACCGCTCAACCTGACTCGCTTCCTTAGCACGGCCATTGGGTTGGCAAGAACACTCGGTCAAGTCCATCAGCAGGGCCTCATACATAAGGATATCAAGCCTGCGAATGTACTCGTCGACGACGCCGGCAACGCGTGGCTCACCGGATTCGGGATTGCGTCCCAACTTCCACGCGAGCGCCACTCCCACGAACCTCCCGAGTTCACCGCGGGGACGCTCGCCTATATGGCACCCGAGCAGACGGGACGAATGAACCGTTCGATCGATTCTCGGAGCGACCTTTACTCACTTGGAGTGACGTTTTACGAGATGCTGACCGGGAGTCTGCCATTCGCGGCCTCCGAACCGATGGAATGGGTGCACTGTCACATCGCGAAACAACCAGCCGCACCCAGTGAGCGGGTGGGAAACGTGCCGGCCTCGGTCTCCGCGATTACGATGAAGTTGCTCTCCAAGACGGCGGAGGAGAGGTATCAGACAGCAGTGGGAGTTGAGAGCGACCTTCGGCGCTGCCTGTCCGAATGGGAGTCCCAAGGGTGGATCGATGACTTCACTCCTGGCGTTCGCGACACCCCGGATCGCCTCATGATCCCCGAGAAGCTGTACGGGAGGGACCGCGAGGTTGACACTCTGCTCACCGCCTTCGACCGCATCGTTGGCGGTGGCCGGGCGGAACTGGTGCTGGTTTCCGGATACTCCGGGATCGGCAAATCCGCAGTCGTCAATGAGCTCCACAAACCACTCGTGCCGCCACGCGGCTTGTTTGCGTCAGGCAAATCCGACCAGTACAAGCGCGACATTCCGCATGCCTCGCTGGCCCAGGCGTTTCAGAGCCTCATCCGGCGGCTCCTCAGCCAGAACGAGGAAGACCTGCGCGAATGGCAGGACGCACTTCGTGAGGCGCTGGGTCCGTACGGGCTGCTCCTCGTCGATCTCGTCCCGGAATTGAGGCATGTCATTGGCGAGCAGCCGCCCGTGCCAGAATTGCCGCCGCGGGAAGCGCAGAGACGTTTTCAGATCGTACTTCGACGGTTCATCAGCGTATTTGCGCGACCTGAACATCCGCTGGCGCTCTTCCTCGATGACATGCAATGGCTGGATGTCGCCACACTCGACCTCCTCGAAGATCTGCTGACCCACAACGAATTGCAGCACTTACTGCTCATTGGTGCGTATCGGGACAATGAGGTCAATGCCACCCATCCGCTGGTACGTAAGCTGGAAGCGATCCGTCGGGCCGGCGCGGCAGTGCAGGACATCGTTCTCACACCACTTAGTCGCGACGATTTAGGTAAACTGCTTGTCGACTCCCTTCACTGCCAAGTGGAGCGCGCCGCCCCACTGGCAGACTTGATTCACGAAAAGACCACGGGCAACCCGTTCTTCGCAAACCAGTTCATTTCTACTCTGGCGGACGATCGCCTGCTGACATTCGATTACGGCGCGCGGCGTTGGGTATGGGACCTACTCCGCATTCGTGCCAAAGGCTTCACGGACAATATTATAGAGCTGATGGTCGAGAAGTTGAAGCGCCTTCCGCCAGAAACCCGGAAGGTACTCCAGCAGTTCGCCTGCATGGGCAACAGTGCAGAGTTCGACATGCTGCGGATGGGGTATCAGGGCTCGGTCGAGGACATGCACGACCATCTCTGGGAGGCCGTGCGATCGGGCCTCATCTTCCGTGCGGACAATTCCTACAGGTTCCTGCACGATCGCGTTCAGGAAGCCGCCTACTCGCTGATCCCGACGGAGCTGCGTGCCGAGGCTCACCTGCGCATCGGATTGCTCCTCGTCGAGCGCACGCCCGCCGAAAAACGTGAGGAGGCGATATTTGAGATCGTCAATCAACTCAACCGGGGCTCCCATCTCATCACCTCTGTCGAGGATCGCGAGCGCGTCGCAGAACTGAATCTGATCGCGGGCCGGCGCGCGAAACTCTCGACAGCATACGACTCGGCGCTCACGTATCTCAGGGCCGGCAGGACCCTTCTTGCAGAAGAAACTAAGGAACGTAATCCCCAGCTCATCTTCTCGATCGAGTATCTGACAGCGGAGTGCGAGCTGCTGACCGTCACAGTTTGCCTTGCTGCCGGGGATCCACTCGCCGAAGTGCAAAAGGAATGCGAGAACGGCCTGGCATTCGCTAGACGGGTGGGTTTCGGCCTGGTCATCGAGCGCTGCGAAGCACAACTCGGTCTGATCCTAACCTTGCGCGGGCTGACTGCGACGTTCGGGTGCCTGGATCACCAGGGATACAGCGAACTTGATACCGAACACCGCTTGGCCAATAGCCCCGACCTGGTGCTCGCCGAGTTCTATTACTGGACGCGAAAGCTGCAGGCGCACTTTTTCGCCGGAGACCTTGCCTCGGCGGTCGACGCCTCGCTGCACGCAGAACCGCTCCTTTGGACGTCGGCGGCAATGTTCGAGTCAGCCGAGTATCAACTCTATGGCGCGCTGGCGCATGCGGCGGTCTGGGATCACGCTACACCCGAGCAGAGACCGACGCATTTCGATTCTGTACTGGACCACCACCGGCAGCTCCAAGTATGGGCGGAGGTCGACCCCGAAACCTTCGAGAACCGCGCTGCCTTGGTCGGTGCCGAGATCGCCCGCATTGAGGGCCGCGTACTGAACGCTCAGGAGCTGTACGACAAGGCTATCCACGAAGCTCACAAACACGGGTTCGTGCACAACCAGGCGATTGCCAACGAGATTGCCGGGCGTTTCTACGCAGAGCGCGGTCACGAGAAGATCGCGGGGACCTATTTGCGGGCCGCGCGGGCCTGCTACCTGCGCTGGGGAGCCGACGGAAAGGTTCGCCAACTCGAGCGGCTTTATCCGCATCTCAAAGTGGACAAGTCGATCCCGGATTCCACGACGACGATAGTGACACCCATCGAGCGGCTCGATTTAGCTACCGTCATCAGAGTCTCGGAAGCAGTGTCAGGCGAGATCGTTTTCGAGAAGCTAATCAACACGCTCATGAGTTTGGCAATTGAACATGCGGGCGCCGATCGAGGTCTCTTGATTCTTCCCCGAGGCGACGAATATCTAATAGAAGCAGAGGCCACAACCAGCAGTGACAACGCGAACGTGGTCCTGAAACAGGCACCCGTCACGGCCGCAGATCTACCGAAGTCTGTGTTTCACTACGTCCTTCGGACAAAAGAAAGCGTTCTCCTGCACGATGCGTCCAGTCAGAACTCGTTTTCAGCGGATGGCTATATTCGCGACCACCGCTCACGGTCAGTGCTCTGCCTGCCGATACTTAAGCAGACCAGGTTGATCGGGATGCTGTACTTGGAGAACAACCTTACGACTGGCGCGTTTACTCCAGCTCGAATGGTGGTCCTCACACTGCTCGCTTCCCAGGCGGCTATCTCAATAGAGAACGCCAGCCTGTACCGCGATCTAGCTGAGCGGGAGGCCAGGATCCGACGGCTAGTGGATGCCAACATCATCGGCATCTTCGTCTGGGATCTTGACGGTCGGATCATCGATGCCAATGAAGCTTTTCTCCGCATCGTCGGATACGGCCGCGACGATCTCGTCTCCGGTCAACTGCGCTGGCGGGATCTGACGCCCACCGAATGGCGCGATGCTGACGACCGACGTGTGGCGGATCTGGAGGCGACCGGAATCACGCAACCCTATGAGAAGGAGTACTTCCTGAAAAGCGGCGGCCGCGTGCCGGTGCTGGTTGGGGCAGCGACGTTCGGCGGGCGTCACGACCAGGGCGTGGCCTTCGTGGTCGACTTAACCGAGCGCAAGCGGGCGGAGGAGGAAATTCGCGAAAGCGAGCGGCGTTACAGCGAGGTGCAGATGGAGCTCGTGCACGCGAATCGAGTCGCAACACTGGGGCAGCTCTCGGCTTCGATTGCCCATGAAGTCAACCAGCCGATCGGGGCGACGCTCAACAACGCCTCTGCGGCGTTGCACTGGCTGAGCAAAGAACCGGCAGATCTGGAGAAAGCTCGAACGGCTCTCAACCGGATCTTTGCAAACGGCAATCGCGTCAGCGAGATCATCGACCGCATGCGCGCGCTCTTCAAAAAAGCACCTCTCCGGAAAGAAGACGTGGACATCAACGGAGCAATCCTTGAGGTTATAGCCCTGACCTGTGGCGAAGTCGTGAAGAATGGCATTTCGGTGCGGCCACACCTCGTGAAGGGCTTGCCGCTCATTCAAGGAGATCGGGTCCAGGTGCAACAGGTGATCATGAACCTGATCGTCAACGCGATCGAAGCGCTGAGCTCGGTCTGCGAGAGGTCACGAGAACTAGTCATCACCACCGCTAAAGGTGAGCCGGACGGCGTGCTTGTCGAAGTGCGGGATTCGGGTCCAGGTCTGAGCTCACTGGACCTCGACCGCATCTTTGACGCCTTCATTACATCAAAGCCCGGCGGCATGGGCATGGGGCTATCAATCTGCCGTTCGATTGTCGAAGCTCACGGGGGACGAATATGGGCCACCCCGAACGTCGGGCCAGGCATCACCGTGCAATTCACTGTGCCGATCAACGATCAAGCGACTGCATCCGCGCGTCCGGCGGCGTGATCTTCACTACTATTCAGAAATTCTCCCCCGCCGCCGGCGAGATTGCCTACCCGGTGTGTGTAATAGGCGGAACATTTGTCATCGCCAATGAGGCCACCGCTTCCGATGTATGAGTTTGGGAGCAAGATAGTGCCGTGGGTTTGGTGGCCAGCACCGTGTTGTAAGGATTGCCAAACACAAACACCTTCGACGTGCGCCAAATGATTCGCTCCAGTTCCACGAAAGTGCGCATCTTTAGTCGGTACTTCCACAACAGCATGTGTTGAATGAAGTTCCAGGTTACTCCCCAGGCCAAGAATGGTAGTCGCCGATAGTGGATTGGACTGAAGCCAAGTCGGCGCATCTTGTAGACGAGAAGATTGGCTCCGACAAAATTGTAGCGCCAATTCTCGAAGAAGGCGGTGACACTCAGGTAATCCGTGGTACGGCGACAATGATCCAGCGACCCCGGCGAATGGATCAGCAACCGTCCTCCCGGCTTGAGCATCCGCCAGCACCTTGCTAGCCACGCGTCCAGGTCTTTGGTGTAGCCAATCGACTCGAGCGCATAAATGCCATCGAAGTATTCATTCGGGAGATCGAGGCTGTCGAAGTCCATGACTATCACCTGTCCACGCCCGCCAAGTCTCGCAAATTTCCGTCGGCAGATCTCCGCCTGAACAGATGAATTGGTCACGCACACAATTTCGATATTGCTCCGTCCGGCCAGGTATTCGGCTGCTGCGCCGGAGCCGCATCCGAGATCCAGGAACCGCATCCCGTCTCTCGGCTTCAAAAGTGCATATTCGGCCTCGTAGGGGTGCGAAAATGCCAATCGGGGAAACACACACGTGCTGTAGTTCGATTGCTCGTCGCGATACGTGCCGAACACGTCATCGTATGTGCGCTTTTCGTCGTCATGTTTGAGAAAGTCGCTCGGCTTTGGTGTCCACTCAATCAGTTGGCGCTGTTCGAATTCATTCAGTTGGTGGCCGATCTTGCTCGCGTCCTTCGGTCGGGTCACCAAAAGAAACAGTACATAGTGAAACAAGTTGTATGCCAGAAACAATGCACCGATGACGGCCGCTGCCAACTGAGATATTAGAACAATATTCACTGTTGCTCCTGTGATAGCTGAAACATTCTACGAACTCGAATTGCAGTTATCGAATCATAGCGATCAACGCACTTCCTAGAACAAAGCTGGGTACGCCACGAGTAGTGGCGGACGAGACCAAACTTGCCATCACAAACTGCGCATCGCGCGGCTCTGTCAGATCTAGGGATCTCGGAGCAGTAGGGCACGGTAGCCTCCTCTTGGTATCACCCTCGACGTTTGTCGGTCATCTTCATGGCAGCTTCTGTTCGTGTAAAAGAAGACTATCCACCACCCGAGGAGAATGACCTTGCAACGCCGGTGAGGAACATCACCTCTCGCCATAGATTCGATAGAAGATCGTTATCCCCGCCGCGCCGCGTGATGCCGTAGCGAGGATTTCCACCCTAAGTTCGCCTGCCGTCCTGTTTGCCGATCGCGCAGCGCCATCCCGCCAGGCGTTCTGCCGGATGCAGGTTCATCCACTCGGCGACCTGCGGCGCGCCCATCAGGCACGACTGCATCGAGACGTCGGCGAGGTCCGAGGTGGTGATGGTCTGCTCGTGGCAATTTGCCGGAGAGGAGAGATTGCAGAGCACGGCGATGATCTTGATCACCACTGGAGAGCCTCATCGCTGCGAGGAGCATTTGCCCGGATGATCTTGAATGCCTTGGCCACCGTTCGCGGATTCAGGCCGAGCGCTTGGATCACTTCCTTCTTCTTGCAACCGAGATTGCACTCGAGGTAGCCGCGCACACGCTCGACGTTGAATGCCTCCAGCTCCTTTGAGCCGGGGCGCAGGTTCAGCGCTTCAATGGTACAGAACTCGCGGAACATGTTGAAGCTGCCCACCCGGTCATGCATGCCATTCGCCTTCAGCGCTAGGAGCAGATCGGGCCAATGCTTTGGCCGCATCAACGTGCGAAGCTTTCTCAGCTCGCCGCTCGTAGTCGTCGGCAAGGGCCTTAAGCTGACCCGCAATCGCTGAGTCGGTCATGGTTTGGGCTACGCGGAGCAAAGTCCGTGCCGTCTCTAAACATGCCTTGCCTCGTTGTGAGATCTGGATCATCACAAAGCCCTCACGCGATTCTCTGGCAGCTGGTTGAAGGTGATCTGGAGCAAGCCCACCCAATTCCGGTCGCTTTCCCTGCGAGATCTGAAGCGATCGACGCACTTCTTGGAACAAAGAGACGCTCGCCACGAGTAGTGCCGGACGAGACCAAACTTGCCATCACAAACTGCGCATCGCGCGGCACTTCCAGATCTAAGACTTTCGGAGCAGTTGGGCATTGTAGTCTCCTCTTGGCTCTATCGCAGCTATTCTTCGATCATCCTTTTTTTCACAATCGCACTTCATGACTTCGTGCGCTTTTCCAACGCATGCAGCCTAGGACGATCGCGATCAGCAACTCAATTGAACATCAGTAGTCGTCCCGTCATCTAAATGGTGTCACGGAACGATACGAAGGTTTAAGGCGCTCCCCTTAAAGCCGAGCACTTCCGCAATGGGGTCAGTAGCCGACGTCGCCAGCAGTCCCTCTGATAATCCGCTATGGGCAAAAGGCTCGGCGTAGCGCGTCCGGTCGAGCTCGAATCTAGTTGGGGCTCGGAGGAGTTGGCTTCGTGCCACCACCAGACCTGAGTGTGCAAGAACAACTCGGTCGTTACCCGCGTAGTCCAATTTCGTATTTTCGAAGTATTGTAGAAGGTAGCGAACGCAGATCGAAACATAGCGGCCGCATCGGGGCCGCAGCCATCAAAAACAACACGTCACCAATTGAAACGGCAAGGACTGGTGTCCCAAGCTTTTGTACGATGCCATTTGCGATTGCATACAGTTGGCGAGGATTGATCCATGTCCAATCGGGTGACGCTGTGGATTGGGATCGCGGTCACGCAATCGCAAGCGTTGCGATGATTTGTCGCTTCGCGGTTCAAACCCTTGTCGCACTGAGGCGTAGTTGGTCGGCTCAGCATTCCCATCGCGGCCGCCAATCTTGGGCAGGACGCGCGCCGACGATCTGTTCGCGCTCAAGGTAGACGATCGGCAAGAAAGGACCCTCTCGTTCCTTCTTTGACCGGCCTTCAGCCGAACGGGAGACCGACTCGATTCCCCCTTGAATGACTCGATTCAGATCTGCGGGCACAACAAGGGCGCCACTCGTCGGCATCTTGTTTCGCACAAGGTTCATTACGCGAAACTGCATCATGAGAAGCCTAATTCGTCCTACATGCTACTTGGGCAACACTCCTTCGTTTGGGCTGCGATCCGACGGCCCTTGAGGTCCCCGGACAGATGGTCATCGAACTTTAGGATCGACAACTGTCGATCACTATAGGGGCGTATTTCGGGGTATCGACTGGCGCACACAAACCCATGCAGCGATCATAGAAAGTCCACGCCCGGTTCTCTAAGCCCCCAGGGGCCAGGCTTCTGCCGTCCTCAACCGCGCAATCGTTGTGTGCACAACGTTATAGGTCAGCGTGACCTCGCGCGTCGTCGCTTGCGCCCTGCGGCCCTTTTCCTTGCGGCCCGAAATCGAAGTCGAGATACGCCGGCAACCTGTTTTGATGGCTCGCCGCCTCAGGGAGTGCCGGCTCCAGAGCGGCTTGGGGGACCTGCACGATGATTGGCTCCTGAGAGCGAGATGCCGCGCGCTGTGCAGTAGCCATGTTCTCCTCAAAATTTCGTCGAGCTTTTTGTTGCTCCCCGTCGAGAACGGCTTGATCGGCCGCCATCTTCTTGCTGACGTCTATGCTGCAATGAAGCTGCTCCAGCATCGATAGCCCATGCGGAACGTTCCCCGATCAGGCGGTTGCTCAAAATGACCATACCGAAAACTTGCATTAGCCAGCATGCGGCGATGGAGGGCGAAATCTGGTGTCGGTCAGCAGCCCAAAATGATCTGAGTTAGGAAAATCGGCCTTCGGCTCCCCCCAAAAGTCATGCCACGCCTGCCATGACAGCCGTCCTGCCTGCTTTGAGTTTGGCCGATGCCGCGGCATAACCTCCGTCGGCCCCATCAACGAAGTGGACGTGATCTGACCGGATGTTTGAAGGCACGTAACAGGTGAGATGCGCGCTCGTCTGACGATGTGTGCCCGCTACACAAACGCCAGAGAGCTGGGCCGAAACCAGCCGAGCCTCGATAGCATCTGCGATTTCCGGCTTCACTTCGTCAAGATACTTGCCGGGGATCGCTACGGTCGCTTCGTCGCCGCCGAAAACATAGGGAAAGCAGAGTTCGGGCAACGCGTTGGTTATGGCGACCAGCACCGCAGCGCCCACGGTGTTGACGGCTTTGTATCGGCCGGTCTTGATCGCTGTCGTCGATTGGACGACATCGGCAATTCCGATGAACCAATCGTCCGGCAAGGGAAGATAGCGGTCGAAATGCGTTAGTTGCGAGAAGTTATCGAACGGCTTCAGATCGGCGTAGAAATGCTCTGTACTCGCGCTTTCCGTGTTCGTGCTTGAGAAGCCGAGTTCATGAGCTGATTTGCCCGTCAAGCTATCTTGGGGCGAAGTCATTTGCTCGCTCCTTTGTTGTTTATCCCCAACCCTGCCAACGAGATCGATATGCGTGCGCGAGCTTACCAATAAGCCTGTTTCGCTCTTAGCTACCACGCCGTCACCGTCAGTGATGAGCTTCCGTTGGTTCTTTGCGATAGCCTCTTTAGACCACTCGGCCAGCTGAACATCCCACATCGGTGAATAACCAGCACTGCGCTTGGTGCAAGGATAAGGCAGAAACCATACGCTCGCGCCGAGTTCTTCTCAGCTTGCTCCAACGCACGCCGCCGAACATTGGCGTCACCACCAGCCGTAGTCACCACCCCCGTACGCGTAGCCGGGATAGGAGTAGTTATGGGTCGGATAGCTCCAATATGAATTATAGGTCGGATAGCCCCGGTGCAAATTATAGGTGGAATAACCTCGCCGCACCCGATAGCGCACGTCCGTCGTAACGGCTGGTACCGCCGCCTTGATCGACGTGCCATTGATCGGAGCAGCAGACGATTCGGCCGTGGCAGCCACCGCGATAGGAACAGCAATTGCGAGCGCAATCGCGAGGCTGCGGACTTGAATCTTCATGGCAGCTCCTGTTCGTGTAAAGATGACTATCCAGCGCCCGACGAGAATGACCTTGCAACGCCGGCGAGGGAAATCACCTCTCGCCAAAGAGTCGATAGAAGGTCGTTATAGCCGCCGCGCCGTGTGATAACGTGGCGAGGAATGCCACCAGCTGCATCTGGAGACGTCTAAACCAGTTGCCGCCATTGGACCAATCGAGGTTGCGCGTGCCAGCGCGCGCCGCCGTCCGAAGAAGATAAAGAGGACGCGGCAAGGCCGTTGCAGGGTAGGTTCTATCGCCGAACTGACGGCGCACCGAACGCTGGCCTTGCGCAATGCCTTGGCAGAAAATCCCGAGGTCACGTTCCAGGCGGTACTGCACAACTTCGTGCTTCTCCGCATCCCACCGTAGCAAAAGCGGTGACAGTTGCGGGCGGCACTGGGCGAGATTGCAGACTGCGCGCCTTCAGGTGGCATGGGCTGACACTCCCAACACTTGGCGAGGTCGCGCCCGTCGTGTATCAGAAGCACCCGCAAGCTTCTTGATCAGCATGGATCCGCTTTGACCCAAAGCCCTGCCATAAAGCCTTTTATCGAAGTCCTTTCCGGACAACGACAACCAATTCCCCCAATCTGGATGTTGCGGCAGGCCGGCCGCTATTTGCCGGAATATCGGCAATTGCGCGCCAAGGCGGGAAGTTTTCTCGATCTCTGCTTCACGCCGGAATATGCCACTGAGGTCACGCTGCAGCCGATCCGCCGCTTCAATTTCGACGCCGCGATTATCTTTTCCGATATTCTGGTCATCCCCTACGCGCTCGGCCGCGAGGTGCGCTTCGAGGAGCGTGAAGGTCCACGGCTCGATCCCTTGGACACGCCGGAAAAGGCCCGCGCGCTTTCAGCGCAAGCTGATTTTGTGAAACTCGAGCCGATCTATGAAGCGTTGCGGCGGGTGCGCCGCGAGCTCGATCCGACGACTGCGCTGATCGGCTTTTGCGGCGCACCGTGGACGGTTGCGACCTATATGGTGGCCGGACAGGGTACGCCCGACCAGGCGCCGGCGCGGATGATGGCCTATCAGCATCCGGATGCCTTCGCCCGCATCATCGACGTGCTGATCGAGAATTCGATCCAATATCTGCTCGGACAGCTCGCGGCCGGCGCCGACGCCTTGCAGATTTTCGACACCTGGGCTGGCGTGCTGCCGCCTCGGGAATTCGAACGCTGGTCGATCGAACCGGCGCGCCGCATTATTGCGGGCGTGCGGGCGAAGGCACCGGACGCCAAGATCATCGGATTTCCCCGCGGCGCCGGCGCACTGTTGCCCTCGTATGTGGAAGCAACCGGCGTCAACGCCGCCAGCATTGACTGGGCCGCAGAGCCCTCATTGATCCGTGAGCGCGTGCAGAACCGCGCCGCCATTCAGGGCAATCTCGATCCGCTGGTCCTGATCGCCGGCGGCGCGGCGCTCGATCGCGCGGTCGACGACGTGCTTTCAGATTATGCCAAGGGACGGCTGATCTTCAATCTCGGTCACGGGATCTTGCCGGAGACGCCGATCGCCCATGTCGAGCAGATGCTGAAACGAGTGCGGGCATACAAGAACTGAGCTTCGCGACAATCAAACCGCCGACCGCGCTCGATGATGTCGGCCGCGCCTTTTTGCAGCAGCTTAAGCCGGACGGCGCGGCCGAGCTCGCGCGGCCTGTCGGCAGGTCCGAACGCTATGCTTCGATGAACACACCACCCGCATGATCGAGCACGGTCGCTGATATCCGCTCGCCCGCAATAGTGGAAAAATCCGGCGACCAGCGAATTTGCAGTGACCATTGAGCACCCAGATTACTTCGCGCTCGGCATTGGCGCATCGGTGCGCCGTCTGATCGTCGATCAGCGCAAGAATCTGCCGCGTTGGTCAACCCCGCGCGACGCATTCGACCGCGCGACGATGCCATGCCCCACCGCGGGCTGCATCTCCTGAGGTGAAAACTCATAGGCGATGCGATCGGCGAGACCGACGCTCTCGAGTCCCGAGCGCGCCATGATCAGTCCATCCGCAGGGCCGACCGCGCCGCCGTCCGGCAGCCGCTGCTTTTCCAGATGATCGAGCTTGCAGACGCGGGTGTCGGCGGCGCCGCGAAAATGAATCACCTCGATGTCGGGAAACAGCCGACGCGCGTAAGCCGCGCGGCGCACCGAGTTGGTGCCGACCTTGAACCCATTGCCGTGGATACGTTTGATCTCGGCAAGCGAAACGCCCGGCCGCAGCACCAGCACGTCTCCAGGCGGATCGCGCCACAAGGTCGCCACGATCACGAGCCCAGGTGTGTCCGCACGTCCTTGAGCGATTGCATCGCGGCCTGCAGCTCACCGGATAAAACCGCGCGACGGATTTCAGCGACGAAGGTGCCCCGCTCCTTGCCGTCATGCGGCAAGAGCTTGCCGAGCCGGTGCTATCGCCCGTCGTCTCGAACTTGACGATCTCGACATCGAGACCGGGAGCGGCCGCGGAAAGCCGGCGGGCAATTTCCTCGGTCTGCACCAGCGCTATCGCGCCCTTGCGCGTACCGAACCGGATAAGGTTTGCCGCCATCGAAGCACAGCGGCCTCGAATTCAACTTCGCTCTGCAGCGCGCCAATGACATCTCGCAACTCCCTCACTATCACGGCAGACTCCCGATGTGATCATTGGTTATACCGGGATGATGCTTGCTTTGCTTGGGCTCGCACGTTGAAGCATCACACATCATCGCCGACCAGGCGCGCCAAAACTTGACAGGAATTGCCGCTGGAACTTCCACTGCGGGCGGACGAAGTGGCAGGTGTAGCCGTTAGGAATGCGATCCAGATAATCTTGGTGCTCGGGCTCGGCCTCCCAAAAATCGCCAGCGGGCGAGAGCTCGGTCACCACTTTGCTCGGACACAGCCCTGAGACCTCGACGTCGGCGATGGTATCTTGGGCGACGCGCCGCTGATCCTCGCTGGTGTAGAAAATCGCCGACCTGTAGCTTGTGCCTCGGTCATTTTCCTACCGGTTGGGCGTCGTCGGGTCGTGGATCTGGAAAAAGAATTCCAGCAAGTCGCGGAAACTCGTCTGACTCGGGTCGAACGTGATCTCGATCGCTTCCGCGTGCGTGCCGTGGTTGCGATACGTGGCGTTCTTGACGTCGCCGCCCGAGTGGCCGACCCGCGTCGAGACGACGCCGGGCAAGCGCCGCACCAGTTGCTGAATTCCCCAGAAGCAGCCCCCGGCCAGGATCGCGCGTTCTGTAGTCGCTGCCATCGTCAGGTCTCCCTCGAGAAGAGCTTTGAGTACTCGCCGTACCCCCTCGCTCTCCAATTGGTCGCGGTGGATGAAATCAAGGAGGCTGAGTTCATGCAGTACCTCAACCCGGCGTTGTCGCGCGACCCAGCCGGGAAGACGTGGCCAAGGTGGCTGTCGCCGTGCTTGGAGCGAACCTCGGTCCGTTCGACGACGTTCGCGGCCCTGGTCGACCGTCCAATCACAACGGGCTATCGAAACGATGCCATCGAGATCGCGGTTCGAGGTGTTTCTTTCTGCACTTGCCCAAAGGCGACGGGTCTGACATTTGCTGGAACAGGGCTTTGACTCCGCTCGCCGCGATACCGATCGGCTAAAGCGAAGACGTGTACGGGGGGCTCCGATAAAGCGGACTAACCTGTTCGCGCGAGCGCTCGCGGGCGTCGCGAGACTTAGTCTTGAGAATTAGGGGCAGCTCCATTGACGAATTCGCGCGAACTGACGCCGAACGCGCACGCGAGTGGCGTTCGTGAAGATCGACAGCTCCTGATGAATGGTGTTCACTCTCGGAGAAGAGATCCGAGCGAGGTCTCCCGAGTGTGCCAATAACAACAGACACATTCATTGGTTCATAGGGAGAAACGAGATGTCCTTCGTCGCACGAGGATTGGCGGCGTTTTCGACTGCCATTATAATGCTTGCTGCCAGCGGAGGCAGCGTACTTTCCCAGAAGAAATACGATGCCGGCGCAACCGACACCGAAATCAAGATCGGCAACATCATGCCCTACAGCGGGCCGGCGTCGGCTTACGGTACTACAGGCAGGACCGAGGCCGCCTACTTTCGCAAGATCAACGGCGAAGGCGGCATCAACGGCCGCAAAATCAACTTCATTTCCTATGACGACGGCTATAGTCCATCAAAAGCGGTCGAGCAGGCGCGCAGACTGGTTGAGAGCGACGAAGTTTTCCTCATCTTCGGTTCGCTTGGCACGCCGCCCAACACCGCCATACAGAAATATATGAACGCGAAAAAGGTGCCGCAACTGTTCGTGCAGACCGGCGCGACCAAATGGAATGATCCGCAGAACTTCCCGTGGACTATAGGTTGGTCGCCTAACAATCAGAACGAGGCACGGATCTACGCGAGGTATATTTTGAAGGAAAGGCCGAACGCCAAGATCGCCGTCCTCTACCAGAACGACGACTACGGGAAGGACTATCTCAAAGGCCTGAAGGATGGCCTCGGCACCAAGGCTGCGTCGATGATCGTTGCCGAAGACGCCTATGAGGTGGTCGAGCCGACCATCGACTCGCACGTCGTCAAGATGAAGTCGCTCAATGCCGACGTATTCGTCGACATCACCACGCCAAAATTCACGGCGCAAGCCATCAGGAAGGCGGCCGAGATCGGCTGGAAGCCACTGCACGTCCTCAACAGCGTCAGCACCTCCATCGGAGCCGTCATCAAGCCCGCCGGTTTCGAAAACGCACAGGGCATCATTTCAGTGACCCATCTGATGGACGCGCTCGATCCGCAGTGGAAGGATGATCCCGGCATGAAGGCCTTCGACGACTTCCTCGCCGACATTTTCCCCGAAGCCGATCGGGCCGATAGTCTGGTGATGACAGGCTTCAATATGGCCCAGACGCTCGTTCAGGTGCTCAAGCAGTGCGGCGATAACCTCACGCGCGAGAACGTGATGAAGCAGGCTGCAAACCTCAAGGACTTCAGGACCACCAACCTGCTGCCCGGCATCAAGATCAACACCAGCCCGATCGACTTCGCGCCGATCAAACAGGTGCAGCTCCGGAGGTTCAAGGGCGACAGATGGGAGCTGTTCGGGCCCACACTAGGCAGCGATATCGGAGGCTAGTGCGCTTTATTGATCATAGCGGCGGATGTCGATCCGGCGCGACGTCTCCGACCTTCAATGCGTGCGATGTCACGTCTGTATCGCGCAGCCAGCCCACGAGGTGGCTGCTTGACTCCTAGTCCGCGACGCTGAACGTCGTCAACAGCTCGGTGCGAATCTGAGCGAATATCTTGTCGATTCGGCATCAGTAAGGCGTCAGTCATGCGGATCGATTGGCCGGAGGCGGTTGCCCGCCGGCGTGCGTGTCGTGGTCACACCTCCGGGATCGTTGCGTGCGGCATGCCCCGGTGGGGACTTCGACCGACCAGTCGCGAAGCCGCGCGACCTTGACGAAAGCGTCCAGCGCCGGCGAGTTGCGGCGCCCCTGCACAGCCAACAACCGCGCCTTCCGCGAAACCGGGTCGCCTTCGAGCGGAATGGTCTTGAGCGTCGGAAGCGTGGCATGTGCTCGGGCACCAGTATCACGCCGAAGCCAGCGGCGGCCACATACTGCAGGTGCAAGTCGTGACCGCTGCAGTAGCCGAGGGGGGGTGGTTTCTCGGGGAAATACGATTGCTGCCTCTTCGGGGCGACGTCGCAGCAGGCTCGTTCCGGCAAGATGGTATCACGGAGATCGTCGATGCCGATCGAGGGACGGTTTGCGAGCCAGTGTGTCGGCGCGAGAACCGGAACGTAGCGCTCCTCGAAAGCGAGCAGTCGTCGATGCGGACGGGCATGTCCTGCACGTCCCCGACCATTGCGGCGTTGATCTCGCCCTCAAGCACGAGATCGACGAGCTTCTCCGCCGCGCCCTCGCGCGGCTCGACGTGAAGTAGAGGGACGAACTTTGCGATCTCCGCGACCGGATCGAGGGCGAGCGACGCCGAGATGGAGGGGGTGAGGCCATCTTCAGTGGCGACTTCCTTGCGTTGGAACTTATGGGCCACCGCCTCTGCAGAGGCCAGTGCGCATGCTGGCATCGGAAGGACTTCCTTTCCAAGTTCGGTGAGCTGCGTCAGCTGGCGCTCGCGGTAGACCAACTGGTCGCCGCGTTCCAGCTCGCGCTTCTGCACCTCCTTGGTCGGGACGGGTAAATCGCTCGCAATCGTCGCTAAACGAAGAAGGATCTGCGTCCGCCGTACCCGGCAAGACAAGGGAAGGCTGGCATTTCTCGGGTGATGGAGTACGATTTCTCCAGGCTGGAGAGAGGCCGCGCGTGTGGCGCGCGAAGAGCTTGATCAGCCGACTTCAAGCCGAAGCCCTACGGCGGAGTTTGACGGATGGTGCAGCAGTCGCTGAACGTCTCGTACTCGGACGCCGGCTCTCAGGTGTTGTGGGAGGACGGCGAGCGCGTGTTCAGTCGCGGCTGGCGAGTGGACGACAATGGCAACCGGCTCGCCGTGCTGCTTGTTGCGCCTGCCGCTGACCACCCGTCCCGGGCGACACTCGATCGGCTCACGCACGAATACGAGCTGAAAGATGAACTCGACGGGGCATGGGCGGCGCGGCCGCTCGCCCTCATGCGCGACGCCGGTCGGACCGTACTGGTGCTCGATGATCTGGGTGGCGGGCAGCCGCTCGATCGTTTGCTCGGTGGGCCCAAGGAGGTAGGACGCTTCTTGCGCCTTGCTATTGCTGTTACCTCTGCACTGGGCAAGCTTCATCAGCGCGGGCTCATCCACAAAGACATCAAGCCAGCTAATATTGTGGTGGACTGCGCGGATGAACACGTGCGGCTCACTGGGTTTGGCATCGCATCGCGCCTGTCCCGCGAGCGGCAGGCGCCCGAGCCGCCGGAGACCATCGCAGGTACACTTGCCTACATGGCCCCCGAACAAACCGGGCGGATGAACCGCTCGATCGACGCCCGCAGCGATCTCTACGCCGTCGGCGTCACGCTGTACCAGATGCTCACGGGCGTTCTGCCCTTCACGGCGGCTGATCCGATGGAATGGGTGCACTGCCATATTGCCAGAAAACCAGTGCCGCCAGGGGAACGGCTAGAGAGTGTCCCAGCGCCCGTCTCGGCGATCATTATGAAGCTGCTCGCCAAGACCCCCGAGGATCGTTACCAGACCGCCGTCGGTGTCGAGCGCGATCTGCGACGCTGCCTGGCGGAATGGGAAGCGCGCCGCCGCATCGATGACTTCCCGCTCGGCCTGCAGGACACGCCGAACCGGCTGCTGATCCCCGAAAAGCTGTACGGACGAGATCGTGAGATCGCGACGTTGCTTTCCTGCTTCGATCGCATCATCAAGACCGGTGCGCCAGAGTTGGTTCTGGTCTCCGGATATTCCGGTATCGGCAAGTCCTCTGTCGTCAATGAGCTGCACAAGGTGCTTGTACCGCCCCGCGGCCTTTTTGCCTCGGGTAAGTTTGACCAATACAAACGCGACATCCCTTATGCCACATTCGCGCAGGCCTTCGGGAGCCTTGTCCGCCCGCTTCTCGGCAAGGAGGAAGAAGAGCTGAGCATCTGGCGCGATGCCTTTCGCCAGGCGTTGGGGCCAAACGCGGGGCTTATCATCGATCTTGTCCCGGAATTGAAGCTAATCATCGGAGAACAGCCTCCGGTTCCTATCCTACCGCCACTGGATGCGCAACGCCGATTCCAATTGGTATTCCGGCGATTCATCGCCGTATTCGCGCGGCCGGAGCATCCGCTTGCGCTGTTCCTCGACGATTTGCAGTGGCTCGATGCAGCAACGCTCGATTTGCTCGAAGATCTTCTGAGCCGGCAGGACGTGCAGTACATGATGTTGATCTGCGCCTACCGAGACAACGAAGTGGACTCCGCCCATCCCCTGACGCGCAGGCTCGAATCAATCCGCGAAGCTGGCGCGATAGTGCAGGAGATCACCCTCGCGCCTCTGGCCCGTGAACACTTGGGACAATTGGTTGCGGATTCCCTTCACTGCGAGCCCGACCGCGCCACCTCGTTGGCGCAACTAGTTCAAGAGAAGACTGCTGGCAATCCATTCTTCGCTAATCAGTTTATTTATGCGCTTGCAGAGGAGGCGTTACTGATTTTTGACCACTGCAACGCGCGATGGTCTTGGGATCTGAATCTCATTCACGCAAAGGGTTACACCGATAACGTGGTGGACCTCATGGTTGGGAAGTTGACTCGGCTGCCCGTTCGAACTCAGAACGCACTGCAGCAGCTTGCCTGTTTAGGCAACAGCGCGGATTTCGCACTACTTGCAACGACTTACGGAGACTCGAAGGATGTAGTGCATCGCGATCTCCTGGAAGCGGTCCGAGTTGGGCTCATTCTCCACTCAGAAAGCGCCTATAGTTTTCTGCATGATCGTGTCCAGGAAGCGGCTTATTCACTAATACCTGAAACGGCCCGCGCCGAAGCTCATATTCGAATTGGCCGCCTCCTCGCAGTCGGAATTCCGCCAACGCAGATCGAAGAGAAGATCTTCGATATCGTAAACCAGCTCAATCGTGGCTCTCATCTCATAACGTCAGATCAGGAGCGTGAGTGGGTCGCAGAATTGAACCTAATTGCAGGTAGACGCGCGAAGGTCTCAACGGCGTATACTTCAGCGCTTTCCTATCTCGCCGTTGGGCGGGCGTTTTTGACTGAGCAGATTTGGGACTACAACTACGAACTCATCTTCGCCATCGAATATCTAACGGCCGAGTGCGAATTACTGACCGCGAGTAAGGTGGCAGCCGAAACTCGACTTTCGATGCTGGCGCGTCGTGCCAGAAGCGGCCTCGATACCGCCGCCGTCACACGTTTGCGGCTCACGCTCTATACCGCTTTGGACCAGAGCGATCGCGGCGTGGAGATATGCCTTGAATACCTCCAGCGTGGAGGCATTGATTGGTCACTTCATCCGACTAGTATCGACGTACAACGCGAATACGATCGAATCTGGTCCCAGCTTGGCAGTCGACAAATCGAGGAACTCATCGACTTGCCATTGATGAGCGATCCGGGCTTACTCGCCACTCTAGATATATTAGCCGAGTTTCCGGCAATGCATATCGAGGAGAACTTATCTTCGCTCGTTGTTTGTCGAATGGTGAATCTGAGCCTCGAGTATGGCAACAGCGATGGGTCATGCTTCGCTTATGTATGGTTCGCCCAGATCGCTGGACCTCGCTTCAGCAACTATCAGGACGGTTTTCGTTTCGGCCGGCTTGGCTATGAACTGGTAGAAAAGCGCGGCTTAAAGCGCTATCAAGCTCGAACGTACATGTCCTTTGGGAACATTGTCATGCCGTGGGCAAGACATGTCTTAGAGGGACGTGATCTGGTACGCCGCGCCTTTGCTACTGCCGACCGCACAGGGGACATTGCATTTGCGGGTTATAGCTGCAATCACTTGATAACCAACTTTTTGGCAGCGGGAGACCCGCTTGCTGAGGTGGAACGGGAAGCCGAGAGGGGTTTCGAGTATGCGCAGAAGGTTCGGTTCGGTTTCGTCATTGATAATCTCACCATGCAGCTCGGATTTATTCGGACGCTTAGCGGACTGACTCCGACGTTTGGCTCCTTCAACCACGATGGATTCGATGAGGTTCGATTCGAGCGTCACCTAGCGAGTAATCCGGTCTTGAAGCTGCTCGAGTTTCGATATTGGGTCCGCAAGTTACAAGCCCGGTTCTTCGCTGCGGATTATGCTTCCGCCATGGATGCGTCATCGAGAGCGCAACAGCTAATTTGGACCTCACCATCACATTTTGAAACGGCGGAGTATTGCTTCTATAGTGCGCTCGGCCACGCGGCAGCATGGCATTCTGCATCGCCGGACGAGAAACAGCAACATTTTGAGGCTCTTGTGGCCCACCACAAACAACTCGAAGTATGGGCGGCGCGCTGTGCGGAAAACTTCGAGAACCGTGCTGCCTTGGTCGGTGCCGAGATCGCCCGCATTGAGGGCCGCGTACTGAACGCTCAGGAGCTGTACGACAAGGCTATCCACGAAGCTCACAAACACGGGTTCGTGCACAACCAGGCGATTGCCAACGAGATTGCCGGGCGTTTCTACGCAGAGCGCGGTCACGAGAAGATCGCGGGGACCTATTTGCGGGCCGCGCGGGCCTGCTACCTGCGCTGGGGAGCCGACGGAAAGGTTCGCCAACTCGAGCGGCTTTATCCGCATCTCAAAGTGGACAAGTCGATCCCGGATTCCACGACGACGATAGTGACACCCATCGAGCGGCTCGATTTAGCTACCGTCATCAGAGTCTCGGAAGCAGTGTCAGGCGAGATCGTTTTCGAGAAGCTAATCAACACGCTCATGAGTTTGGCAATTGAACATGCGGGCGCCGATCGAGGTCTCTTGATTCTTCCCCGAGGCGACGAATATCTAATAGAAGCAGAGGCCACAACCAGCAGTGACAACGCGAACGTGGTCCTGAAACAGGCACCCGTCACGGCCGCAGATCTACCGAAGTCTGTGTTTCACTACGTCCTTCGGACAAAAGAAAGCGTTCTCCTGCACGATGCGTCCAGTCAGAACTCGTTTTCAGCGGATGGCTATATTCGCGACCACCGCTCACGGTCAGTGCTCTGCCTGCCGATACTTAAGCAGACCAGGTTGATCGGGATGCTGTACTTGGAGAACAACCTTACGACTGGCGCGTTTACTCCAGCTCGAATGGTGGTCCTCACACTGCTCGCTTCCCAGGCGGCTATCTCAATAGAGAACGCCAGCCTGTACCGCGATCTAGCTGAGCGGGAGGCCAGGATCCGACGGCTAGTGGATGCCAACATCATCGGCATCTTCGTCTGGGATCTTGACGGTCGGATCATCGATGCCAATGAAGCTTTTCTCCGCATCGTCGGATACGGCCGCGACGATCTCGTCTCCGGTCAACTGCGCTGGCGGGATCTGACGCCCACCGAATGGCGCGATGCTGACGACCGACGTGTGGCGGATCTGGAGGCGACCGGAATCACGCAACCCTATGAGAAGGAGTACTTCCTGAAAAGCGGCGGCCGCGTGCCGGTGCTGGTTGGGGCAGCGACGTTCGGCGGGCGTCACGACCAGGGCGTGGCCTTCGTGGTCGACTTAACCGAGCGCAAGCGGGCGGAGGAGGAAATTCGCGAAAGCGAGCGGCGTTACAGCGAGGTGCAGATGGAGCTCGTGCACGCGAATCGAGTCGCAACACTGGGGCAGCTCTCGGCTTCGATTGCCCATGAAGTCAACCAGCCGATCGGGGCGACGCTCAACAACGCCTCTGCGGCGTTGCACTGGCTGAGCAAAGAACCGGCAGATCTGGAGAAAGCTCGAACGGCTCTCAACCGGATCTTTGCAAACGGCAATCGCGTCAGCGAGATCATCGACCGCATGCGCGCGCTCTTCAAAAAAGCACCTCTCCGGAAAGAAGACGTGGACATCAACGGAGCAATCCTTGAGGTTATAGCCCTGACCTGTGGCGAAGTCGTGAAGAATGGCATTTCGGTGCGGCCACACCTCGTGAAGGGCTTGCCGCTCATTCAAGGAGATCGGGTCCAGGTGCAACAGGTGATCATGAACCTGATCGTCAACGCGATCGAAGCGCTGAGCTCGGTCTGCGAGAGGTCACGAGAACTAGTCATCACCACCGCTAAAGGTGAGCCGGACGGCGTGCTTGTCGAAGTGCGGGATTCGGGTCCAGGTCTGAGCTCACTGGACCTCGACCGCGTCTTTGACGCCTTCATTACATCAAAGCCCGGCGGCATGGGCATGGGGCTATCGATCTGCCGTTCGATTGTCGAAGCTCACGGGGGACGAATATGGGCCACCGCCGACCAACCTCAGGGCACAACTTTTCAATTCACGCTGCCCGCACAGTCAAATCAGGCGGCGTGAATTGAACATCCTGCAGATGGCTCCGCCAGCGGATTCAGGTGTGGCATATTGTGATGCGCTAAGATGGCCTATACGCCAGGCCGGATCGGATCGCCATAAAGGACAGCGACTTATATTCCTTCAGGAAGAACACCTGGGGCTGGTCCCACTGATTTCAAGGTCGGCGCCACCTTCGTGCTATTCATCGTCGGGGACAGCGCCATGCTCGTGGCTTGTTCCTTTGAACCACTCATAGCCATCTCCTTCCATGTTCGGCGCAGCTGACGGGAACGAAGAGTCCGAGCGCCCAGATCGCGGCGACTTCGGGTTGGTCGGGGCGTTGTAGCTAACTAGCTCATCGACCGCCGAGGACGTCTCAGTATTTGCTGCGGCGTGATCGAAGGAACCAAATGGCGCATTCCCCCTCACCGTGCATCCAAGTGAGTTCAGATGCAGTAGCGCCGCGACGGTGCACAAGATCAAGCGACCGTTGCCCGTGATGACAAGGAATGCCGATCCCGCCGTGCCCTGGCTTGATCGTTCGATGCCCGACATCGACAAAGCAAAGGCGGCGCTCAAGAGAATTGCGGATAGTTGCCGTCACGCGGGAGCGGTGATCGAAAAGCATTCGAACGAAATTCATGAGTGACGCGCGTGTAGGCTGAGACTGACTTCCGTGACCCTTCCCAATCTCGTCGCATTGTGATTTGCGCTCGTT
Source organism: Bradyrhizobium sp. Unk1 (assembly GCF_059512345.1). Classification (NCBI taxonomy): domain Bacteria; kingdom Pseudomonadati; phylum Pseudomonadota; class Alphaproteobacteria; order Hyphomicrobiales; family Nitrobacteraceae; genus Bradyrhizobium; species Bradyrhizobium sp. Unk1. Next base: position 125,880 of record NZ_JCAMOP010000005.1, read on the forward strand.
ACGAGCAGGTCAACGCGTGGGGCCGCACGTCAACTTGGCGAGCGAAGAGTACATACTACGCTTCTTGATTACAGATATGACTAGCGTGTCGGCACCCAGCGAAACCCGTCGTAAAGGATCACTCGCGCAGTCCGAATTAGCGGAACCGATCCTCTAGACCACGGCAGATTCTGCGGGTCCACTTGGTGGACCCGGCGGTCCAGACCACTGAGGTGTTGGACACGCTACAGATGCAAGCGCCATGAAATACTCACCCAACAAACCCGCAAGAATGAGAACGCTGCAACAAGAACTGCGCTTAACGCCGCGATCAATCAGCTCTATCTGTAGTCCGGAAGAGCGTCACGGAGAACAAGGATGTGCGCCATATTCCCAGCGTTAACTGCATCGCTTGATCGGACGCGGTGTTTCCGGCTCTCGGATTGAGCTGATGTCTTGGTCCGCGACGTTAATAGGAAACAGCGTCAGTGAGAAAACTTTCCGCAAGGCGCGGGTCGACCAATTCCGAGCCGGCGCACAATACCTGTTTTCTCGGAACCTCGGCGACAAACCGCTTGACCATCGCCCCTGCCCACCATGGCAACGAACTGGAACGGTCCGCACCACGGCAAATCTTTCGAGTATGAGTATGCAGCTGCAGTTTCATCAGGTACGATATTTCTTGGCCCTAGCAAGGACGCTCAATTTTACGCGGGCTGCGGAGCAATGCAATGTGACCCAGCCGGCGCTGACAAAGGCGGTACACAAGCTAGAGCAAGAACTCGGTGGCGCGTTGATTCACCGTGAACGTCACCTCACCCAGCTCACCGAGCTGGGCAAGATGATTTTGCCCACGCTGGAGGAGATATTTGCCGCCGCGGAGGCGGTATGGCTTCAGGCGCGAGGCTATAAAAAGAAGACAATCGCCCCGCTCAAGATCGGGCTGGTGCCGTCCGTCTCCGCCGCGCTCATTACGGAATTGCTCGTGGAGCTCGCCACGATCATCCCTGACCTTCGAGTTGATCTGCGCGAGACCGATGCCAACGGGCTCGTTGCGATGCTTTTAGATGGCGAGATCAATGCCGCACTCGTCGGTGACGCCGTGGAGCTACCTGAACGTATCGACCGCTGGTCGCTCTTCGAGGAGCGGTGCGTGCTCGTTCTATCTCGGAAACATCCGATGGCGGGGCGAACCGTTATCCCGCTCCCAGACTTGCATGAGGTGGTATTTCTCGAAAGACTCGGATGCGACGTCGCAGGCCGATTCAAGCAGGCTTGTTTTGCCGACAATCCAGGGCCTAACGTTGTGCACAGGAGCGATCAGGAAGGGCATCTTCAGCAGATGGCATCCGCTGGTTTTGGAGCCATCTTGGCGCCAGAGCACGCACCCAGACTGCCGTCGCTCACCGCTATTCCAATTGAGGGCGACCCCGTCCGGCGAGAGGTGCAGCTTTTGGCCGTCGCGGGGAGGCAGTATTCGCCGGCGCTCGATGCCTTTATCAAAGTTGCTCGTGTTCGCGACTGGACGAGTGCGCTGGATAAACTCCGCCACTCGTCTGGCCCTGCCTCGAACAACGACAATGTTCGCAAGACTGACGCTCAAGGTGCAGGCTCCTTAATCTAACTCCTGGGCCCCGGTCCCGCCTCCTCATGCCCGAACTTGTCGCGTCCATCCAACCGTCGTTGCTGACGTGAAGCGAAGTCGTCATGGCTGGGACAAGCCCGGCCATGACGCAGTTGCAGTATTCCATAACGTTTGGCGCGCGCGGTGCCATGCGCGTTGCGACAGTCTATTCCGAATTCATCGTGAGGACTTGCAATGGCCCCTGCGCATCTTTTCAGTCGGCGCTCGCGCTCAGCGACCTTGAGCGGTTCTACTACGGCACACGAGCGCGTAGCTCGGGGAACCTCTTTCCGACGCGGACGCAACGATGCAGCAGATGACCGACGCGAGCCCTGCGAAGTGACACCTCGCACACACGACCTGTTTTTTTGTGACGATGGTTCTCGCCCACCCGAAGGGCTACGGACCGTTCGATGAGCGGTTCACGTTCCTGTTTAATTCCTACGAGCGCGGCAGCCGCGTCCTTGGACGAAGTCTAGGCATACCGGGCGGAGTCGACCAGGCAGTCGCCAGCTTGCTTGGCCCACGGCCAACCCTGGGAGGTCGCTGAGCTGATCGAGCTCGGAAGCCACCACGAGCAGCAGCACCAAGAGCTCCTGCTCACGGACATCCTCCGCCAGCTCGCGCAAAATCCGATCCGGCCAGCCCACCGCGACCCTGCCCCAGTGTCGGTCGAGACCTACCTGGGCACTCGTTCACCGGATTCGAGGGCGGGATAGTTGAGGTCGGTCACTGCGCAGAGGGCCTCGCGTTTGACAGCGAGGGATCGCAGCACCGCGTGCTGACCGAGCCGTTCCGGCTTGCCGACACGCATAGGCCTATTCAGCCGGCATACGCTATCAGCAGGAAGATCGCGCGTTTGGGAGAAGAACGCCGTTCTTGCAATCGAAACTGCGACCCCGATGGCAGTCGCGATCACGCGAAAGACCACCTTCTCGAGGGCCTAGCCACGATTTGGTTCGACGACAATTGCAATTGTCACAATCGCCGTCGACGGCGCTTCGCGCGAGAGCCAGAAGCTCAAATACAATGCAGCGATTGCCGCTAGCCCGATTCGGATAGCGAGAGCCCGGGAGAAATTGGGGGAAACCCAACGGAACGGAATCTCACCGGCTTAGGCAGCGTCAATAAAACTACTCCGTGATATCGAGTTGCCGCCTCGACGGAGGAAGGGGTAAAGGGTGTTGTTCGGCGGCGCCCTCGGGCATGCGCTCGTAACACTGGAGCTCCTTCAGCGCGTGGCATTTTGCCTCCTCCGGCATGTTCGCTGTCGCGATCGCCGAAGCCAGATCCGCGACCTCCTGGGCTTGCCGTCCCCCCTCGCCCAGCTCGCGCTGGATCGTCGCCTGCTCGGAAAACTGCCTTGCGCTGCCGCTCGTCGAGCGTCGCCTTGGTTCTGGCGGCCGATCTCGTTGCTGAGGCGCAGGACCTCTATGCGCACGGCGAGAAGCCGCGCGACCTTGTCCATGCACGCGACGAGGTCGACCGACTCCAGGATCTCCTGCTTTTCCTTCAGCTACGCCGCCCGGTCCGAATTCGGCACGGCCTCGATGGTTGACCGCGGACCGCCGGGAGGCACGCGCACAGCGCTTTTGAGCGACGATGCCCCACGCTTATCGAATGCATGCCAAAACGGAATTTCAAATTTCGCCGGCTGCGTCCGATCGTGAGGTTCACTGGGTCGGCCGAACACGCGGCCGCCTCGACTTTGAATGAAGCCATTGCGCGGAGCCACGGTGCCGTGCGCGGGCAACAAAGGAGCCCCCAATGAAATCACCAGAGACCGTCGGCCCAGCTGTTGCGGTCTCGCTAGTCGCGGCCACCGTGGTGGCGCTCGCGTAGAGCAGCGAAGCGGCTCCAGTCGGTCCGACCGCGAACGTGTGTTCGCTGATGCGTCACTTGGTCAAGCCGCCGCCCTGCACCGAGCAGTTCTCGAAACGAGGTCACACTGTTCTGCCTTCGCTTTCGGAAATTACCCATGGCGTTGCCATTAGACGCCGAACGGGCCCCATCGCCGCGGCATTTTCAGCAAAAAGACGCGAAAGCACTTTCGTATCTTAACCTATCCCTTCACCCATAGGAATCATCATGACCAACGGAACCACCATCACCAACGCCGTTATAGAGTGTATCCTGAGCCGCAGCGCCGCCAAGTACTACGACCCTGCCGCCAGCTTGAGCGACGACCAAATCCGCGAGCTCGTGCGAATCGGCACCGCCGCGCCGACATCCTTCCACCTGCAGAACTGGCGCTTCATCGCCGCACGCTCGCCTGAAGCCAAGGCTCGGTTGCGTCCGATCGCTTGGGATCAGCCCGCGATCACCGAAGCAGCCGTTACCTTCATCGTCTGCGGCCAGTTGGCCGATTCCACCGTAGTACCGGAGCGTCTGGCACCGCTAGTGGAAGCGGGCATCATGCAGGCGAACATGGTGTCGGAATGGGAAATCCCTGCACGCGATCTGTACATGGAGTACCCGCAGCGCCAGCGCGACGAGGCAGTACGCACCGGCACGTTTGGCGCGGCGGCAATGATTTATGCGGCCCGCTCGCTGGGCCTGGGTTCGACGCCGATGATCGGTTTCGATGCCGAAGCGGTGCACCGCGAGTTCAGACTGGCCGAGGACGAAGTGCCGGTCATGTTGTTGTCCGTGGGGCCGGAGCGTCCGGGAAACTGGGCGCAGAAGCCGCGCCGTCCGGTCGCCGACGTGCTGGATCTCGTATAAGCATTAGTAAAGCCCGTAGCTTACGAAAGACTATGATGCCAAGAAATGCAGCTCTAAAGCCGGAACAAGTGCCGGCCGATAGTAAACCGACTCTCGATGCGTTCACCAAGAACATCGGGTTCACCCCAAATATGATAGCGACATTCGCGCAGAGCTCGATCGCGTTCAACGCGTGGGCCGCCCTGCTCGGCTCCTTGAGCAAGGCGCTCGACGTGAAGACCCGTGACAGCATCGGCCTCGCTGTCTCCGAAATGAATGGCTGCGACTACTGCCTGTCGGTTCACAGCTTTACCGCCGAGCATATGGCCAAGCTGCCGGCAGATGAAATCATTCTCGCTCGGAAGGGCCATGCCATCGACCCGAAGCGGGACGCCGCCATCCAGTTTGCGCGCAAAGTGATCGAGACCCGCGGCAAGGTCAGTGACGCCGATCTGAAAGCCGTTCGTGATGCAGGCTACACGGATGCGAATGTCATGGAGATCGTCGCGCTGGTGGCTATGTACTCCCTAACGAATTTTTTCAATAACGTGTTCGATCCTGAAAATGACTTTCCCGCCGTTACACGGGTTGGCCCGATCTGACTCTATCCGGTCGCATCGACTTTCTCCGAGAGTGCTCAGAGGGGTCGTGTGACGCGGGCTTGACGTCAAAGCCTAGATGCACCCAGGCACGATTCTCGGGAACGCGTCTGGGCTTTTCGGATGTACCGGCAAGGCTAGGGTAATTTAGCACCACATCAGGGTTCCACGATTGTCTCCGCGGTCGAGCATGTAAAACCATATGCATCTCCGGAGGATCGAATGGCAAAATCGAAGCCCCTCAATGAGATTTTTTCCAAGCCAAGGGGGCCGAGCGGTAGATCATCAATATGACGGCGGCCCTTTGGCGTGAGAAGCAGACGTTTATTCCGCACCGCTGATTTTTGCACACCGAGTTGGCGGCATCGATTCCATAGCCGAAGGTCATTGGATCATCGATCTTCACCGTTCTATTTTCGCTCATGCGCAAAAGGGAAATGACGACATCCCACACATCGGGCGGTAGATGATGAAGGCGATCGTGGTAACGGACCAAACTGCGGGAACGGTCGGGATGAAGCTGGCGGAGCGACCCGAGCCGCAGCCAGCTATAAACGACGTCCGCGTTCAGGTTCATGCGTCGGGATTCACCTGGGATGAGCTGTCATGGCCCTCGACCTGGATCGATCGCCTCGGCCGTGACCGGACGCCGGTGATTCCCGGGCAAGAGCTGGCTGGTGTGGTCACCGCCCTCGGCTATGGCACGACGGGGCTGTCGGTGGGACAGCGGGTGTTCGGCCTTACAGATTCGTATCGCGGCGGCACCCTGGCGGAGCATGTGGCCGTCGAGGCACGCAACCTCGCGCCGCTGCCGGGCGACGTCGACTTCACGGTGGGTGCGAGCGTGGCGATGCCGGGCCTGACCGCGTGGCAGGGACTGTTCGGGCACGGCCGCCTTCAGGCGGGGCAGAGCGTCCTCGTGCACGGCGCGGCCGGCGCAGTCGGTTCGGTGGTAACCCAGCTCGCACGTGAGGCCGGCGCCTACGTCATCGGTACCGGACGCGCTGCCCACCGTCAGACGGTGCTCGACTTCGGCGCGCAGGAGTTCGTCGACCTCGAGAACGACGCCCTGGAAGACGTCGGCGGAGTCCATCTGGTGTTCGATGTCTTCGGCGGCGACATCGCGAAGCGGTCCGCAGCCGTGATCCGAGCCGGAGGAACGCTGGTGACGATCGCCGGGCCGACCGAGGCACGGCCCGCCGACGGCCTGACGATCGACTTTGTTGTCGTGTCCGATCGCGCCCAATTGAGTGAGATCATCCGGCGCGTGCGGGACGGGCGATTGCGGACGAACATCGGCACCGTCTCGCCCCTCGACGATGCCGTCGCCGCCTTCAACCGGGCCGGGCGACGCAAGGGGAAGACGATCATCCGCGTTCGTCCGTGAGCGACATGCGCTCATCCAAGCAACATTTCCACCAAGAAGAACAATCACCCATGGAGACAATTCACATGAAAGCAATCGTGGTAACGGACCCGGCTGCGGGAACGACAGGGATGAAGCTGGTGGAGCGGCCTGAGCCGCAGGCGGCAGTAAACGACGTCGTCGTTCAGGTTCATGCGTCGGGATTCGTGCCGACTGAGCTGGAGTGGCCCTCGACCTGGACCGATCGCCTCGACCGTGATCGAACACCGTCGATCCCCGGCCACGAGCTGGCCGGAGTGGTCGCCGCTCTCGGCTACGGCACGACGGGGCTGTCGGTGGGACAGCGCGTGTTCGGCCTCGCCGACTGGTATCGCGACGGCACCCTGGCGGAGTATGTAGCCATCGAGGCACGCAACCTCGCGCCACTCCCGGGCGACGTCGACTTCACGGTGGGCGCGAGTCTGCCAATCTCGGGCCTCACCGCGTGGCAGGGACTGTTCCCGCATGGCCGCCTTCAGGCGGGGCAGAGCATACTCATGCACGGCGCGGCGGGCGCAGTCGGTTCTATGGTGACGCAGCTCGCACGAGAGTTCGGCGCCTACGTCATCGGCACCGGACGCGCCGCCGACCGTCAGAAGGTGCTCGAATCCGGCGCGAAGGAGTTCGTCGACCTCGACAACGACGTCCTGGAAGACGTCGGCGGTGTCGATCTGGTGATCGATGGCATCGGCGGCGACATCGGGAAGCGGTCCGCAGGCCTGGTTCGAGCCGGAGGAACGCTGGTGTCCATCGTCGGGCCGGTCGAAGCACGGCCCGACGACGGCTCCGCGGTCGACTTCGTCGTCGAGTCCGATCGTGCCCAACTGAGTGAGATCGTCCAGCGGGTGCGGGATGGACGACTGCGGACGAACATAGGCAACGTCTCGACCCTCGACGACGCCGTTGCCGCCCTAAACCCGACCGAGCGACGCAAGGGGAAGACGATCATCCGCGTTCGTTCCTGAGCGACGCACGCCCATTGATGCACGCAGCCGGCCGGCGCTGTCCAGGTCGGCCAGCCGCATCCTGTCAGCTCCCTGCCAAAAAGAGGCACCCATAGCATTCACGTTGAAGATCAACGGCAAACCTCATGATGTCGATGTCGACGGCGACACCCCCGCTTTGGGTATTGCGCGACGTGTTCGGCATGACCGAAGCCAGGTTCGGTTGCGGCCAGGCGCTGTGTCTTTGAGAAAGTGTGAGTTTATGTGGTCATCGAACAATAAAGAATCGATGCACGATCGTAACGCAATACGCGAAGGCAAGTCTTCACACCTGTCTTGGAAATCGTCTCGTACGCCGGTTTCTTTATTGTGGCTCTATAGATTTGTGATGGAAGCATTTGTTCGCCCGCAGAATCGCAGGACGCCTCTTGACAATCGCCTTGACTATTTGGCTGTGGTTCCCGCAGCGGCGGCGATTTGTTATCCATTTCTGCTCAAGGCTTTTCATGCCGTCGTCAGCACGCAGGCCGTAAGCCCGCCACCGCTCGCAATCGCCAGCGCGACCTTCATCCTGGTCGTTGCGTTCGTCGTGCCGTTTCTTGGGATCGCTCTGGCATGCCGTCTCACGTCGAATCCCGGTTCAAGACGCCTCGCCTATGCCAGCGTAATGTCACCAACACTCTATGTCTTTCTCGGGGTTGTCCAGGTCTTGATCAAAAGCCCCATTCCCGACGAGGTCGTCTGGTGTGCGATTTGGCTCGCAATCGCGATCTGGTCGCAGTCTGCCCGAGATCCGGTCGCTGCAGCTATGCCTGCAGTCGGAGATTGGCGGGTTGTCCACGGGGTAACGGCCGCCGTCCTGTGCCTATACGTGGTATTTCATCTTACCAATCATCTGTTCGGCTTGATAGGGCCGGATGCGCATGCAGCCGTTATGAAGATCGGACGCCTGGTTTATCGCTCTGCCGTAGGTGAACCGTTATTGGTGGCGGCCATGCTTTTCCAGATCGGCACTGGCCTCTTTCTGGCATGGCGCTGGAGCGCTGCAGCGCATGACTTCCAGCGGACCTACCAGGTCGCTTCGGGAGCCTATCTATCACTGTTCATTCTCGGCCACATGAACTCGGTCTTCGTCTACGCGCGAAGCTTCCTCGGCAAACCGACAGATTGGAATTTCGCGATCGGAGCCCCGACTGGGCTCATTCATGACGCATGGAATATCCGTCTACTGCCTCACTACGCGCTCGGCGTCTTCTTCGTCCTGAGCCACCTTGCTTCAGGGCTGAGAGTGGTGCTGATCGCGCATGGCGTCGATCAACGTAATGCCGATCGCCTTTGGGATGTCTGCGTCGCGATGAGCGCCATCGTCGCGGCCGCGATCATCGCGGGAATGTGCGTCGTCAGGATCGGTGTTTTGGCTTCGTGACTCGCGAATGAAGAACGAAGACCAACCTAGGCAACAGGAGAAAACCCATGAAGTTCCGAACCGTTATCGCCGCCACCCGCGTCGCCCCCGCCTTCTCGATGGCCGGCCCAATCAACGTCCATGATAGCGAAGCGGAAACCGCCACGAAGAACTTCGAGGCGGCCATTCCCAATATCCCTGGCAAGTCGCTAATCGCCGTGGAAGTCGATTACGCGCCCGGCGCGGCCTCCGTGCCCCACACCCACGCGAAGTCGGCTTTCATCTACGCCTATGTGATTTCGGGCGCGATTGAGTCGAAGGTGAATGACGGTGAGACGCGAATCTATCTGGCAGGCGAGAGCTGGTCCGAACCGCCCGGCGCTATCCATTCGATCAGCCGCAACGCGAGCAAGACCGAGCCGGCAAAGCTGCTCGCTATCTTCGTCCTCGACACCAATCACAACCCTCTGACCACGTCCATCAAGTAAGCCTTCAGACGGAATGCAATTCTTCCGCGTGACCGGGTCAACCTTCAGCCCAAAGCCACGCAATATCCCGCGGATACTCAATTCCACATCGATCAGCCGCCCAAGAAGCTGTTTGCGTGCGATCAGGAGTGCCCGGATCTCCTGCGCATCGACCGACTTTGCGTGTACCGGCCGGAACCAACCCATCCGGATCAACTGGGCGATCCCGCGCGCATCCTTGCGATCCGTCTTGACTGTCATCGCAGATAATGCGGCCTTTACATGCCGCGTTTCCAGCAGAACCGTTTCGTATCCTGCTCCTTTTAGCCCCGCATGCAGCCATTGCGACAATGGCCTAGCCTCCAGCCCGATCCGCTTCACCGCAAAGCCAAGTGTCTTAAAAAATTCAACTAAGGCGTCGGGTTCGCTCGCGACCTTCGCCTCCTCCAGCCACCATCATCACCCTTTGCTCGGAGCTGGGCCCATTACGGCATCTAGGTTGGCATCAGTTTGGATGGACAAACCGGGAGCGTTCGAATGGAAGAGATTTCTACTCGCGCGCTTGCTCTGACCTCCTGCGCGGGGGTCGTTGGCGTCTGAAAGCTTCAGACGCGCGCGCCGGAGAGAATGAAAACGATAACGATCCGCCATTTCTAACGGCGCTCAGACGCGAATACCCTCACTATACATCACATCGACACTTGGTGGCAGCACGGGTAGCCACTCGATCACAACGCGGTCGATCCACCGCTCGTGTGCGCAGGCCCTACTCTCGATGTCCAAAGAACTCGATCGAGCAGCCCAGCATGCAGGAGTTACCCCATGCCCTTTCGCTTCATCACCAACTCTATCCGCACTTACCTAATCGACTATCCCGTCGCCTTCGTTTTGATGGTCGCGCCATTTCTGCTGAAGCTAGGCAAGAGCAGTTCTGTCGCGCTGTGGCTTTCGATGGTGACCCGTGTTACGGCACTGCTGCTGCCGGCACTCACGGATCACCTGACGGGGCTCGTCTGGGTCATCAGTTACTGGCTGCATCTCTGGATGGACCGCGCATTGGGTGTGGTCTCCATCACTGCCACCTCCGCTTTCCATTTCACTGGGCTTGACGCCGGGTATCACTGGGTTCTCGTCGTTGCGGTTTTGCAGACGACCTCAGTTCTCAACACGCCCGAGGTGAGCGCCGCCCAGCGAGCGAACCTCGACACGCGGACTGCCATGTGAGGATCGGTTCCATCTTAGAGCGTGGAAAGGAGAAAACCCCTTGACCGACGATGTTCGATTCTCGATGCTGCGACTCAAGCTACTTATGGGTCTCGGAGCTGCCGAAATTGGCGGCGTGACGGAGAGTGCTGTCGGGCGGGCTGCACCCGCAGGCGCTCAAGAAAGCAAGAGCGGCGCTGTGCTGCCGTCGATCCTTGCATTCGAGGTCAATCATTCGCTGCTCAACATCCGGCACTTGGCGCCGCTATTTGATTTCTGACGACCCGCCGCCACAGTTCATCGACCGCTGCGGCGGGCTTAAGATCGGAGTTAGGTAATCGGTTTGCGCAGCACTTCCTCTCGCTACGGCGCGGGCGCCCAGGCCCTCCATTGGCTGACCGTCGTGCTGGTTCTCGCCGCCTTTGTGCTGAGCAAGGGTGACGGCTATTCGCTCTATTCCGGCGCCGCGGATGGGCTCCGTAGGATTCACGAGACGCTCGGGGTGCTCGTCTTCATTGTCGTCGTACTGCGGCTGCTATGGCGGCTGATCGACAGCGCGCCCGCGAAGCAACCGATGCCGCGATGGATGGCTGCGGCGGCGAAGGTCGTCCACTTCGCGCTTTATGCACTCCTCATCGCGATTCCAGCAACGGCGGTGCTCGGTACCTGGTTCGAGGGGATTCCCGTCACCCTTCCCGGATTCGACATTGCCCCCCAGATAACGAAGGCGCATGGACTGGGGCAACTGATCATGGAAATACACACTACCCTCGGAAGCGCCATCCTCTGGGTTGCCGGTGTGCATGCAGCCGCGGCTCTCTTCCACCACTTCTATCTGCGCGACGAAGTCTTTCAGTCGATGGCTCCGGGCGCATGAATGATTAGTCCGAACTACTGCGGCAAGGTGTTTGCCACCAATGCCAGTCGCGTTAGCCACTGATAAGGTTTGCATGACAACGCGTAAGGTCGAAGTTGCGCTTACTGCGGCGGCCATAGCGGCTATCATTATCAAGGCAAGTCGAGATCGGTACCACGCCACGGGTCACCCATGCGCTTGCCCGGACGATCTGATGCTCAACGGTCGGGCCTGCGGCAGTAGAAGCGCTTATTCACGACCGGGAGGCGCGGCACCGTTGTACTATCCGACTGACGTGACGGCAGCGATTGTCGACGAACACCTGAAAGTGATGGCACGCTAAAGCGGAAGCGGGTGATGACCTCCTTGAATTCTAGCAAGCTGGTGAGACCACATCGATGTCGCTAAAGGAAGATTTGCTGCGGATTGGTTTCTACCAGAAAATCTGCCGCCTCCCTTTCATATGGAGCAGATAGCTCGGTTTTTCGCAGAAAACTCCTTTGACTATTTGTCCGACCAGAAGCAACCCTCGCGGTCGGCGATCTACAACGCGTCAAAACGAGGTTCAGCCCGTCGAACATTTTCGGCTATCCATCCCGTTACAGCCTTTGACCTAGCGAACTTTCTAGACGCACATGCTCCGGAACTCGACAAACTGTTCTAGAGTAGTCCGTCGAGCATTTCCGTGTCTCGCCAGACGCCAAAGGGCGGGCGGGCGCTCGATCGCACAACCAGCTGGAAATCGAGCGGTTAAATCGACTGGCAGGTTATCGGTTTATCGCAAAAACTGACATCTCACGAAGCGGGACGCCGCCGTGCAGTTCGCGCGTAAAGTCATCGACACCCGCGGCAAGGTCGGCGATGCCGATGTGAAAGCCGTCCGCGATGCCGGCTACACGGATGCGAATGTTATTGAGATCGTCGCGCTAGTCGCCATGTACTCGCTGACGAACTTTTTCAACAACGTATTCGATCCCGTGAAGGACTTTCCCGCCGTGACGCCGGCCGGCTCGATCTGAGCTTTGTCCTGTCGCAACTTCTCGAAGCCATTGGGATCGATCACATGCACATTCTCCATATTGATAGCAGTCCGCGTCGAGAATCGCATAGCCGTGAGCTTTCGGCCGCGATCGTCGAAAAGCTTCTTGAGGTGGCGCCCGGGGCGAGCATTACCCGGCGTGATTTAGGGTTCGAATCCTTGCCCCATACCGTGGCTGACTATGCCGCCGCGTTGGCGTCGCCCGCCACGTTAGCCGCCCCGCCGAAGGGTTCTCTGGATGTTTCCGAAGCGCTTATCCGGGAAGTTGAAGCGGCCGATGTTGTTGTCATCGGAACGCCTATGCACAACTTCACCATTCCCTCGGTTCTCAAAGCGTGGATCGATCAAATCTAGCGCGTCGTTCGCACGATGATGTCGAAGCCCACCGGAAAGGTGGGAATGCTCCAGGATCGTCCGGTGTTCATCGGCGTCGCCTCTGGCGGCGTCTTTACTGGAGACCGAGCCAACCAGCCGGACTTCCTCACGCCTTATCTGTCGCTAACACTTAGATCCATTGGGCTGAGGACCCAGCAATTTATCCCCTAGAGGCCACCGCGTTCCTCGACCGAGAGCAAGCTCCATTGGCGAGGGAGAAAGCGCTCGCCGCTCTCGATCTGACTGTCATGGGAGAGCTTCGAGGCGCGCATGGTTGCCCTGCAATGCTCTCAGGCACCGGTAGACCGGATCGCGAGGCATACACACCCTGCTGCGGAGAGCGTCGGACCAGGAGCTCCCTAAGGGCGCGCCGCAAGCGCTTGGCACACCCGCATCACCTCCGGCCTCCGCCGGACTATTAAACTGGAGGTCTTTCGATGATTTTACCTATAGGAACGAGAGTAGCAGCCGTCGATGGCGTGACGTTTCCCAGAATCGGCGACAGGATCACCGACAAATCAGCACCGCCCAGTGACGGCGCCGTTCGCGAGTGGATCGGACCAGAGGCGTTCGGGTATTGGACCGGGCTGCGGAACTGGATCGTCGAATTCTACCCTGGAGTTTTCGAGCCGGACTGGCTTTACGGTGGCAGAAACCGCGGTTGGTCCTTGCGCTACAAGAAGACCAGGGCGTTCTGCACCTTGGTGCAGGAATACCGACTGTTTTGGGCCGTGGTGGTCATGGGTGGAGCTGAGCGAGAAAAGTTTGAGGAGAGGCGTTATGTCTGGCGTCCGCACCTGGTCAAGCTCTATGACGAAGCCAAAACATACATCGACGGAAAGTGGCTGACAGTTGCCATCTCATCGGCGGATGATCTGCACGATGTGACGGAGCTTCTCGTTATGAAGCGCCCGCCACTGTCGCGCGACTGAAGTTCACAAATATGCTGGGTTCGCCGCGCGATGGCTCCGAGGAACGCGACCATTTCCCAAAGCAGCTGATGTTAGGCCAGCTGCTTTAAACGAGCACTCGCCGAGCTTCCGCAGAGTCTGGTCATCTCCTGAGCCACCTTCGAATGCGTTGGCGCGCCAAATGCCCCATCCGTCCAAGATGCGCTAGATCGTAAGAATGAGTTCGAGTTATTCACGCGCATCATGAATGCCCACAGTACCCGTGCGCTTTTGCCGTTCTCGTACGCCCACCACGAGCCTCCCTCGGGGTTCGCTGCGCGAATTTTTTAACGCAGAGCGACCGTCGCGAACCTGCTTAGGGTGCCCAGAAATGAAGCGGATGACGTATAGCACGGTCCGGACGATGTTCCCGAGTCGTTCCGACCTCGACATCCGGACACTAACGCATCGTCGCCGCGTGCGGTTGAAGTTCACTTCGCTCTTTGACCGGTGGTCAATTGCTCGACGCCGCACCAGCCTGCATCTATGGCGCCGGGCGTGTGGAATGGAAACAATGACGACCGGGAATTTCTAATGCTTAGGGTATCGGTATAGCCTTTCTGTGCCTCTAACCGGGGCTGACCCGTCGCGGTTCTACTGAGTGCTAGCCAGCACAGGGCGGCGTGATCGTCGTCTTAGTCGGCTGCAGTCTCCGCGTCGCAAGGACCCGCTCGAGCAACCAAGCGCGTAGGAGTCGCCGATGTCGTTCCGTTTCATCAGTAAGTCTATCCACGCCTACCTAATCGATTATCCAATCGCTATCGTCTTGATTGCAGCTCCGTTCTGGCTGAAGCTCGGTCAGAGCGGGCCCGTCGCAACGTGGCTTTCGGTTGTTGTCGGTGTCGCCGCGCTACTCTTGGCCGCCCTGACCGACCATGCCACCGGGCTCGTCCGCATCATTCCTTACTGGCTGCACCTTTGGGTCGATCGCACCGTCGGCGTGGTGTTCATCATCGCCCCGTTCGCCTTCAAATTTTTCGAGCTCGACGCCTGGTATTACTGGATCCTCGCTGCCGCTGTTCTGCTAACGACGTCAGTCTTTAACGCGCCTGAGCAGCCAATCGCGCGTGTGGGGTTGAACAGTCGCGTAGCCGGCTAAAGGCGGCGCCAGCGTCGAGAGGGCTGCTTGAGGTTGAATTGATGGGCGAGGAGTGTGCCGCGAATGGAGTTCTCGGTCCCGACGATGAACTGAACCACTTTGAGCTCCCGCTTGGTGCCGGCGGACTGACTAATGGCAAGTGAATGGCACCAACGCCACGGGCGTTTCCTCCCCCGACTACCCGGGGCTCAAAGCGAGCTCCGGGCTTTTTCGCGCGAATAGTCCGATCGGAAGGTGAAAAGTGAACGGTCGCTGTGGATCGCTGTACGCCAGCGATATACGTGCTGAAACGATAACCCCAATGGACTAAGCGCGACTTTGAAAAGGCAAAAGCCTTCGACGAGGTCTTCCCAACGTCGAGCATTTTCGGCCGCGGTTCGTCGAGGGGCTAGTTCGGCTGTGACGGAGCACTTGCGTCATCCGAGCAAACATCGTTGGGCCGAACCTCTTGCGCACCAGTGTCACTGGCATATGTTGCGACTGCCAACCTAGAGAATATTCACAAAAGGCGGGAGGACTGCTGAGATTCCGTCCACTTCGCGACCGCGTCGTGGTGTCAAGGGCATCGAAGCTCAGAAGAAGCCCAATAGCGGCATCATCATTCCCGACACGGCCGAGGAAAAGCCATCCCAGGGCGTCTTGAATCTTGCCGGCTCGCCGCCAAGCTGGCGGAGCGGCCCCCGGCCTACCTTCAAAAGCTCCCTGAAGCCGGAGCCGTCTCTTCGCCCGGTAGGTTCGCTGGAAGCATGACCGTTTGGACGTGAGATTTACCTCCCGTTAGAAGACTTCGGCGCGGGCGGGCTGCGCAAGGCGCGTATGAATTCAGAAAGCGCGCGCCCGTATGACCTCGAAAATGCGGTCAAAGATCCAATCGCACAAGCTAGAAACGAATTGCATCAATCGCGTGGGCGATTAGGACGGCTACACTGACGCCGATGAGCACGACGAGCAACCAATTGAAAAACACGTTCGCTTCCCAGCTTTGGAATTGAACGCGCGCGTGGCTCGCGGTTCAAGCGGCGTGAGACCGAGCCGGCCTGCTAATACAAGGCGCGCGCGCATTTTTGTGAAACGGTGAGCGGCAGGCGCAGAGCATTCACCGACCGTCCGTCCCAGCTCGGCCGCATGCGAATCGGGGGTTTTTCCTCCCTCTCGCGGCGGACGGCACGAACGCCGCGCCGCCGGCCCCCGGCCCTAGGGGAACGTCAGACCGAAAGCGGCCGGGTCGGGCTGCTCGCCTTCCCGAAGGACCAAAAAGCGTTCCAGCCCACCCGGCACGAAGCTGAGCAGCAGAGTCGCCTGGTTACCGACCACCTCGATCGTATGTGGCGCACTGCGAGGAAGAGCCGCGTAGGCGCCCGGCCCCACCTCGACGCGGGCATCGCCGACCCGCGCGATTAGCTGCCCCTGCACCACGTAGACTCGTCCTCGCGCGAGTGAGTGTGCAGCGGCGGCTCCTCCCCGGCGCGCACCGTCCCAGGACAGCGCGATAGTCGCCTCCGGGACTGACCGCTCTCCACTTTCATCTCGACGCTCGAGCCCCGCTCGAGGGCACCATCTCGCCGCCGTGGGGCGCCGTGAGAACCGGCTGCTGGACTGACATTTGTCGCCTCCTGATCGTGTCAAAGAACTATCCACCACCACACGAGAATGACCTTCCGACGCCGGTGAGGTAAATCACCTCCCGCCATAGAGTCGATAGACGATCGTTATTGCCGCCCGCGCTGCCTCACCGTAGCGAGGAATGTCACCAGCAGCACCTGCGACTCCCGTCGCCGCCATTGGACCAATCAAGGTTGCGCGCGCCAAGGCGCGCCGCCGCCATCGACTATGAAGCCGCCCCCTTCGGTGGATTTGTCGTGCGCCACGTCGCCGACCGGATGCCGGACCGAGGTAAGAGAGCGAGTCGCGCGATCCCGGCACTTTGCACTGTGCCCCAAAAGACCCGGAAAACGAGAGGGGCGCAAAGGCCCCGCGCCCTAAGGTCAGGTGTCGAAAAAAACGTATCGACTGATGATCCGTTCGTGCTTCACTGTGATCACATCCCGGCCCTTGACGACGTTGCCGTCTTTCCCCGCGAGCGCCCAAGTGTACGTAGACGTGTCCCCCGTTGTCTGGATCGGGCCAGTGACCGCGAGGTGCATTCCCGGCATCTGCGCGTGTACCGCTTTAATCGCACATTCAACGCCCGCAAAACCTGAAAACCACACTGCCGGCTCGCCGATGACTACGTCTGCTGCATACGTTGAAGGGATGCCCGTGATGCGCTCAGTGGCATCTCGAGTGTTCCAGATTTTCAGGTGACGATCGACGATCTTTGCGACGGGATTGGACATGTCTTCACTCACGCTTATGTGCAAGACGTGATCGCTCTGCGCTCGCGATCAGCCCATGCTCCCGGCATGAAGCAGATATTCGCTGTTCGTCCATCATCCATTTTCACTATAGCACTTCATGAGCCTATGCACTTTTGCAGCGCATCGAGCCTAAGATGATCGCGATCAGCGGCTCAATTGAACGATCGGTACCCGTTGGCATCTAAAGGGGCACCGATACGATACGAAGGTTTATGGCGCTCGACCTCTAAAGGCGACCACCTCCCCAACGGGTCAGGAGCGTCGTCCTCGGCAATAGACGGCCGCCCGACAACTTCGCTATGCTTGTTAGCGACCAAGATCGCGCGGCCGCACAATATGTCTCGAAGGGCCAAGAGGCGACGTAACGCGTCCGGGGCAGCGCGGATCGAGTGGCGGGCCGGGGGACTCTCTTTGTGCCACCACCAGACCGGAGTGTGCTGGAACAGATTGGTCCTTACCCACGTAACCCAATTCCAACTTTCCAAAACTTTTTCTGTAGGCATCCTGTCCATCCGCAAAATTGGCGATGTCCTGCCCTTCTCTAACCTCGGTCCGGCATCTGGTCGGTGATGTGGCGCGCGACAAAACCACCGTAGGAGCGGCATCAGGGTCAAGGACCGCGGCACGTTGGCACGCGCAACCTCGATTAGTCCAAGGGCGATAACAGGTTTAGAAGTCTCTGCGGATGCGGCTGTAGGGTATCCTCGCTGTGGCTTCGCGCGGCGCGCGCAATAATAATGATCGTCTATCGACTCCATGGCGAGAGGTGATTTCCCTCGCCTGCGTTGCAAGGTCATGCTTGTCGCGCGGTTTAAGACAAACAGGAGCTGCCATGAAGTTTCAAGTCCGCGGCCTCGCGATTGCGCTCGCAATTGTTGTTCCTATCGCAGTGGCCGCCACGGCAAATTCATCTGCCGCACCGATCAATGGCACGTCGATCAAGGCGGCAGCGCCAGCTGTGACCCCGGACGTGCGCTATCGGGTCCGGCGGAGTGATCCCTACCCTTCGTACTTGGGCTACAATTCGTACTGGGGCTATCCCGCCTATAGTTCGTATGGGGGCTATCCGACCTATGACTCATATTATGGAGCAGACGGTTACAGATATTACACGTCAGGTTGCCTGCCCGGACCGCGCGTCGGCGCCTTTGCGACAGCGCCCTGGACCGACACGCCGACGTGTCCGCCGTATTGATAAAACCCTCTGCGCTCCCGAAGGCTGGCGCGTGCGTGTAATGAGTCCGCGCCGACCTCCGGGCGATCCGTGATCAGATCACCACCCTCGACGACATCGAATGGATTGACGGTCAAATTGGAGCAATCCGACATATTCCTATCCTGGCTTCTCTTACGGCTGATGGTGACCACAACTGATGGTAACGCCAAAAGCTCGGGAGCGAGCGGCTTCCTCGAGCCGCTTCTTGCGTGATGGAAGTGGTCATGTTGCAATCAAGGATGCATGCTGAAATGAACAAGCCTGCAGAGCCCCAGCCGGTCACTCCTCGGGATGTCGCATGGGCAATCTAGCAAACTGGCTTTACCTTGTTGGATCGCTGTGCTTTGTTGTTGGTACAGTGATCAACATGCTTCCGATTTGAGGAAGACATGCATCTATTTGGGGACTTTAGCATTCCTCGATCATGCGCACGTCGGGTCATTCTCGATAGCCAGGCAGTCCTGCCTGCCAATGGATGTCCGCTTTTCCTAGTGTAACCTGATTCTTGCGCGCACGCGCGCTCTGAAGAAGGGGAATTGGCCAGCCACATGCAGCGACGGGCGCCGCATGTCCTATCAGGTCTTCTTCGGTACGCTTGTTGCGGGGCATGTCTCTCGCCGCAGCATCTGTTTGGCCGGTTCAACGGATTCGTCAAATCGGTGATCCAGCGCGTCAGCGAGGATCGCAGCTCAAGTGCTCGAGAATAGTTTCTATTGTCACGATACTCTATCGCAAATGGCGAGGGTCGAGCTCATTAAGATCGCAGTGTATGCAATACTCTACGCACTCGTTATCTTGAATAGGAGCACAGACTTGGCAACGATCGCCGTCGCTGCGCAGATTGTTTTTAGCGAACAAATCGTGTCGCGCTGGCTTGGGCTTGAATGGCTCCGTCGTGAGTGCGAGCGTACTTATGATGATGTTTACCGCCAGTTCCAATCAAAAGGTCAGATGATCCCTTCTCTATCGAGGCATTGGGCCGATACGAGATCGCGAAGGCAACCGCAACGCTCTCACTTTCGTCGCGCATTTTCGAATCCAGCTCAGAACGCGCGGATGCTGAGTGGGCAAAAATACGCGCCGCTTTTGGGGATCTAACGTTTAGATCAACATTGGCTGGTAGCATCCTATATGCGACAGCCTTGTCCTCCTTGTCGGCTCCCCGCATGACGATCTTGAGCGCGTCATCCGGCAACGGCCGCTGCAAAGCCTTCGCCTCGTCCCACGGTGCGCGCATCCAAACATCGCGCTCCTCGTCCGTGGCCAGGATCACCGGCATCGCCTTCGGATGGATTGGCGCGACGACAGCGTTCGGCGCGGTCGTCAGGAAGCCGTAGACCTGATGCGGTCCCGGCACCGGCTTGGACTTGGTGCCTCGGTCGCCCTTGAACTCGGTCCAGATGCCTGCGAAGGCGAACAGCGGGCGGTCCTCATTCAGCGCCAACCAGACCACGTCTTTCTTCTTGGTCTCCGGGTTCGGCTCCGGTGCATACTCGGCGAAGCTGTTGGCGGGAACCAAGCAGCGGTTCTCGGGCTTCAGCCAGCCGCGCCAGTGCGGTGATGACATGTTGCGAATGTTGGTCACGGGCGGGCCGCCTGTGCGCGGTGGCGGCGGCATGCCCCAGCGCATCGTCAGCATCTCAGTGCCCGCCTCGGTGTTGCGGATCACCGGCGCGGGATAGTCGAGAAGCACGCCCGGCATAGGCGCGAGGTTGCCGACGTAGCGGTTGACCACGCGGAAGAGACGGATGATGGCCTCTTGGCTCGTGGTGATGCTGAAGAGGTTGCACATTACGCGCGGCGACTACCGAGAATGGCCGCAAACGCCAAGGCCGAGGCCGACTTGCAGCATGTCTTACTTCTTGAGAATGCCAATATCGGTGTTGCCCAAGTTCTTCATGGCGCGCTCAGCGGCGGGCGTATCCACCGCGTTGTCATGCGGGGGCAGAGGCTGAGTAACCGAGGAAGCATCCACGTCGCCGCCGGTCGCGGCGTGGCTGAGCGCGTTGCCCACGTTGGGACCGGAGTAGCCCGCAGTGCCGCTTACGGTATGCCCGGTCGATAGGGTGCCGCCCGCATAACCTGCGGAGCCGGTGGCCGCAGTTCCGCTCGCCGCCGAGCCGCCACTGCTCGATCCACCCGCACTCTGGCCCAAGGCGAGCGAAGAGCCGCCAACGAGTAAGATCAAAATAACGGCGATGTGGTTCAAAGAGCGGTCCTCTACTTGAATGACCGCTCAATGAGTTGCACCTCCGAAAACTCCTAGGGGCCTACCGCTCTCCAGGCCACCGCGTTGATGGTGGATCGCTCGCCGAAATCTTGATGCGCCGGAGCGCGACAAGGCGGCTTCGCTTGTACGGATAGACCCGCACCGCCGAGCAATCCTTGCAGCGCATGTGTCGCTCCAGCTCATGAACCGGCGTCGTCTTCGGCCGCCGCACGATGTCCAGCGCGACGGTCTGGTGCGTGTCGCAGCCCAGGCACTTCACTTCGAGATAGCCAAGCCCCGCATTGAGCGCATCGCCCAGGGTGGGCGATGGCTGCGCCGGACCCTTGAAGGCAAGCATGCGCTTATTCCATGCCTCGCAGGCCAGCTTGTCGGCCTGCCTGCGCGCTTCTGCTGCCTGCTCAGCAACCGCCCGGACCGACGACCCGTAGAGGTCTCGCGTGATTTGCTACCCATGGCGAGGAGCATCGCCCGGCCAAGAGGGCCAAGGCAAGCCGCTACAGCTTGCGTGGATAACGCACCGGGCACAACGATGGCGCTCGTGCTGACGCGTCGAGGTTGAGGGCGATGCCGTGCTCGATGCTCGACGTAATGCGCAGGCAGTGACGGCCTACGCCTAGTGCGGAAGTTGTCGGCTTTGCCATACACCTTCGTATAGGTCCGTGCCCCCTTTAGGTGCCCGACGTTTACCTACGTTCAATTGAGCCGCCGATCGCAATCGTATTGTATAGGGCGTGCGATAGTGCTCCCGCTATCGCAGCCCTCCCTGGGCGTTTCCTCCCTAGACTTGGGCCGCTTGTGGCAACGCAGGCGGCCTTTCTTTTTGCCCCATCGGTTTCTCGGGTCCTTTGGGGCCCGCCCAAAACGCGGGGTACGCGCGACGCCGCCCATCGAGGATATTTGCAGTTTTTGATTTCGCGCTTTCTTTTCGTGCCATTTCGCACACAAAGGCGGTGTGCGGCTCTGCCCTTCCCGAAGTGTCGGCGCGCCTCGTCGAGGTCCGGTCAGTGGGGTAGAGCGGTCTAGATTTGCTCACGTTGAGTTCTTCGCATTTTGACCTGGCTGTGTAAAAACGCGAGGAGACGAAAGACAGCTAGAATTACGTTCTTCAGTTTGCCGTCTGGCTTGAAATCGCTTGCGCGCATGAGCGCTAGATCGACCTTGGACGAACAACTTCTTCTATCGCGCTCGACCAGGGCGTTTTCACACAGCCAAGACCCAAAGCCGACATCACGCCTCCGGCACTCCAGCCATCAGCATACCATCGCGCAGACGGTTGCTGCCGGCGCGGAATGCTCGATCGGTGCTGAGTATGAGCCCTCGCGTCCGGCGTATGGTGAAGGCAGGATCTAGCGCAAGCCCCGCGCGCACGGCGGCCCGCGCCTCTTCCAGCGAGCCCACGAGTGCAAGAGCGGCAGCAAGCTGAAAATGTACCACGGCATAGTCCGGTTGGCTTCAAGGCTGCGGCGCAGCCAATCGACCGCCTCCGCGTCGGCGCCGAGGATCAATTTGGCGACGCCAAGCCAGTGCATCCACCTATAGGCGTTGCTATCGCGCGGAGAGAGTCGGAACGCCCGCCGGATGTGGGCTTCGCTTTCCGTTCCTCGACCAATAAAGACTTCGTAAATCCGATCATCACGTGGGCGGTGGCCAGATTGCGATCAAGTGCAAGCGCCTGCTCAAATTCTCCGATTGCCAGCACTGCGCGCCTTGTGAACAGCTGCGTCATGCCAAACAACATATGAGCCTGCGCATGACGCGGAGCCATGGACATACCTTGTTCAACATCACCTCCGCCGCCACAAGCGCGCATCGCGGTCATCAACCATGAAAGCGGCGGCAGTTATTAGATCGACGCTGGCCTTCCCGACCAGCGCTTCGACGTTCTCGGGATCAAGCGCCAAGGCTCGCTCAAAAAAGCCACCAGCTTGTGTCAGGTTTTCGGGCGAGCGTCCCTTGTTCAACGAATGACGGCCCTGGAAACACAAATCTATCGCATCAGGAAGAGGCGATCGCTCGGCGCGCCGCGCCTCTGCCTCGATCAGTTGAGCATTCAGTGTGTAGCGAGCCTTGATACAATCTCGTCCTGCCGTCAAACAAATCAGCCATCCGTTTGTCAAAGCGATCAGCCCACAGGTGCGCGCCGGTTTCGGGGTCCACGAGCTGGACGTTTACGCGAAGCCGATCACCGCCACGCTGCAAAGAACCTTCTAGCGCGGAACGAACATCCAGCTCGCGGCCGATTTGCTTGAGATCAACCGCTTTGCCCTTGTAGGTAAATGCGGTGTGTCGACCTATGACGAACGAGCCACCGATGCGCGATAGATCCGTGGTCAGGCTCTCGGTCACGCCGTCAACGAAATAGTCCTGCTCGGGGTTACCGCTCAGGTTGGTGAACGGCAGCACGACAATGGACAGACGCTGCGCTGAATTTGGGGTCGGCTTCATGTCGCCGCTCTGCGCCGCAGCGTTAACCGGCTCAACCGCGAGCGTCTGTGCTTCCTGCACTTTGCCTACGAAGCGGAAACCTTTGCGCCGCAATATTTTATGAGGCGCTGCTTCTCGCCCGTGTCGCCGATTGCGCTCCGAGCGGCGTTCACGCGAGCCGTCAGCGCGGCATCGGAAACGATACGTTCGCTCCAAACGGCGTTGATGAGGTAGTCTTTACTGACAACGCGCTCCCGGTTTCGGACCAGATAGTCAAGCAGATCGAACACCTGAGGTGTGACAATAATCACGTCCGTTGCGCGATACAGTTCGCGCCGGTCGGTATCCAATGCGTAGTCCTCAAAGAGATAACGCAAGCTGCCATTCCTCTTCGATGTCACCTCTGAAGCCCCAAGAGCGCAAAGAATAAGCTGCCGGTAAGGAGAATGTAAGCCACCTGTTAAGCGCGCCAGCGGATGTGCTGGCAGCTTTAGTATGGTGAAACAGCTCACCTTGGACACACCGCGATGAGCACGATCCACGAGACCACTGAGTTCGAACCGGCAACCGCAAGGCGGCAGTTACAGCCCCCTCGAAGCATATTGGGATGCGTTTTGCGAGTGGCGAAAACGCGAGATACTGCGAGCCCAGCTATGCCGGCTGACGGACGGCGAGTTGATGGACATCGGCATCACGCGTGGTGAGATCGACTACGTCGCTATAAATCGCGCTATCGACCCGCGAGGCGCTGTCGTCGCGCCGTGAATAAGCCGGCGCTTTGGTCATAGCGTGTCGACAAGGATGAATGATACGCTCTTTCCTTCCGCGCATCAGTCTGCTGTTGGACCTCAGCTGCCTCTCTGTTGCTTCGCCTTGACGTCTGCTCGCGGGTGCGAGCCGATCCGATGCATGCTCGGATGAAACGCGTGCGCGATTGGGCGTCGTCTTCGTTTCACTCTCACGTCGAACTCGGTCACGACCCGATCCGCTGGGCGGCCCACCAGTCCGAAATCGGTCTTCGATATGGCGAGAGAGAGTCGGATTGGTGATGGGTTTCGCAAGGGCTCAACCCATCTTTCGGCAATTGGCAGAGCTGCAGCGTGAGCGTGGACCAACTCATGGGCCTCAAGCATTGCAGCCGCCGGGCCACGCTGCGGGATAAGCTCAAGAGCAATGGAGCGCCCTTCTGAGGTGAGAAGAATTGGCGCGCTATGTTGTCGGTCCAAGTTGTGCTCCGCAGGTATTGGTAGAGGGTATTGATTGCGAATATTCCCTTATCAACTGTGAGCTGCGCTACGGAATTCTTCAGATAGTCACGTCATATCCCCAGGAGCCCACAGTCCCTCGCCGAGACCTCTCGGCGCTCCGGGAATGTTGGTGGCGTGGGCGTTCATTCGGCACTTTGGCCGACGCGGGGACTGTCTGTTCACGGAGGGATTTTGCGGAACCTTGGCCTCAGCCACTGATAAGCTTTTGGCAGAAACCTTATCAGTGAGCCAACTGACTCCGTTTTGTTAGAAACCTCATGAGTGAGCAAACTAACTCCGTCTGCTTCATTGAATGTGCCACACAAGAACGGTGTTACGGATCTAGAACTTTCATAAAATCAATACCGCGGCAGATCGGGGAGACAGTTCAAGCCTGTTCGGCAGCGTTAGCTTTCCACTTTGTTTGCAGGGCCTTCGCAGAGTGCATGCCGTTATCGCAGAGGCTTTGATGGACGCGACGAGGAGCGCACTGAGCTGCAAGCGCTGCCGCTAAGGGCAGCACTCTGCGGATCGTGGCGACTGGGAGAAGAACGACCGCCCCGGTCGCCTAGCGTTCTGCACAGGACAACGGAACAGGTGGACAAGCCGGAGCCCTGCCGATTGCGAATCCCTGCGTGCTAACCGCCCGGAACGAGCGAGGGGGCGGAAGGATTCGTCCCGGCAGGAGTGATCTCTATGCTGATGACGAAGGAGAGACGGCCGGCAATACGGACCCTGCGTGGCTGGGCCATTTTGGCGCTGAGCGATGCCGGCACCATCCGCGAATGCGAGGAGCACGGTTGGATGCTCGATCGGGCCGATCCTCATGCCCGCGACCGCGCGTTCCAGCTCGCCTGTGAGGCACCGCCGCCCGGCGTCTCGCCGGCGGCCGCCGCAGCCGCAATTGCCGAGGTGTTGGACTCAATCGGCGACACGTGCCCAGAGTGTCCAACAGACTAGCATTTTGATCTAGCGGCCTCGGTCTTTCGTCGCCGTAGTATGGGACGGCAGAGGCGATCTTGTCCGGAATGCGACTAAGCAGCCTGCACCGCTTCTGCCGAAATGCCGTCGTCGCGCTTCTTGTTTATGAGGTTCAACAGCCGGGCCGCCGCCCGAGCGTCGCATAGCGCGCGATGGTGTTCTTCGAGCTCGATGTCGTAGATCGCGCACAACTTTCCGAGTCCGTACGATTTGTGCCCGGGATATCGACGTCGCATTCCCACGCAAGTACACAGCTTCGGAAAGCGGAAGCGTCGTTCGAGCCGTTCGTACTCGTACGACAGGAAGCCGTAGTCGAAGTTCACGTTGTGGGCGACGAAGATGCCGTCCCCCATGAACGCCATAAAACTGTCGGCGACTTCGTGGAACACGGGCGCATCCCGAACGATCTGGTTGGTGATGCCGGTCAGTTCGACGATCTTCGCGGGGATCGGCCGCTGCGGATTAACAAGCGAGTGCCACTCGTCGACGACTTGATGGTTACGGACCTTGACCGCACCGATTTCGGTGATGCGATCACCAGACGACCAGGTTCCCGTGGTCTCAATGTCGACGACCACGTAGTCCTGCTCCGGGTCGAACCGGTAGTCCACGCGGCCGATCTTGGCCGGGATGCCGGCGTTCTCCAGCTGGCGCAGGCGAGTCAGTTGGTTGCGGCGTATGGCGTCGCCTTCCGCCTTGACCTCGACGAAAGACACCTTGCCGTCGCGCACTTGCATCAGATCAGGGAAACCGTCCCGCGTGCGGGGAAAGTCTTCGCACATCGCCTGAACAATCTCGGCCAAACCGTCCGCGCGGGCGCCTTCGAGCAAGGCACGCAGTGCGCCCATCTGCACGTGGTCCCAAGCGAAGACTCCATTGGGTCGGCCCCATCTAGCGGTGACGGTGCGCAAGACGATCGGAAGCGCATTACCGGATCTGATCTCCGCGAGCTTGACGTCGATCTGCGAGGCGAACCGCCGATGGAACGTCCGGTCGCGAAGGCAATGCGGAACCCAGTCGAAACCGCTGTGAAGCTGGCCGGACTCGAAAAGCTCATCCCAGAACAGCAGCCCGAACAGCATGTGCCAAAGCGTATTCTCCGCGAAGTAGACCTGCCCGCCCAGGCGCCGCAGCACGCCAGCCACCCCAGCCTCGGGATTACCGCGATGCGTGTCGTCGACGACGATCGTCCGCCCCGATCGTAGCAACTCAGTGCACAGACCTGTCCGCCGTCCGCCGAACTTGCGCGCGTAGAAATCCGTCGCGAAGAGATGCTCGTCGTCGCTTTCGGGATCATCGATCATGTCCCGCAGCAAATTCTCAGACGCTTCCTTGTCGCCCTCCGCGTACAGCAACCGGACGAGGCGCTCGCGGCAATCGGCCGAGCCGCCGAAACGATAAAGCCGTTCGGCCAGATCCTTGTCGCCTTGCTTCTCGAAGAACTGCCCGACCCGGCACGCGGCGCGGGCCGCAAGGTCGGCGGCATATTCGGTCGTCCGCGGGGGTCCGTCCAGGATCGCTGCAGCCTCCCGTGCATAGATGCCGGCAGAACGGACCTCGATGCGGTCCAGCACTTGGCTGTAGTGAAAGCATGCATGAGCTTCGTCGGCGTCGGCAAAGCGAGCGCTGAACGACGTCTCCCTGTTCGTGCGCAGGACGCCGAGATCGCGCAGAGCGAAGTTCTTGAGGTCGTCGACCGTCTTTCCGAAATAGAGGTACAGCAGGAATTCGATCGGCCGCGTGTTGTCGAGCGCTATGAAGCCGCCGGCCCCGCAATGTTTTGCCGCAAGATCGAACGGAATTGCGGCAACGAAGAAGTCGGCCAGCACCGGTTTCGACCATGAGGTGAGGACGTCGCGGCCGAACCCCGCTGCACGGGCGCCGTCGAGAAGTGCGGTCTTCGGCAGGCAAAGTACGAAGGCGGAATAGTCCTCGGCACGCAGGCCGCGCGCATGGCCACACTCGATCAAGTCACGAGCCGCGATTTCGAGGTCGGTTATCTCGCGGTACTTAAAGAGTGCGCGATTGAAGATCGCCCCTCGCCGGTTGACCATCCGGATGAGCAGACACTGCGCGTCCTTCGAGAGGATGCGAAAGCGCGCGGTGAACGAACGTTGCTCGTCGGTTAGGATCTCGCCATACGTCCTCTCGACAAAGTCGAGCATTTCGACGAAGTGGTCGAGATAGTAGTAGACCGGCAACGTGGTAGGCTTCATTTGACGCGCGCCGGGTTCCCATCGTTTCTGGTCGACGAATCTGCTCTCAACGATCCGCCAAACACAGTTTTATCGTTCCTTTTTTGTTCCGAAAGCTCTATTTGTCAAGGCGGGAGCGAAGGACGGACCGTAGAAAGCACCGGCCGAAAGCCGACTCGACACCGGCCTTTCCCACCGCAAGATCATCCACATCGACATGGATGCCTTCTATGCGTCGGTCGAGCAGAGGAACAATCCGGATCTTCAAGGCAAGCCGGCCGCGGTCGGCGGCTCGGCGGAACGTGGCGTCGTAGCTGCGGCAAGCTACGAGGCGCGCAAGTTCGGGGTCCGCTCTGCGATGGCGTGCGTCACCGCCAAGAGGCAGTGTCCGGACCTGATCTTCGTTAGACCGCGCTTCGAGGTCTACAAAGCAATCAGCCGGCAAATCCGCGACATCTTCGCGGAGCACACGCCGTTCATCGAACCGTTGTCGCTGGACGAGGCTTATCTCGACGTCACCGACAACCTGCAGGGCATACCCCTTGCCCGCGACGTCGCGCTGCGGATCCGCGAGAAGATCAAGGCCGAGACGGGCCTCAACGCTTCAGCCGGCATCAGCTACAACAAGTTTCTCGCGAAGCTCGCTTCGGATCACAGGAAGCCGAACGGCCAGTACGTCATCTCTCCCGAGATGGGCGCCGCGTTCGTGGAGTCGCTGCCGGTCGGCAAATTCCACGGCATCGGTCCGGCGACGAGCGCGAAGATGAACGGCCTCGGCATCTTCACCGGAATGGACATCCGCAACCAGACGCTCGAATTCATGAACGCCAACTTCGGCAAGTCCGGCGCCTATTACTACTGGATCTCGCGCGGCGTCGACGATCGTCCCGTCCGCGCCAACCGCATCCGCAAGTCCATCGGCGCCGAGAACACGTTCTCGGTGGACCTCACGACATTCGACGCGATGGCGGCCGAACTCCAGCCACTGATCGACAAGGTCTGGCGCCACTGTGAGATCACCGGCAACCGGGGAAAGACTGTGACGCTCAAGGTCAAGTTCTTCGATTTCGAGATCATCACGCGGAGCCGGTCGATCCCGAATTTCGTATCGAGCCGGGACAACTTGGAGAGCTTGGCGGTCGCCCTGCTGCAGGCCGAGATGCCCTTCCCGAAGTCGGTTCGCCTTCTGGGCGTGCCGCTGTCGTCGCTGCAAACGCCGGCGAACGACGATATTGGACCTCAGCTCGATCTGCCTATCTGACGCCGCCCATAGACGCGGCTTACAGCGCGGCGACCGAAACGGCGCCGAAGGTTTCGCCTGGCTGGACGTGCGCGGCGCGGCCTATCCGACTTCAAGATCGTGGATGATCGGGTTCAGTCCGTCGGGCGCGACTTCGAGGCTCGCAAGCGCGATCGGTAGCTTGAAACGTCTGCGCCCCGCGCTGCCGGGATTCACGTAGAGTACGCCATCGACGGTAGCGATATTCGGCATATGGGAGTGGCCGGAAACAATGACATCGATGCCCTCAGCTACGGGATCGACCTGCAGGACATTGCGGTCGTGCAGAACGTAGAACAACCGTCCGGCGAGCCGCACGAGCTCGGTTTCGGCAAATTCGGTGGCCCACTCGCCCGTGTCTACGTTCCCCCTGATCGCCGTGACGGGGGCAACTCTCCGTAGCGCGGTGATGATCTCGGGATCGCCGATGTCGCCGCCGTGAATGATGTGGTCGACGTGGGCCAGCAAGCGAAGAGCCTCCGGCCTAAGCAGGCCGTGCGTATCCGAGATGATGCCGATCGTGAAGGTCATCGCAGCGTCCAGTCGAAGCACCCTATCGCGCGTTGGGCCGCAGCGGTCGATCGAGGAAATTCGCGCTTTCCTGAAGCGCCACCAGTGCCTGACATCAGTCGCCTAAGCCGACTTCCGCCGCTGGCCCGTCGCGGGCTTCTTCGCCGCTGCTTCCTTCGCCGGCTTCTTGCCTTGGATCGACATCAACATCTCTTTCTGACCCGCCGCCGCCTTGCGCGGCTTCTTGGCGGGCTTGCTCGCCTTCGCCGGCGCGCCCTCCCGACCGACGCTCTGCCGCAGCGCCTCCATCAGATCGACGACGTTTTCGCCTTTGGGCCGCTCCTTCGGGCGGATGGTCTTGCCCGAGCGCTTCTGGTTGATCAGGTCTATCAGTGCGGTTTCATAGTGGTCTTCGAACTTCCCAGGGTCGAACGTCCCCGCCTTCTGGTTCACGATGTGCTTCGCGAGATCCAGCATGTCCTTTGTGACTTTGACGGCCTGGATTTCGTCGAAATACTCCGCCGGATCGCGGACCTCGTAGGGATAGCGCAGCAGGGTACCGATCAAGCCCTTTTCGCGCGGTTCGAGAGCGATGATGTGTTCGCGATTGGTCAGCACGACCCGCCCGATCGCAACCTTGTCCATCTCGCGTATGGTCTCGCGGATCACGGCAAAGGCGTCGTGACCAACCTTGCCGTCGGGACGCAGGTAGTAGGGACGGATCAGATACCTCGGGTCGATTTCGGATCTATTGACGAACTCGTCGATCTCAATGGTTCGCGTCGACTCCAATGCGATCTCTTCGAGCTCCTCCTTCGTCACCTCGATGAATTGGTCCTTTTCAAGCTGGTAGCCCTTGACGATGTCCTCGTTGGGTACCTCGTCGCCGGTATCCGCATCGACCTTCAGGTATTTGATCCGATGGCCCGTCGCCCGGTTGAGCTGGTTGAACGAGACCTTCTCACTCTCCGAGGTCGCCGGATACAGAGCCACCGGACAGGTGACCAGGGAGAGCCTCAAAAAGCCTTTCCAGTTGGCGCGCGGGGCCATGGTACGCAGAACTCCGGTCTAGGGCGTCTCGGATTCAAGACGAACGACCGCGACCAGTTCCGACAAACGGCCAGGCGGTCCGAAGCATTTTTCTGAGAACCAGATTCGACCATTTGTTCTTGTTATGTTCTACTCTGACCATGACCGACCGACCCGCTAGTTGGCGCTTTCCGACCATGAAACAGATCCAGAAGCTGGCCAATACCCTTGCCGTCGGCAAGAACACCCCTTCCACGCCGGCCGTCGGTCCAGCCGACGACTTGCCAGCTGCGTACTGGGCGTCGCTTCTCGGGGAAGCCCGCGCCGATGCCGTTCGCGCCGAAAAGCCGATCCAGGCACACAAACTGTCTGAGATCAGCCGTCACGTGCTGCGCGTCACCTGCAGCCGCTGCGAGCGGATCGTGGAAATTCAGAAGGCAGACGCCACTCGCTTCTACGGGGCTGGCGCAATCTGGCGAGAGGTAGGCCAGCGTCTGCTGAACAACACCTGCACGGAGCGCACCGGCCTCCATGAGGAAGACGGTTGCTGGCCTTCGTTCGAGTAGCTGTGCCGGTGCCGTCTGACGCCAGGTTATACAGATGGCTCCTCGCTATCATCCAACGCCTCTCTCCGGAGGAGACCGCAAGGCTCTTGCGAAAGAGCTGTCGAAGTCGCGAGCGATGACGACGGTCTTGGCGCGACGCTCCGAAGAGCGCCAGGGCAGAAGGCGAGGCACTGATCCGCGAGGCCGACAAGCTACTCTGCGAGTCCTGGAACGAGCGCATGTGGGCCGACGGCGGCCCGATCGACCCGTCGCCGTCCATCGACCAAGCCGTGAACGGTGGCTACTCATGGATCGAGATCGAATGCTCGCGCTGCAAGACTCGGCGGGACGTCGACTTGGCGGCGCTGCGCCATCCGCCAACCACTGCCGTACACGACCTAGCTGGGCGGCTTCGCTGCAGCAAGTGTGCTAAGGCAGGGCGCCGCCCGGCCGCTACCCTCCTGCAACTCACGGCTCGCCCCCACCAGGCTCCGGAAACCTGAGATGTGTAACCTCTACAGCATGACCAAGAACGTCGACGCGATCCGCAAGCTGTTCGGCGCGCTGAACAGCCACGTCGGCAATCTGGCGTCGATGCCCGGCATCTTCCCGGACTATCCGGCACCGATCGTCCGGAACGCGGCCGACGACCGTGAGATCGTCATGGCGCGGTGGGGCATGCCGTCCTCATCCAGGGCGCTGATGGATGCAACGAAGAAGCGGGCCGAGAAACTGGAAGCGAAGGGCAAACCGGTAGACTTCAATGAATTACTTCGGATGGAGCCGGACAGCGGGACGACCAACATCCGGAATACCAGCAGCAGCCATTGGAAGCGGTGGCTCGGGCCGGACAATCGCTGCCTTGTGCCACTTACGTCGTTCTCGGAGTACGACACGATCGACGGCAAGAAGGTGCCGGTGTGGTTCGCACTCGATGAGTCTCGGCCCCTCGCCGCTTTCGCCGGCATCTGGACAAACTGGACCAGCGTGCGAAAGGCGAAGGAAGGCGAGGTCACCACGGACATCTTCGGCTTCCTGACTTGCGAGCCGAACGTCGAGGTGAAGCGCGTGCACCCGAAAGCGATGCCGGTGATCCTCACCACGGCCGAGGAGTGCGACATCTGGATGCGCGCTCCTTGGGATGAGGCCAAGGTGCTGCAGCGTCCGCTGCCGGACGGGGCGCTCAAGATCGTCGCGACCGGCGAGAAGGAAGACCCTGCGCAAGCGGCCTAAGGGCGACCGCCAACAGACATCGCCGAAGCTGCTTGCCGAAATCAAGTACCGAACCAAATCAGCCGAAGGGAAGGTCCGCCACCCTCAAGTCTGCTGATGGGGGTAGACCGGACCTCGTTCGCGGTATCCTCGACCGGCGCTTTTGACCCTGGCTGTGTAAAAACGCGAAGGATCGAAACACAACTAGAATTACATTCTTCAGTTCGTCGTCAAAGTTGAAGGCGCTTGCGAGCTTGAGCCCCAAAACGACCTTGGACGAATAACTTCTTCTATCGCGCTCAAGCGTCTTGGCGTTTTCACACAGCCAAGTCCCGTAGCGGACATTCGCCAAGCCCGACGAAGCTCCACTGGAAGTTCGCACTGCGATCGGCGTAATCGACGGTCTCCTGCTCCTTGGTGCATTTGCGAACAGCAACCACTCTCAACACAACGGACGGGCAGAGAATTGAGGCTCACGTGCTTCGGAGTGGGGAGCGCGGTGTTCTCTATTTCGATTTGAGCAGCCGTCAAATCACGTTGTTGCCGTGGAATCTCATTTCGAAAATTAGCACTACACGATAGCGCGGAAACGCTCCGAACACACACACACGCCCCTCCGGATTTTCGCGGGCATGCACGGGCTGAGATTTTTTTCGGTGCGAGGCCTCGGCGGCGCGGTCGGAGGATTGTCGCGGTCCCCCCGGAAGGCCTCAGCGCCGACATCTTGGAGACCTCGGCCGTCAACCTAGCAAGCGCTATGCCACCGCTGTGTGACGACGCGCTACCAGTCACCAGTGGGACACACCATCACGCCTTACAGATGGGTCCACCCGGACGAGGACCGATGAATTCGCTGGAGGCGGCCTGCTCAACAGCGATGGCCGGCGCGAAGTTCTCGGCATGAATATCGGCCCCTCGGAGGCTGAGACGTTCTGGACGGCCTTCCTGCGCAAGCTCGCTCGCCGTGGCCTGCGCGGCATCAAGCTGGTCGTCTCCGACGCCCATGAGGGCATCAAGGCCACCGTCTCCAAGGTGCTCAACGCCAGCTGGCAGCGCTGCCGCGTGCACTTCATGCGCAATGCGCTGGCGCATGCCGCCAAGAGCGGGCGGCGCGTGGTCTCCGCCTTCATCGCCACCGCGTTTGCCCAGGACGATGCCGAGGCCGCACGAGCACAGTGGCGGAAGGTCGCCGACCAGCTCCGTCCCAAGCTGCCCAAGCTCTCTGGCTTCCTCGACGAAGCGGAGACCGATGTGCTCGCCTATATGGCCTTCCCGCCCCAGCATCGAACCAAGCTGCACTCGACCAACCCGATTGAGCGCCTCAACGGCGAGATCAAGCGGCGCACCGAGGTGGTCGGCATCTTCCCCAATGAAGATGCCATCATCCGCCTCATCGGCGCGATCCTGCTCGAGCAGAACGATGAATGGGCCGTCCAGCGTGCCCGCTACATGACACTGGAAACCATCGCGCCGTTGAGCGATGATCCAACCGTCAGCGCCCCGGCAATCGCCAGCTGACCTGCCCGGCTCTTGCCGGCGAACGCGGTGACCCGCCGCCAATTACACCACGCCGGGGGACACGATCACTTTTTTAGCGCCCGGGAGGCCATGCCTGCGAGATGTGGCCCCCAACAACGACAAATTTTTTTGCAAGCAGCTACCGCGTAAGCTGTTCAGGTGACCAATAGGATCCATGGAGTGCCGATTATCAGGAACACCGCAAGGAAGCAGAGTGTCACGAGCAGGCCGAGCCGATAGAGTTCCGGCTGTGTGAGGTAGCCGCTACTTACAAAGATGACGTTCTGGCTGCCACCCTGGGGCGTAATGACTGAGAAGTAACTGCTCGCAAATAGCAGAGCAAACGCCATTAGCGGTGCGGGCACGCCTCCTCGGACGCCGACGTCAAGGAAAACGCCGAGCAAAGCCAGCACCTGTGAAGTTTGGCTGACAAACATGTAGTGAATTAGCACGTACAGTACGATCAGTACGACGTAGGTCATGTGCCATGAAAGGCCGACTATGTAGGACGCCAGGCGCTGGCCGACGTAACCCATGAACCCGAGTTCATTGAGCTGGCCGCTCAAGGCAAACAGTACTGCAAGCCACAGAAACGTTTCGAGGGCCTCTCCGTGTTCTGCGATGTCTTTCAATCCTAGGACATTTGACATGATCAACATTCCGAGGCCAGCGAAAGCGACGCTGGTCGCGTTCAACTGCAACACATCGGCAAACACCCAACCGAGGACCATGAACGCAAAAATTGCAGCCGTGATCCATTCATCGCGCTTGAGCGGACCGAGCGCCGCCAGTTCCTTACGCGCCGCAACAGGTGCCTCCGGTGTTCGGCCGATCCCCGGCGGGAAAATGCGCGCTACGAGCAAGGGAAGCAGGAAGAGCGCAGTCAGTGTAGGCACTGCGGCCACGACCAACCACTTGCCGAAGCCAATTGCCACCCCGAAGTCCCTGACCACCTGGACCCCGAGTGGGTTGGCGGAAGTGGCGGTCATCCAAAGCGCCGACGAAATCGATAGGCTCGCCATCCCGCAGAACATGAGGTAGCCGCCCAGTTTACGACCCTCGGGGTCCTCCGGCCGCGAACCAGACCCGCTGGCGACCGACAGTACAATCGGAAACAGAACTCCACCTCGCGCCGTGTTGCTGGGGAACCCCGGAGCAATGAGCGCGTCCGTTATGACGATACTGTAGGCAAGCCCTAAAGACGATCGACCGAACAGACTGACCATGAACAGACTGATGCGCCGCCCCAAGCCCGATTTCACCACAGCGATCGCGACCAGGAAGGCAATCACGACTAGCAGCACACTGGCATTGGCAAAGCCTGCGAAAGCCTTCGCCGGAGTGATGGTGCCGGTCAGGACCACCGCCGCAACAGCGAGCAGTGCGGATGGGAGCAGCGGAAAAGAGCCGATGAGCACCGACGCGATCGCCGATGCAAACACGGCAAACAGGTGCCAGGCAGGCGGGGTCAATCCGGCGGGAACGGGTGTCAGCCATATGCCGACCGCCAGCACGAACGGCAACGCCTGTTTCAGCGTCGTGAGGGGGCGTGTCATGGCTTAGACGTGCCTGGGGCGGGCTCGCTCCGTGTTGGCGGAAATCGGACTTTGCCGCTGAGCCCCATCGACTGGCCCTGCACGATCCCATCTTCGGTCTCCAGGAGGAAGCGCCAGGAGAACTCGTAGGTGCCCGTCGCGCCTTTGTACCGACCGCTGCCACCGACAAACGTCCCAACGATGCTGTTACCTGCCGGGGTTGTTTCGCCGCGAAGCTCGCTATAGACGTGGTTGTCTGTGTCGTCGGTCCAGACAGCCCTTCCTATCAGACCCGTAGCGCTGTCGTTGAGCACGACAGCCTCGGCGCGGAAGCCCAGCGCAGGACGTGAGGTCCCATACAGCATCAGTGATCCGCTGTAGTCCGCAACCGAGGCCCGGCGATCGCCACCTAGACCAATGTCCTGTCGTTTGCCAACCGCAGTCCACGTTCCACTGAACGCGTGCCACTGAGAATTGTCGGCGGCAGGATCAGCTTTTGCTGGCGAGGCAGCGCCAACTCCGGCAAGCATCATCAGCACGACGAGGAGAAGAGTTGATCTCTGCCCACCATCATTTGTGAGGTGGTGCGCTGCGCCCCTAAGGCTACGGTCGCTGACCATCCCAGCCAGACACCCGCAAAAAAGTGCTGCGAAAGGGGACACCTATCGCCTCCCCATGTACTCAGAGCAGGATACCTGCACAGAAGACCTATCGTCTCACTTTGACATGGATCAAAGTGACGCCGACCTGGCCACGCCCCTCCGGATTTTTTCCGGAGGCTGCCTCCGTTCCTAACGGACCAGCATGACCGCGATGGCGGCGGCGAAACCCACCAACAGCAGGCTGCCGGCGGTTAGCGTGACCCAGTCGACAGAGTAGTTGTGGTGGGGCAGGTGAAGGCGCATGGCGACCTCCTGCGTTTTTGGCCGACCCATCAATTCGGCAATCCCAAAGCAGTTCCTTGGGATGTCGTCGGCGGCTCGCTCTTCCTTTGCAACACAACGACGTCGCCACTAGAGCAGCACTTTTGACCTATCGCTGCACATTTGTGCAACCGTCCAATGACATAGATCAAGCCGAGGACGGGCAGAGCGAATAAACTTTTGACCTTGGGGCAATCCAGCAAGGGAGGCAGTCATGATCTCTCGACGGAAGCTTCTTTCTTCTTTGGGCTTGGCGACCGCAATAGCCGCGTTCCCGACCGTGCTGATGGTCCCTGACGCGGAGGCGCAGACCGCTGGCATGGAAAGGCGTCAAGATCGACGTGAGGGGCGACGCGAGCGCCGCGAGGATCGCCGTGACGCGCGCCAAGTGCGCCGCGAGGGTCGCCGTGAAGCGCGCCAAGTGCGGCGCGGAGTTACGCCGGGGACAGGAGTTACGACGGGGACAGCTAAGTAGCTGGCTAGAGCGTAGTGGGTCGATAGGTCATCATCTCCGCTCATCGTCCTGGTGCAGCGCCTGCAGTAGCTCGCGTGCATGAAGGGAAGAATTGATCGAGACGTGGCACGCTGCATCCTTAGCGGACTAGACTTGCTGACGTTGAGTTCTTCGCCTTTTGACCGACAGCAGTCGTTCGGGTCTCGCGTGACCGTTTGGAAGCTGTTCCTCTGTCGCGGTTGCAGGTCGCAGCAAAGCCCCGTGGGGACTTCCCGTCACGGGACTTTTGTTATTCACGGGCATGGAAGGCGCGAGCCTTGGCCAGCTAAGGCTAGTAGCATGGTCCGTAGGGGTAATACCCGCAGCGCGGCCTAGCAACCACCGCTCCCCCTACTACCGCTCCGCCCACTACCGCTCGCCGTGTGGTTCGACGTGCAACGCCAGCGACACTCACGGGGGTCAATGGTCGCCCCACGCGTGCTTGGGCGCTATCAACGGACAGTGAGAGGCCGTCATTTTTTGACCACCCAACTGAACCGGAAACCCCACATGCGACAACGGCGGCAACTAACAAAGCTCGTTTCAGGCCGGTTTGTCTCATAACAATCTCCTTTCCCTGTTAGGGAAACGACTGTCCCTGACTAACCCCGCGAATACTTGATCTGCGTCAACGTTCCCTCGTGCCAGAGCATGCAGACCGTGCCTTCCGTTGAGGAACCGAGCCGAAGGCGACTTCCGTTTCTGGCCCTTCATCAATATGCCGGCTGTGAGTAGAAGACCGGACCTCATCAGGGGTCGGGCAAACCGTCGCCATTGACCCATAAGCGACATCGCGGAGTGTCGATTAACCACTTTAGCCACGCCTGCTGCGGCAGATCGAGCACCCGATTCACGGCGTACGCATCATCCGCCTGCCCGAACACCGCTTTTGTGCCGAACTGTCAACAAGTGAAGCCGGTCCACGACGCTGCCGCCCAAATCGACATTCAGGAAACGATGCAGGCGGTTACCACTTGATCGAGGGCTGGATCCGCGAATCCAGGTGTTGGGAAATGCGCACCTCGCAGTCCGACGTCGATTATCAGAGCCTGCATGAATACCCCCGGGGTCTACCGGTCGGCAACCAGTTGCACCGTTTGACGTCCACCGTTTAGCGCTCTGAGTTGGTTTATGTATTCTTCAGGCTTCAACAAATGGAATGGAGCCTTCAGGCCCATAAAACTCGCTATGCGACCGATGAAATTGGTGCAGTTGGTTGTTCCCGCGTTCCACACCGGCGAGGTCGCCTGAAGATGCTTGATGTAAGCAAATACCTTTTTGGCGTCAGCCTCATTCAAGTAGACTCGATAGCTGGCCGTTAAATATTGCTCATCAAGGTCACCGTAGCTTGCGCCCGTTTCAGAAGGCACAAACATGAGATGTCCCAACATGTACGGCAGCGTGTCACCTGCTGGATGCAGGCCCGCAACTTCGACCGCCCTTTGGCTCGTCTTGCCGTACCAGACAAATGCGTGTCCGTAGGATGCAGCAGTGCGGGCACGAAAATCAACATAGTAGGGTCCTTTAACTGAAGATACCCGGGCCGGCTTTGCATCCGACGTGGCTGGCGGGCTGCTTGGCGCAGCCGCGGCCGTTTTCGTAGCGGAGTTGATTGAAGTCTTGGGGGCAGTGTCCGGTTTCTGCTGAAGATTAGCGCGCGCCGCGAGTTGCTGTGCACTAGCGCTTCCCACGGAAGCCAGAAAAATTGCGACTCCGACAATAAATTGCAGATTGCGGTATTCCCAGATCGCTTTTGCCACGTTCGACCCCTCTTGGACCCAACACAGCCCAAGCTATAACTAGTCCGCATTATCGGAGGTGAACGCCTCCGGCCCCGACGGCCGAAGGCGCTCGAATCGGCGGGATTATCCCTTGGTGACTAACGGAGCCGGCGCCGGAGCCTTGCCGATCGGGTATTTGCCGACTGGAGTTTTGCCGATGGGATATTTACCAACCGGCGCGGTCTGGACGACGGGCTGCGGACGAGGCAGATCCGCGGCAACTGCCGCTCCCACCAAAGCCAAAGACGCAGCACCCGCAATTACGAATTTCAGCATCAAGTCTCCCCTGAGTTGCCCACTACCCCTTACCGATTCTGAACCTAGCCGGACGCTCAACCCACGCAACAAATAGACGCCCGTGCGGGCAGTCGCCCGATCTCTTTTTTGGCGAATGTTGCAGAAGGGGCACGTTTTCTTTCAGCGTATTGATGGGAAAATCCTACCGGTTCGCTCCATGTAGACGCGGTAGCTGTCGCGAAAAGTTTCCAACATCATTCGCTCTTCCTTGGCGACGCGACCAAAATACAAGATGCCAAACCCGATCAATCCCGCGAAACCGGCAACCCAGTTGGGCAGCAGCAATGCCTGGGCGATAGCCCACAGCCAAAATGCCGAATACATCGGGTGTCGAACTCTCCGGTAAACCCCTTCCGTCACGAGTTCATGGTTCTCTCGCACGTCGAGACTTATCGACCAGTTCCGCCCGAGTGCACGGTGAGTCAGGTGAAACATGCCCAAAGCCGCAATCGCAATGAGAGACCCCAGCCAAGCCAGCGAGGGATAAAAGCTCCGATCTGCGAAATGAGGTATTCCTATCGCTACGTAGACGAGCGGAACAAGTCCAAGTCCCGAAAGAGATATGAGCAGGAGCGTAGTTTCCAGGGGGCCGCGAGCGCTCCGCACAACCCTCGCACGGCGGGAACGCCGCGCGTACTTATAGCGTATGAGGTACCAGCCGATCGCCAACGCAACGAAGATGACTTTTGAAGTGGTGGGCGTCATTTGAATCAGGTTGCCGCGCCCGGATTTCCCAGCAGTTCGCTTTCCGACACCGGCGCGCTCGCAATCAGTCCTCCGTCGTCAGCGATCATCGATATGGCGCCATCCGGGGCGAGCGTCTGGGATTTGGCTGAAATAGGTCCGCATATGAGCATGAAGTAGTCGTACGATGTTCGCTTATCATTTCCACTGACGAACTGGCTGTGCAAGCGGAAGAAATTGAGACGGATGCGTCGATAGATGTCGTCGTCGAGCATTCGGCTAAATCTCACGACCCTGACGGTCGCTTCGTTATCCGTCGACAAGCCCATTTCGGCCATTGGCCGGCTTTTGTAAAAATTCAACGGGTCGACGAGGGCCTGATAGTCGCCCCAGAAGATCGCGCGAGAATTTGCCACACGTTCCACCGTCGCGCGAAAGCGTACTGCCTCCGGGTGCAGGCCAACCTTGAGGATGGATGATCCAACGCTCAAGAA
Organism: Bradyrhizobium sp. Unk1; assembly: GCF_059512345.1. Lineage (NCBI taxonomy): Bacteria > Pseudomonadati > Pseudomonadota > Alphaproteobacteria > Hyphomicrobiales > Nitrobacteraceae > Bradyrhizobium > Bradyrhizobium sp. Unk1. The sequence goes on from NZ_JCAMOP010000005.1 coordinate 165,478, forward strand.
TGTGACGGGAGTTTTGGTCCGACCGAGCGCAGGGTCCAGCTTCAAGGCGCGATCGAGGAGATCGACCGCAAGTACGGCGCCAAGACTGTGTCCAATGACCAAAATTTCGTCTGCGGCGGAACTGCTCGCCGCAGCCACGAGCTCGGTGGCCAGCCTGTCCAGCCTTTGCTCGATTTCCGAATGGCCGAATCGAATATACTTGCGAGAAAAAATCCAGTCGTCGAACAAGTCGCCCAGGTGCAGCCAGCGCCACGGACCCGCCAAGACGGCTGCGACCCCGAAGAGGCCGCCACCAGCAGCAACGGGAGTTGATCCGGTGACTTTGAATGCAAGCACGCCAATCAAGACGGCGGTCGCCATGAGTAGTCCGAACATGACGAATGGATAGAGAAAGAAAAGTGCGTAATGCCAGTTGGTCAGCAAGTAACGCCAAAGAGTGCCGGCCAAAACGAAATCCAGAAAGGCAAGGAGGCCGAGCGGAATTCGTGAACCGATGCTCCGACGGCTAAAGCCTTCAATGACATCGTCCCATCGAACCAAATGGTAGTTGGTTTCGACCTGCCAATTGGGGCCGGTGGTCGTAACTTTCCACTTGGTCTGATCGGCGCTGTCGCACAAATCGTTAATGATCGCTTCCACAGTCCAGGTGCGCTGGAACCTTTCAATTTCGCGCAGAAAGCGTCGTTCCGCGCCGGCAGGTGGCGTGGTTGGATCATAGCCGCCAATATGGAAAACTAGGCGCTTCGCCACGGGCGCTCCGCATGTATTGTCAGCCGCAACAACTTCTGTCTGCGAACTTCTCATGTTACTCATCGCGCACGCGTCAATCGACCTTTAATAAGACCTAGCGAACGTCTGGCGCCAAGGGTTGTCAAGAGAGAGACGATCTGTCGTTTGATACGGCTCACCGCGCAGTCGCGCGTAGGACTATTGGGGCCAATTCCAGATGAAGGCGTTGCCCCGTCGCCAAGGTATTCTGCGTGAGAAAGCGCTCCACGCCGCCGGGAAACGAGATAGCCGCTGCGGTAACGCGCAGCCATCCCGCCAGAGCCACGAATTGCTCGAATCGCATGGCGAGTCTGTCGATCGGCGTGCGTTTGGGGCGAGCTGGCAAGCGAATTGTGTAGCCGTGGAGCGGTTTCAGGCCATTTGAGCATTGGGGAGGATGCTATGACCAAAGATGATTTCAGCGAGAGGTGCTCGGAGTTGGAGCATGTGTGGGAAGAGCTTGAACGGCATCGACATCCGAACGTCTATGCCTGCAAAAGCTGCTTGACCTATGCACGGCGCGATGGGGCGAATATGACGATGATCATGTGCGCCGAGCCCAGGTGCTCCAGCCCAGCAGAGTTGTACATGGAGCCGGAGAAAAAGTGGGTCTTAGAAACCCATTTCGTTGGGGTGATCATTCCCTGAAGCCCGTCCAGGCCGCTTCGTGCAATGGGCCACTTGTCGGGGTACATACGAAGGGAAACCATAACTGCCTTGCGTCTGGAGGCTCCCGTCGCGACCTCCTGCCGCTGCAGACATTCGTTCGCCGACGCCTGCTTTTGGCCGATTGTGTTGCAAAAGTCGAAAATCGAGGGTCGTGGAAAATCTCGCGAAAGTTGATCTTTGGACTTCTCTGCCCCTGCGTCGCTTTTCAACGCCACTACGAAGGCCCGTGGTCGATTTGGATAAAGCGATATGGTCCCTCACGTCGCCAAGCGTAAAACGCTTCAGCGGCTCCAAGAATTTTCGTTCGCCACCTCAAAAAGACTTTTGCAACAATATCGGCCCGTGGCTGACCTCGACCCAGAGCCCGGCGATGTCCGCTTCCGAGAGGTGAGCCGACCAAGGTAACGCTGCCTAACGAGGGCAGCCTTTGACCCATCTGAGACATGGGCGACCTATTTTTGCTGCGATGCACGACACACCCCTTTTTGACGATATGGTAGTCTGTGCTCCGGATAGAGGGCTCATGCGGCGCGGGAGTGGTGCGCCTGTGCACGCGTCTCCCTCAACCCCGGCCCTCTCCCGAATCCGCGCTGCGAAAGATTCCACCTGATCGCCGGATGCAAAATGCTCTCCATGACCAGCCCTTCTCAGGGCCTAAACTCTTAGTGTGTGGTGCCGAAGATGAACCTTGAAACGACGGTTCCGGCGGCGACGAACCCGACCATTACCGCTATCGCCTCGGATGGCGTCCGAAGCGTGGCGACCGAGTTTGATCTGCGTGCGTTAATCGCTGGCGGCAAATTCTTCTGGTTAGACATGGTCGGAGGCAGCGAAGTCGGCCGCGCGAAGTTTCTTGGCGAACTTGGATTCGATCCTGCAGATATCGTTTGGGGGCAGCGCTTCGGACAAGTTGGAAGCTTGGTGATCAGTCCGCAACGGCTGCTCGCAGTGTCATGGCTGGCCGAGCGCTCCGGGAGAAGCTTCATAGAGGTCCACATCTTGGGTTCGAAAAAGTGCATTTTGACCCTATGGAACGGCGATCCTTCAGTGCTCGACGAAATTCACAAGCATTTCGCCGAGCGCGCAGCGAAACTGGAAGAAAGTCCTCTAGCTGCGGCGGCAATTCTGCTCCAATTCTTATTAAGCACGCTTCATAGTGCGATCAGCGAGATCGACGGCCGAATCTGGGAGCTGCGGACGCAAATTCAGCGCGAACCCCAGTCGATCGAGTTTTCAAGTCTTGCAGAAAAATTGCAGCGCCTTCAGGCCGTCTGGTTGGACGTTGATCGCTACAGCAGCGCGGTCCGTACGGGTATTATCGGCATCGAGGCACTGCAAGGTATTGACCAGCGCGCGGCGACCGAGCTGAACGATTATGCTGAGCAGGTCGAACATCTTGAACAGCGGCTTCAGGAACGTACGCACTGGGGCGCTGATATTGTAATGGTTATGCGACCGCGATCGCCCAGCGACAGGCCGAGCAGATCAACCGCCTCACCGCTGTCTCTATAATTTTCTTGCCTATTACCTTTATAACTGGGTTTTTTGGAATGAACTTTGGATGGCTAACCGCATTGGAAGGAAGTAAGACAGCATTTATTGGGTTGGGGCTTGTGATCCCGACCCTGACCGTGGTGGGCACAGCACTATGGCTGAGGCGCCGTAGGTTGATGTGAGTTGATCTCTGCGTGCGCGTTTGGGCTCGACGTGCCGCCTTCGCTACCTCGCCATCGCCGACGAAGGTTATCGAGTAGGACGTGCTCTTACACTGCGCTGCACGAGTCCGGTTATGGCCCATCGCTGACCTCTGTCTCAATCGCCGTGTTGTCGGCTTCTTGGCCGTCAGCGGACCAAGGTCGGGTACGGCCGGACAGCCACTTGTGACCCTGGCTGTGTAAAAACGCGAGAGATCGAAACGCGGCTTCTACGCCATCAAGCGTTTTGGCGTTTTTACACAGCCAAGACCCAAAGCGGACATGAAGTCGGTATCTCCAAATATATTTTATTCCAAGCGGCGGGTCTGGACAGCTACACTATCGCATCCTAATCGCGAGGCGTGAGATGCGACGACGGGATTTTCTCGGGTTAATCGGCGGCGCTGCGGCGTGGTCGCGCTCGGCCCGCGCGCAGGAGCCAAGAACTTTTCGGCTCGGCTCTCTCAAATTGACCGAACCCAACGGGAAGTCGGTTCATATCAACGTGGCGCAAGTAACCTTCATCAGATCTGACACACACATTTCCGGTGCCAACACTGAACTCGGTTTGGCGAGTGGCAAAGCTCAGGGGGTGAAGGAGAATGTCGATGAGGTCATGCAGTTGGTCAAAGCATCGCACCGTGGCGAAATGTCTTGGATCAAATTGACTGAACTTAACGGCGAGCTGATCCACATTAACGTATCACAAGTAACCTCCGTTAGGTTCGACACACAAATTCCGGGTGCAAACGCTGAACTCGGCTTTGCGAGTGGGAAAGTTCAAGGCGTGCGAGAGAATGTCGATGATGTCATGCAGATGATCGCGGCCATTGCAGGAGAACAAGGGAAGCCGTGAAAATTACGGCCCTTGGCGACTTGCCGACCACTAACCCCAATTGCGCGACTTCCGCTTCTGACCCAACCCGAAGCTGAGGGTCGCGCTAATCGCAGCCAGTGATGCGCTTGACCGCCTTCGAGTACTTCTTATGAAGCGAGGTTTTAGCGTCATCCGAAGGGGCGTTACGATCCAGCACACGGTCTGAGGCTAGGCATGTTTCGAGGTCAAGCTGGATGTGCGAGCAAGACCCCAGGGCGTTCTTTTCGGCTTCTTCCTTCGACGCTCCAAATCCAACAAAAGTCTGTACGCGCCCCGCCTCGTTGTCACCCGGCGATACAAGAGTGATTTCCGAAATGTAATAGGACGAGCACGAGGAAGCGTTCACCTCGACAGGAGCAAGAAACATCCCAAGTACAAACAGCATTTGCGCGGTCGCCTTCATAGCTGCTCTCGGTTGTCCTGACTTCTCCGGGGTGAAGGGGTTTCTTCTTTCGTTTTCGGTGATAGTGGGCACTTCCTAGGTCGGCTTGTGATCCTAGCGGACATGGACGGCAGCGCCTTGGCTGATAAGCTAAGATCGAAGTGCATCAAGAGAACGCTCCAGTTCTGCCACCGTTGATCTACGTCAAGGTCAAACAACTTCTGGCGCTCAGGTTGGGCTCAGCCGCGCTTTGAAGGGGCTCCAGTCGCGTATGAGGAGGATCATCGATTTGCGGGTCAAGAGCCTTGGTACAAAAGCCGACCTCGTGATCTGCTAAAGGCATTCACCGCCAATCGTTTCACCGTACCAAATGCGCTCAAGGCGGCAGTATGAATGATGGCAATGGACGCGACTTGCACGGCAGGCCGTGCATTGGCGCACGTCACGTCGGCTTATGGCCGAAGCGCAAAGAGGTCGATGATTCGCATAGCCTCAGTCGCGCTACCGAAGTCGCCCATGAATTTTACGCAAGGCGATGAGGTCCCTCGGATCATTATACGAAGAACGCGCCAGCGGCCCTTAGAATTTTTGACATCTCCTGTAAAACGACTTTTGCAACACAATCGGCCCTTTTGAGACATGACGTAGGACTCTGACAATGTCCGTTGATCGGGGAAGACCGGAAGTGATTGGCGGCCGGTCAAATCGACGCGAATGACCCAAAGCGGAAGTGGCCCGCCGCGACTTTCGGTTTTCACCGACAGTCGCTCGCTGGTTTTGGGGTCTCCGTTTGATCTGGCGAGCCGGATAGAACTAAGCGCCCCATCGATGTTGGCCGGGGTTCATTGGCTTTGCCAAGGACCGGAGAACGCCGTTATGCGAAACTCCATTGCCATTGACTCGTCGCACAGCCGCGCAATCGCTAAAAAGATTGGCGAAAGACTGCGAAAGTCATTTGAAGAAGATCGAGAGCTACCTGAGAACTTCAGAGCGCAAATCGAACGACTCCGTCAATTAGAAGGGGAAGCGCAGCCCGCGAGCGCGAAAAACGTGAGGCAAGGCTGAAGAAATTAGATCTGCGATGCGTCGGGGGCGACCCCCGCGTTTCATATTCAAGTCGGCTGTCGGCCCCAAGCCGACCAACTTAGGCGTCTGCGGGTGGTCCGGTTATGAGGGCAGTCCGGACTTCACCTTCGTGACGTTTGACCGCCGCTTGTCCGCACCCGACGCCGTGGCGCGTCGTCCGAACGAGCGTGCACCGCGTGTCCCTGTCGAAGGAGCGGCTGGGCCGCTGCCAGGCCGAGACCGTCCCCGCTGCCGGTGATGAAAACGATTTGCCATACTGTCTCGTCTGGTTGCTCCGGAACGCACTCTAGAGCGCCCGAGCGTCTCTTCTGATAGGACAAGACTGGTTTTCCCACGCGCCTAGGAACGGCTCGTCGGTCGGCCAAAGGAGGATTAACAAAGGCATCGCCGACGTGGCTAACTCACGCCGAATGTGGTAATCATGGTCGCGCCGCGCCCCTCAAGAGTGCCACACAAAAACTATTCGCCGGACCGAAAAGCTCAATAAAATCAGCGTCCATCGGGGTTGTTGACTCAGTTCAATCCTGTCTGGCAGCGAGTCTTTTCGCACAGACTGATAAGCTTTCAGCTATTTCCTTATCAGTTTGCCAACTGACTCCGTCTCGCTGTTTTCCTTATCAGTCCCGGACTGACTCCATTTCGGCAATTCCCTTATTATTTCGCCAACTATCTCCGTCTCGAATGAAACCCTGTCAGTCTAAGACTCGCTCTCGCACCACGGGACGGAGTTGGTGCGCGTCGTAAGCTCGCAGAAGCGGTACCTGAGACAACGCGGCCTCTCCAGGTTCAATCAGCGGACGGCGCGCGTTGCGTGCTCTTCCAACATTGGCCGGATCGCTATCAATTCGCTCACTTGGCGTTTTACCGCTTAGTTGGCGTTGACAACTCAAGACTCAGATGTACTTTTGACACAACTCTTGATGGTACGCCCCCCTGGTTTGCTGAGGAGCTCAAGATGTCATCCTCCGACGAGCAAGACTCGCAAGAAAGGGTCAAACAGAAGCTTCTGGAGGCACTTAAGCACCGAACGGCTTGCAATTTCTCTCCTGACATCAATGCCGACACCATCGAAAAGAGCTCGGAATGGGATTCGCAGCGTACCGTCGATGCTCGCCTGCTCCGCGATATCCTCCTTGAGGGTGCCGATCTCGCCAATCAACCTCTAGAGATACTTGGCGCGCGCATTTCTGGCAGGGTCGACCTACGCGCTGCGAGCGTCACCAGACCCATTTCCTTCGTGAAATGCGTCTTCTCTCATGCCCTTGATTGCACCGATGCAAGGATGTCGTCGACTTCATTCCGGGAATGCAACGTTGTCGGGATAAATGCTCGTTATGCAGAGTTCGACGGAAGTCTTCTTATGCGCGAGTGTCAGCTCGACGGGCCGTTGGACCTTAGCAGCGCATCCGTCAGTCGCGATATTGACCTACGCCGATCAAAATTGAGCGCCAACAGCCGCATCCTCGCCGACCGCGTAAACGTCGGTGGTTCGATTTATCTACGTGATGGTTTTACAAGCAACGCACAAATTTCACTCGAAGGGGCGCAAATCGCGTCGGCCATCGACGGCATCGAGGGTATATTCCGCAACGATGATGGCCCGGCGCTTCGTCTGAACGCTGCGAAGATTGGGGGTTTTTGCACATTCGCGCGCGCCAAGTTCGAGGCAAAGATGGGGTTGGCCTGCACGGCTGAAGGCGCACAAATCGAGGGCTTCCTATCCTTCGACCGCGCGACGGTCGATGGCACGCTGCTACTGCGAAGTGCGATGATCGGCGCCAACCTCAACCTGAGCGGCTCGAGCCTTTCGAACTCGAATGGACCTGTTATCAATTTGGAACGAGTAAAGATTGGTGGCGATCTTTTAATGCTCCCAACCGACCAAACACGTAACACGGTGCAGGGCTCGATCGTCTTATGGAACGCATCGATCGGCGGCGCATTCCAAATACGTGAAGCATCGATCAACGCCGCCAATTTTCCCGCAGCCGAGCCCGCAGCGATTGTCGCTGACGGCATGCAGGTTGGGGGCTTTGTATCTTTCGAACGCACGACCATTGAAGGCGCATCGCTTCTGCGAAATGTGATTATAGGCGCTAATTTCAATTTGGGTGGTGCATCGCTATCGAACTCTAACGGGCCGGCGATTAACTTAGCGCGAGCAAAAATTGGGGGCGACTTGTTTATGACCCCCTCAGAGGGGACGCGTAACGCGATCACGGGCACAATCGTTCTGTGGAATGCGTCGATTGGTGGCGCGCTCCAGATCCGTGATGCGTCGGTCAAGGGCGCCAACTTCCCTATGCCCGGGCCAGTTGCTATCGCTGCCGACGGCCTGAGGGTAGCAGGCGCGTTGTCTTTCGAACGAGCGAGGGTGGAAGGCACGCTGATGCTGCGAAACGCCACTATCGGCGCAAATCTTAACCTAAGTGGTGCAGTGCTCACGACAGTTAATCTGCCAGCGCTCAACCTGGAACGCGCAAAAGTTGGTGGTGACTTTTTCATGATTCCATCTGAAGGAACGCGTAACGCGATCACGGGCACAATTGTCTTGTGGAATGCGTCGGTCGGTGGCGCGCTCCAGATCCGTGATGCGTCGGTCAAGGGCGCCAATTTTCCATCGGCCGCGCCAGCGGCCATTGCCGCGGACGGTGTGCAGGTCGGCGACTTCTTGCTCTTGGTACGCTCGCAGGTGACAGGACCGGTTCTGCTGAAAGATGCGCAAATTCGCCGCAGCGTGAACCTTTCCGGCAGCACAATCGACAACCCCACCGCGATTGCCCTTGACTTGGAGCGCTCGAAGATCGGCGGCGACCTATTCATCCGGCCAGATCGCTCCACCGGAGCATCGTCAGACGTGCGCTGCGCACAGGTCAACGGCGGAGTTATCATGACGGCAACAGCCGTTGCTGGCAGCGTCCACATCAATGAAGCACTACAAAGTGGAAACCAAGCCCTTTCATTCAACCGGCTGGCTGTGTCTGGCGCCTTTGTTCTTGAAAACTTCCAGTGTGGTGAAGGCAAGTTTTCACTCTCCAACGCTAAAGTGCTCGCCTTTAACGACGGGGGTACTGACTGGCCTGGCCGACCCGGAGCCTTGTCGCTGAACGGCTTTGAATACAGCCTGCTGAGCGGCAACGCCCCGACCAAGTGGCGCAAGCGCCTTGCGTGGCTGAGGTGCTCAGAGCCGAAAGCACCAACGTGGCAACGACGCCTAAGATGGCTATTCCGATTCCGCAATGCTGAGACAAAGGCCGAAGACGAGTTCAATCCGCAGCCCTTCATGACCTTGGTAGCGGTGTTGCGGCGCGCCGGCTACGACAGAGACGCAAGAATGATTGCGATCCATCGACATCGCGAGGCGCGCAAATTTTTGGGATTGGGCTCTCCCTCTTGGCTTGGCAATATTCTGATGGAAGTCGCATGCGGACACGGCTACCGGCCCTGGCTCGCGGCGTTATGGATTGCTGTTTTCGTCGGGTTTGGTGCGTGGATGTTCGATTTGACGGCCGACGACCTCATAAGGTCGAAGGATTCTACAGCATTTCAAGACAGTCAGAAAACCTATCCGCCGTTTGACAAGATACTCTATTCCGCCGACGTCCTCCTGCCGATTGTCAATTTGCAACAGAAAGATTATTGGACGCCAAACAGCAAGACGAACCCGGGAAAATTCGCCCGGTACTACCTTCCAATTCACATATTGGTCGGATGGTTTTTCACGACCTTGTTTGTTGTCGGCGTCACCGGGCTAATCCGCAGAGAATGAAGGAGAGGCCCTAGTCTGCGGTGCTCGGGATCATGGAGCCCGCGCCGCCCCAAATTAGTCGCCAATAGCGGAAAATCGCACAATCGTTCCCAGTCACTTTTTCAGCTGAAGCTTATCGGTAGCTTCTGCCGTAACCTTCGGACCGGCTGGAGGAAGTCCCGAGCCCGCGCTTATTTTTAGACAAATTACCTATCAAGAGCATCGCTCTGCGGCGGCCGCCGATCTCAAAAACGCGACTGGTCGCGCCCAGCTCATCGATTTTTTTTTCGCCGGATCGAGGCCGATTTTGCCGGGCTTCCCCGGGAGCGCGCGAAGGGTATACTACCTGAGATTTATTCATTCAATACGACCTATTCCTTCGTGTCATTTGAGTGGTTCCATGGCTGTTTGCTGTCAATCAAGAGATTGCGGACGAGCTGCGCCAGCCGACCTGCAATGGCGCCCGGTTCTCGCATTCAGTATCTCCGACATTGTCGATCTTTTTACCGACAAGTTCGATGCATTCGACTGTCCCCATTGCGGGGCGCAGTCATCAATCCATCCCAGCCTCGCCGGGGTCTTCACAGTCGAGGCCAAGCTGTTGTTGGTCGATCGAGGCTTCGACGCAGAGCCGGTCGTCCGCACCACGTTGGCGCCGCTCGTGGCTGCGACCAAGTCTCCCCTGGTCGCCGAGCAAGTCAGAACTCTTGACCAGTTCAAAGATGTGTTCGCCGCAAAGGTGAAGGCGACGGCGCGAACGTTCCCCTATGGCGACTTCACCGGCAACAAGGTCCCGCAGGATCTGGCCAATTGGCGAAGTCTCCAAGGCGAGATTTTGACGGCCTTTGTTGTCGGCGCATTGGACATTGTCCCGCATTTTGGCGTCCATGCCGCGACGCCAGACGGCGAGAAAGCAAGCGTTGAAGCGACCGTCAAGCAAATTGAAAACCTGACCCTGCGTCTTCTGACGAGTTGGTCGCTAGGCTTGCCGACAATAACGCGGCAAGTCAGCCTCGAAGAAGTGCTCATTCGCTTGATCGACAGCTGCGGCGTCATCGCGCTGCTTCGCGATCGAGCAATTGATAGGCTCGCCGCCAGTCGGCGTGTCATCGACGAGAAGGATTTAGACTTCCGGATAAGGTTTCATTATTGCGCCATTGAAGCCACTGTCTATGGCATGCTGGGGAAGGATAATCCGCATGCTGACGAATGGGCTGCTGCCTACCTTATGGTCCGTCGCACCTGTCGCGAAGGCGAGCTTGGCGAGGAAGATCGTTTCCTTTTGGGCGCGCGGCGGCTCGCCACCACGATTCCATACGAGCATGCGTGGAACGCCGTCGCCGCGTCGGCCAATTCGATCCTCAAGCTGCCAGATCCAGCGCAGAAGAAAAAGGAATTGCAATATCTCGAGGAGGCCGCCGACGATCTCGGATACCCGGGGCTCCTGGAAGCCGTGATCCATAGTGCGGGACAGCGGAGAAAGCCGACCGAGACAGCCGTGCCCGAACCCGAACCTGCCCCCGATCCTGATCCTGATCCCGTCGACAAGCGAACGCCAGAATGGTTCGCGGCACGCATTGTGACGGGCTACAAGGATGGAAGCCTGAGCAATCTAGGCGAGACATTGAGGCTGTTGCGGCCTCCTTGGTACTCGGATCCAGAGACCGTCGCGCGGTTTTTCGACCTGCTGGAACCTGCAACGAAAGCCAATCCAGAAGAACAGGCGGCGCTTCTGACCTGGTTTGGCGAGCGAATGAAGTTGCTGGGCGCGCCAAAACCCGTGCTTGCGCGAATGGGCGCAGAGCCAGCGCCATGGGAGGCTAGACTTAGCAATGTTGCGCAACGCCGGCTCTGGACGGAGCGTAGTAACGCGCTACGTCTTGCAGGCAATACCGCTGCCGCACTCAAGGTGGCTGAGGCTACTTTGAGAATTACGGAGGCGGATTCGGACGCGCCGCAGGGACACAAGGCCACGGCCTGGATGAACTATGGCATCCTGCTGCGAGAGAATGGCCAATTTGCCAAAGCGGAGCAATGTCTGCTGCAGGCCATCAGCCTCACCTCCGAGAGCCAGCGGTGGTCGCCGCTTCATTCTCTGTCATCGATCTTTGTTCAGACGGGCCGGCCGGCTGAAGCCGCTGACGTACTTGCCGAGGCGCGAAAGACCGCGGGCGGCCCTGATCTGGCGGATGTCCGCCTGTCGCTTCTGCTGACGGAGGTCGCCATACGGATGCAGCTCGGCCAGCGCGAGCGCGCCGAGACGCTGCTGGCCAAGGCCCCTTCCCCGGAAACGATGCCGGACCAAGCGCTTGTCAGCTACACCAACATTCTCAAGACGCTGGTCGATCGTCCTGACGGTTTTGAGAAATATCGGCCTGTGGCGCTTGCACTGCTACCGCGCCTGATGGGTATCATCGACAAGTTCGAGGCCGTTGGAAACCATGTTCAGGCGCAGGGCGCCAGTCACGGCGCGGCCGAGGTCGCGGAAGCTTTCGCGCTGCCGGAGGCCGAAGAGCTCTGGTATCGTGACGCCGCGATCAGTCTCAAGGCCGGCCGGCTGCCCGATCCGCGCACCGCCATCGAGCTCGCAATCTATAGGCTTCGTGAGAATCCGGAGACGTTTCGCGAGAGGATCTTGATGATCCCGGGTGCGATCGCGCAGCGAGCGACCGGCATATCGCTCAACGCCGAGTCGATGGACGTGCTCTCGCCACTGGACGGTCCGTTCGAACGTTTGGCCATGGCAGTCTACGAAAAGGAGCTTGGCCCGGGAGCCATCCAGCTCGTCGCCGAGCTTCGACGAAATGCCCATTCCAGAGCGATTGAGAGCGCGAGCGGAGACGGTCCCGGTTTCAGTTGCGGTCTGCAGATTGCAGCAACAATGCGGAGTGACGACACGCCCTTCATCGTGCTGGAATGGTGCGAGGTTCCGGACGGCTTGCTCGGCCTCGTCACTTTCGTCGCCGGTGGTGACGGACAGGCTCAATATATCAGCAAGTCGGAGGAACTCGATCTTATCGGCACGGCGGAGAAAATTGGCACGCGGCTCGAGAATTGGCGAAGCGGGCGCAAGGGTCAGCCCTATGACGCGCTTGATTGGGAGTTGATCAAACAGGGCCTTCGCATCATCGCCGCGACCTATCTGCCTGAAGGGGGCCACGTCGTCGTTATCGACGACGCGACCCTGTCTGGCTTTCCATTCCATATCGCGCTCGCGCCGGAATGGACTGTTTCCTATTCATCAGACTGGCTGGCCATTGAGGCTGCGGTGAAGGCGAATGGCGACGCACCGTCGCGGCCGCGGCTTGGCGTTTTGCATGCGCCACGTTCAAACGAGACTGTTGCGGTTCGCGCGGCTCTGCTGGCTTCCGACATGGCGATGCGCGATATCGCAAAGCGCAAGGGACTTGACTGCGACCACGCGGAACCCGGTTCGGCAGACGCAGCTGCTTTCCGTCGCCTGCTCGATACCAGCGATGCCCTAAAAGTCCTCTGTCATGGGCAAGTTACAAAGGAGGACCATGAAGTCGTCCTGCTCATAGATCACGACGGCCGCCCGCCCCCGGGCTACAGCTTCGGTGTCATGCTCGAGACAGCTCAAGGACATCGCTTCGGGCGCAAGCAGTTGGGTGAACAGACGGTCGCCCCGCGTACGCTGTTTCTCGGCGCGTGCTCAGGCGGGTTTGTGTCGGTCGCCGGGCTGGACGAGCGTACCAGTTTTGCATCGATGTTGGCACGAGCCGGGACGAAATCGGTGCTGGCTCCGCGCTGGAAGATCGACGCCGAACTCGCGCTGCCGGTCCTGGACGATGTCATCGCCCGTTTCGTCGATGGCGAACCGCTCGCAAAGGCGGTCTTGGCTGCGGCGGAAGCCGCAATAAAGCGTGGCGTTCCGGAATGGCAAGCCCACGCATTTACGATTGAAGGAGCATGGATATGACTATTGCAGACCAGTTGAACGCCAAGGGTGCGACGCCGGAAACGATCCTACAGATCCTCAAGACGTCGGTGTTCGAGGCGTCCGACGATCGCTCGCCGGATGAAATGAAGGCGGTTTTGAAGCGAGCAGCAAGCGATCCTGAGAAGGTGGACCAGGCCCTCAAGGAGCTCGAGGCGAAGCCAGAGCTCGTGCGGGACATCGCGATGATGTGGATCTCCTTTGCGGCCAGCGACCCAGAATATAAGGATGCGGTTGAGGGCGCGATCGACGGCGCGGACCGCGAGATGCCTATGCTGGAGATCGGCGCGATCACGCTGATCGCCCTGTACGCGATTTAGATGATGGGACCCGACAAGCCCATCAAGGAGAAGACGACAACCAAATGGAACAAGGATGGCTCGTTCCAAGAAACGACGGAAGCGGAATATTCGCGCTTTGATGCGCCGGTGAAAGCCCTGCTCGGCATCTTCACCAAAGGCGCTGCCAATGGTTGAAGTGCGATGTGCGTCGTTACTTTTCAGGTTTTAGCTTCGAGCTCGCTTCCCTTACGCGCGCTTCCTTAGTTTTATCCCGCGAAGCCACGCTTGAGGCAGAAATTCGGGCCGCATCGCCGAGATTCGCCAAAGGGCTAGAAGCTGGTGCTGCTCAATAATTTTCGTGGCTGGTTCAGGTGCCAGCCACCACTCGGGTGCCAGGATCGCCCCATAGACTTTTCGGCAAACTGATAAGGTTTGTGTAATTTCCTTATCAGTCGGCTAACTGACTCCGTTTCGTATGGTTGCTTGTCGTTCAGCAAGCTGACTCCGTTTGTACGATAATAGAGGCTCGGTTGGTCAGTTGTGCGAGCAGCCTCAAGCAAGATTCGGCTTCGGAGCAGCACCGGACAATGACCGGGCAGCATTTAAGGGCGACCTCGGCAATTCTACGAGAATGGAGGGAAGACCATCAACAATTTCGCCCCGTCCGGAGACACATAGTGTCGCTCCCGGGTCAGCATAAAACCGGTTTTCTTCGGCAAACGACGGAGCCGCCTGGGACACCGCCATGAAAGGGCTACCAGCACCGGTATGCGCCAGCACGGCTTCCTCTGGCGGCCTAACCACTCTCGTTTGGGTTGACGATCCGTGGTACCTTGGCCTGCAGGGTGGCATCAGAGGATATGCTCGGCGGGGGTCAAACCAAGATGAGCTCTATCCGTTACGAGGCTTGGCTCAGTGCCTTGATTGCAGCCCCGCTTTTCGTTTGGTTCATAGGCGGGACTGCCCCAGCATTTTGTGCCGAGCCCGGGACCACACCTTTCGGCCGATCTCTTATGGCGGTCCTCGACGACGAAAACCCCCTAGTTCGCGCACAAGGATGGAGTTTTCTGGGGTGGCTGGGAACCTTGTCAAATCCCAACCCATTGCACACGGAGACCTTCAAGCGCGTCGTCCGAGAAGATGGCAAACCTCTTGCACATCGCGCGGACGGCTTGCTTTCGAGGCTTCGCGACAAGAATCTTTCGCCAGACGAAGCCCGGGCCGCGAGCTCTGAATTCGAGGCACTTCGCAATGCCGCGCTGGGGGTCCCCGAGATTGCGGCTTTACTCGTGACTTCAGCTCGGCTGGACCAGTCCGTTCCGGCGAGCGACTTGGATCAAATCAAGCAAGCTTCCGCTCGCGTCCGGCAGGCGTCCCGTCCGCCCCTGCTCAGGTCAGCATCCGCCAAAGAGACGGAAGCTTTGATTGCAACTTTAGCATCGCGATCGCCGAATGACCGAGATTCGCGTCTTGACTCAGCAAACACGGTCGCGACCGTTCAACTCACCGCCGCTCAAGCCGACGCACTTGAACCCCTTGCAAGAGACACCTCTGCAGACATCGACCTACGCCGTTTGCTTGTCCTTGCTTTGATCCGCAATAACCGCGCGTCGGCGGCACTGTCGTTTGTTGATGAGCAACTGTTGCGGCCGAACGTGACAAGTGAGGCCGGCACATATGCACTCGAAACCCTGACAGAGCTTGCCTTTGTCGATCCTATCGCGGCCCGAAAGGCCATATCTGACCGCGCGCAGCTGTTGCTGCCATTTCTCACTGACTTTGAGCACTTCACCAATGCGAGCGCGGTCTTAAGCCGTCTCTCTGGAGATGAGATTGCAAAGCAAACCTCGCACGCTCTGACAAAACGAATCGAGTTGGGCCTTGGCCTTGTCGGCTCCGCGTGTGCATACGCTGTTTCGCTTCCGCGATCGCCCGGAATTCCGGTGGGACTTGCGCTGTTCGGAGGTACGGAAAAAACTCGTCCCGATCCTGCGAATACCGCCGCCTGCGTCCTTCTGCTCGACCCGAATACGCCAGCTAGCAAGCATCTGCGCGACTTGCTGGTCGGCAGACAATCGGAGAGCCGGGACGACCGTTACGCACATTTCGTATATCTCGATGCGCTCTGGTCACGAAGTTCGGACCTCGACGCGAGTGCATTTCCAAACACCGTGGCCAACTTGCGGAAATCGCTCGTTTCATCCGCGGCCAACCTCTTGGACGCCGTACCGCTGTTCAGTTTCGCGGGCGTAGACGCAATTTCCGCCTGGGCAGCCCGGGCGGAGCCCCTCGGTTTGTCGGCCCAGTTCTCTAGACATTATTGGACGCGCTGGGCAATAACCCGCATCCCCGGCATAGCTTCAGCACTCGTCGTCTGGCTGGCCGCCCTCGTGGCTCTCGTCTTAATGTCACGTTCCGCCAATATACGCGCGTTCCTGTTGTTCCACCCGTTTGGACGACAGCTCGGTCTTTTCGGACAAGTCAACACGTTCATCTTCGCAGCGCCATATTTGCGACGGCTGTTCTTTCGGCCGTACCGCAGCACGATGCTTGGTGTGCTCGGCCAACAAGACGTCAGCGACTATGACGAAAAGGCCTATTTCGTGGGGTCTGGCGCCACCCCCATCCAAAGAGGCGGGATCGCAGCGCAGATCCGCGAACTAGATCGCCAGACGGTATCGCAGGAGTCATCGCCCTCTGCCTCCGTTGTTGTGGCTCTGAGAGCCTGGAAAGGAAGGGTAGTGCTTGTTGGCCCTTCCGGGCGTGGCAAGACGATGTTCTTGCGACATCACATCCTTTGGGCCGGGGGCATTCGCGAACCGGCCATTTTTGCAACGGCGTCATCGCTGCGAGGTGATCTGCGAAAGGCCATGCTAGGCCGGTTAAGCGGCGCTATAACCGATGAGGGTTTTTTGGACTCGCTCGTCGCATCTGGCAAGCTCGACGTCTACATCGACGGGCTGAACGAGGTCGACGCTGAAGCTCGCTCGGCAATTACGGACTATGTCACCGCACGCCCCGGTGCCAATATTTTCCTCACGACGCAGCCACTTGAGCGTTATCCTGGAGACGCCGCACTCTTCTTTCTGTTGCCCTTAACGCGGACACAGGTTGTTGAGTTTCTGCTTACCCGCGGGTCGAACTTGCCTGAAGGCGCAAAGATACGCGGGGATTCGTTCGTAGCGCAAGCCAAGGCGTTCGTTGCCGAACGGCTTGCCGAAGCGGATGCTCAGGCGGCGACACCGGAAGACGGTACAGGCGTCGAGCGTGCCCGAGCACTTATCGACCGGCTCTCAAATCCGATGGACCTCCAAACCGTCGCTGAGCTGCTGGCTCTCGGCCAACGGCCGGACATATGGGGGCTGCAGAAGCAGCGCCACCGGCTGGTCGAAGAAAGGTATCAGGATCGTACGAACGGCGAACGGTTTCCGTTAAATGCGTTCTCACGTAGCGTCTACGAGGCACGCCGAGACGCAAGAACCGAGGTTGATGAAGTCCGCTTTCCACGAATCGCCGAGATACTGTTGGAAGAGAAGCAGATTCAACGATACGTCTCTAACGATTCGTCGTTCAAGTCTGACGGATACATCTTTCGCCACGACAAGATCCGCGACTTTTACACTTACAAGGCCTTCGTCGTGGACCCGACGTTGCGTGTGACGCACGCCGATGATGACAAGTTTTCCGGGGTCTATGATCTGCTGACTGTCGAGTTGCCTGCGAACGAGGCGATCGCATTGCGTGAATTTCTCCTGGAGAGCGCCCTCGATCGGAGCGATCACCGCCTCTCCGATCGATATCTAGAGGGAATGCGCGCAAGGCGCTTCTTGGAAAGCAAGGATCCAGATTGGTTGCCACAATATGACCGACCGGACGTTGCGGCCGAGAACGTCACCATCTCCCGCAACGAGACATTGCGGGCTGGACTCTTGGATGAGACGGCGCGGGCTGTCGCGCGTCTTGACGCGGGACGATCCGGCACGCGTGTATTGTCTTCAGCTCTTTCCGACGCACTACTGGAAGCGGCTGTCGCGCTACTGCAGGAAGCTGGTTTTTCGCGCGGCGAGCTGATCGCTGGGCAACGAACCTTGATATACCATTCGGATTGGAGCAGCTTCGGCTTGTTGACTATTGCTACCCCTACTTCGCTTACCTTGAGCTTGATCCATGCGACAAAGGCGAACCTGGACGCCTTGCCGATCGATAGCGAGCCGACTTTGCTGCTGATCAATGCCGAGGCGGACCTACCTCCGTCCGATCGGTCCTCGCAAGCGATAGAACTTGCCCGCTCCGAGATTACCCGACCAAACGTCGTTATCTTTACTGCGCTCGATCTGCTGACCCGGGTGCGCCAAGGCTTCCCAGACGACGGCCCACTAGCCAACACCTGGAGGCGAAAATGAACGTTCGGCCTTTCTTCGCAACAGCGATGATACTGGTGGCTACGCTGCAGACTTCATCAGTTTCCGGGCAGTCGGGCGTCAAAATATTTCGCAACAGCTATATCGAGTTTGAGATGCCCGCTGCGTGGGATTGTGAGCAGGATGGCGTTGCGTTTGCGTGTCAGGAAGCAAACCGCAAATCCGTAGATATGATGGCGCTCCTCGCGGCCAAAGTGGTGGATCCACAACGGGATACTCTCGAGGTCTATGCGTCCCAACTTGCCCAGCCGAAAGAATGGAAGGACTTGAGCGGTGGAATTACAGTGTCGAGCGAAGTTCGGTCAGGAACGAAGTGCTATGACGGCAAGCTTTGGCAGTGGGCGCATCACTACCAATCGGAACTTCACAATTATTACACGGACTATTTCGTTCGCATTCAAGGAGGCATCACAGCGCTGGTAACGATGTCCTATCATCGATCTGTCGAAACCGAAGGAAGTGCAATAGCTGCCACAATTGCGCGACGCTTGCGAATGATCGCGAGCCAGTTAGACCAAGACGCAACGGAGTGTTGATCTCCACCAGTGCGGAGATCTTGATCCTTAGAAGGACGCAACAGTAACTGATAAGCTTTGCGACCAACGCTTATCAGTGGAAGATCCGCTCCAACAACAACTAAGCACATCAGGCTAAAGCACCGGCTTTAAGAGCAGAAGCCATCGAGCGGCTCGAAGTCGCCGAATGGCCCATCTGAGACCCTCCCCTGCACGCTAAGAGTGTCCGCTGGGCGCGGCCGACCGGAAGTCAAAGCCGCGGGAGGACGCAATTGACCCAAAGCGGCCCAGGGCTGACCGTTCGCGTTCGTAGCGGACCCAGTACAACTCAATAAATCAGCAGATTCGGCCCGAAGCGTTCGGACTAAATCGAACCGTTCTTCGTGACGTGCAAGCGACGAACGTAATACCCCTGTCGCTGAACGGTTGACCTAATCTCGTCGCTTACTTTGAAAATTCTTTTTCTGCTCTTGCGCCACTTGCTTGCAGAGTAAGCCCCGGGTATCGCGGACCCTGTGCTTAGAACGAGCAAATCGCGCTTCCCATTGCGATAGACATCAAACACTTTTTGCCCCCGCTGAGATTGTCAAAGTAAATACGAAATATGTTTCAGTCATTCTGATCGATCAGCTTACAGCTCCGAACGGCTGCGCGGGTTGCAAATGGGCAACGCTCCGCGACTTTTGCTTGAGAACCTGCCAAACGGTGAACGCCGTCGAAGGTCCTTATGAGCGCGGTCCCGGGAGGCGTGCGTTTTGCGAATGTCCTAAAACGGACGATATGGTGTTCCTAGAGGGGAGCGCCATGAACGATATGGAAACTTCCATCCGAAGCACGCCATTGTAGCGCTCGTCGGCCTTGGTGCTGATCAGACTGACGACGCGATCTATCCGTTCAAGGTCGACGAAGCGGATGGCAGACCGGTCCTAGCGGAGAGCTTACGATGGCCGGACATCGAAGGCGTTCAGCCAATCGTTGCCATTTGACGCATTGCGAAGTGCCCTGCTCTTTGAACGCGGTGGTCGCGGCCGCAAAATCTGTAGCTTCTCACCGTGGCTACTCACGCGAATCTTAGGCCGCCTGCCGAAACATTGCAGAGTAAGCAATGCCTTCGCCGTTCCCGTTTTGGAGGAGTGGATATCCGCGGACCACGAGTTATGATAGCTACCGCCCATTCAACCTGGCCAGGAGCCGACTAGTTGGTAAGGTTCGCGTTTGAACTCTCCCGGTACTGTGGCTGGATTGCCAATTGCCTGCCCCCGCCGGGCGGATGGTGTCGATGGACAGCTTCGCGGCGGGGTTCAAACCAATCGGACCACCATGTCCTCTAGCTCCAACGCCAGTATCGCCAAGAGAGCGCGCACGAAGGCTGAGGCGGATTTTGCCACCTGGCTCATGATGGCCAAGCTGGGTGGTTTCGATGACCTGCCGTCCAGCGCCCAAAGGTTTCTGACAAATTATCAAACTCGGCTCGGGACAATGAGCGAGGCCGAGTCCACGGCTCTAGCCGTTCGCGAGGTCTACAGCGTTTATTACAGCGAGATGGGAGGCGTAGGCGCCGCGCCGGGACCAAAGGCTCGGACGCCTACAACAGAGGGCAAACTCGTGCGGTCCCAGAGACCGCCTGGACCTCAACCCGGTCAATCGGCTGCGCGCCATTCGACGAGGCCAATGACCCGAAAATCCCTCCCGGCACTGCTGATTTTCGCGAGCATGGTGGCACTGGTTGTCGCATTCGGATTTCTAGCACAGTAAGATCGCCCGCGGAATGTGTGCGACGTTCGCTTTTACCCCGATAGCGACCTAACTAGCGGAGATCGTGCACTTCGCATTTGGGCCAACTACGGACCTAGACCATGAGAAGCTGGCGCCGGTCGCCCAAACTGGCTCCCCTGCATCAGGCCAGCTCATCGAGGAGTGCTCTGCCCTCGATGAGATCGCGCGTGTCGAAACCTTCGGTGAAGCCGCCGAGCACCGGCGCCAGTAGGGCACGCGCCTCGTCGATCTTGCCAGCTTCGCGCCATAGCCGGGCAAGTCCCTTCGCCGCGCGTAGCTCCCACATCCGCGCCGACTGCGCCGTCGCAAGCGTGAGCGCTCGCCGGAATTTTACCTCGGCATTCACCTTGTCCCCTTCTGCAAGCGCAAGTTCGGCGGCAAGCCGGTGTAACTCCGCCTCATACCAGCGTTCGTCCGTGGCCCGCACTAGGCGTAGTCCCTCGCCGAGCTGCTCCTCCGCTTCCGACCACCGACCGGCTTGCAGACAAATCTCGGCCAGGATTGATCTCTTATAGGGATGCTCGACCTTCTGCTCCGTCGCGACGAGCTTAGCCAGCGCGTCACGCATCAGCTCTATCCCACCTTCGGGTGCGCCGCGACATGCCCGCGTCCAGCCTTCGAACAGGCGCATCTGCGCGCGGTACACGACCCCTTTCTTCGCCGCAAGATCGAGCAGCCTAGCAACGTTCGCCTCCACAGCCGCACAATCTCCGCACATATGATGCAGATAGCAACCGTTGCTAAGTGCCATTGCATAGTAGAAGTCTGAGCCCTTCCTTGAAGCCGCAATGGCTTCTGCGGCTAAAGCGTGCCCCTGATTCGGAAATCCAAGCACGAACATGGTCCATGCCAAGTATGTCAGTGGCCATGTGGGATACTGGCCGTGCGAGTAACGATTGACGCGCCCATGGTCTACGTTATCGACGCGCAGCGACTCTTCCAAATGTTGGCGACCGCGAACAAGATCACCCAACAAAAATGCTGTGCTGCCAATCAAATACTCTGCCACCTTCAGCGCTGATGCATTCTGGTCAATCTGCGCAACCTCCATGAACTCGCTCGCATAGAGCTCGGCATCATGAAGCTTCGGCCGATTGAACGCACCGACAAACTGACCATACATGACTTCCAACAGCCGATCGGCGTCGCCAACCTCCTCACATAGTGCGCGGGCACGCCTATAGCTGATCTCAGTCTGCAGTGAGCCCGAGCCACGGAGGGCGCGATACACCGCGCCGAGCGACATCTGCAGGTCAAGCTCAGTGCGCTTCCGCGCCTGGTCGGGCAGTTGCGGCACAAGTGCGACCGCCGCCATCAAGGCGTGCTCAGCCTCGACGTAATTGGAGCGCTCGCGCGCACGCGTGCCGGACCGCTGCCAATAGGCGATCGCGCGATCGTATATGCCGGCGGCCGCGTAGTGGTGTGCCAGCAGTTCGGGCTCCGCTTCTGCAACCTCCGGGAATTGCTGCTCAATTACGTGGGCGGTCCGCGCATGCAGTTGCTGTCTGGAGGTCAAGAGCAGGGTCCCATAGGCGGCGTCCTGCACCAGCGCGTGCTTGAAGACGTATCTGTGTTGAGGAGGCAAGCCGCGGCGGAACAGTAGTCCCGCGTGAACCAACGCATCCAAGGCCGCGGTCAGTGCGTCTCGGTTCGGTGGCAAGACAGCCGTCAGGAGGGCCTCGCTGAATTCGCGGCCCAGCACCGCCGCCACTTGCGCGACTTCCTTCGTCCCGGCTGTCCGGTCCAGACGCGCAACGAGGGCGTCCTGCAGCGTCACCGGAACCGAGAGCTGGAGTCGCCCGGCACGCCCGCAAGTAGTTTCGTCGTCGGCCAAGCCGGCCTCGAGTACCGCTTTGGTCAGCTCCTCGATGAAAAGCGGCACGCCATCCGCTTTTGCAACGATCTGTTGAATTATTTCCGCCGGCAGTGCTTCGGTTGCAGCAAACGCACCAACCATGTCAGCTGCCTGCGCTCGGCTTAGCCGATTGAGCGTAAGCATGGTTAGATGGGGGCGGCCGCTCCATGGCGGTATGTAGTCGGGTCGGTACGTAATCAGGATCAGGACCCGAGAATCCTGCACACGATCCATCGCGGCCACTATTAAGTCTGCGCTCGAAGCGTCGATCCAATGCGCGTCTTCCACCACGATCAGCACCGGCTTCCGGGTCGCCAACCCAAGCATTCGATCGACCAGTGCTGTCGCGGTTCGCTGCTTAAGGCTCTCTGCCGTCAGCTCCAGCCTCGGATAGTGCGAAGCGACAGGGATCGACAGCAAACCGGCAAACAGCGAAGCGTTCTCGGGCACTGCCTGTCCAGATTCGGTCAACATCTGCTCGAGCTTGTTCAATTTGATCGCGGGCGGATCAGTTGCCAGGAACCCGGCCGCCTGTATCAACTGGCGCGCGAAGGGATATAGCGCGCTGGTCGCGAAATATGCCGAGCATTGGCACCGCAACCGTGCATGCGGCAGGTCCGCTATTCGCTCGATGAGTGCCTCGGCAATCCGCGACTTGCCGATGCCAGGCTCCCCACAGAGCAATACGACCTGGCCGTCGCCTTGCTTCGCCTGCTCCCAGCGGCGCAGCAATAAATTGACCTCTTCCTCGCGACCGATCAGCGGGAATGGCCCGCCAGGATGCAGCGCCTCAAAACGACTCTCCGTCAGACGCTCGCCGGTCACTCGCCACGCCTGCACAGGACGGGCGACGCCTTTCAGCTGGTGGACACCAATGTCTTCGAAGGTGAAAAAGCCAGCGACCAGCCGCTGTGTGCTGGAGCTGATCACTAAGGCATTGGGGGCGGCCAGCGACTGTAGCCGCGCAGCAACATTCGGTGTTTCACCGACAATCGCCATTTCCTCGCGTGTGCCACCCGCACCCATCTCGCCTGCCACCACAAGCCCGGTGTGCACGGCAAGGCGGACACTGAGCTCGATACCGAATTTCTTGGACAAGTCTCGATTCAGCAACACGATCGCCTCGACAATATCCAGCCCAGCACTCACCGCACGTTGGGCGTCATCCTCATGCGCACGCGGAAGACCGAAATAGACCAGCAGACCGTCTCCAAGGTATTTCGCGAGATGGCCGTCGTAGCGGTCAATGGCGGCAACGCAAGCTGCTTGATAGGCAAGCAGTAATTGTCTCAGCCGTTCGGGATCGACAGTGCTGGAGAGAGCGGTAGAATCGACGAGATCGCAGAACATCACCGTCAGCTGACGACGTTCCGCCTCGGATGTGCTCGGAGCAGAAATTGCCGCTAAGTGCTTGGTCCGCATGAGCGCGGCGATCGCCCTGAGCAGACGCTTGCGGTCTCCTAGTCTTGCAATCCCGAGATCTTTCAGATCGCTGTTACTGAGATCGGGCAGCAGATCAAAATCGACGCCGCTCTCGGCGAACGTTTCGGCATATCGCCCGAGTCCGAGATGCTCAAGCCAAGCTCTTACGTCATGGCTCATTGTCCTGTCCTCAGTGCACCCAGGGCGTCTTAGAGTTTGCCAACTAGCTACTGAAGCGGACGAACCTGGCTCCGTGGGTGAGCAATCCTATCTCATACGATGCCACCTGTGGGGACAGTTTTTGGCCATAATTCTGCTCATTAGCGAGATCGGAGTACGTCCCGGCGCACGATAGGCCGACGCGGCTGGCCTGCTTCGTGTCCTCGCAATTGAGCAGCGCACAAGCAAAACCGCACGCCACGGAGGACGTTCTAAAATCCTCAGCTGCTACGGGGCAAAATGCGAAGAACTCGACGCGAGCAAATCTAGTCCGCTATATCCCCTCAAACAGACCTCGACGAGCCTTGCGGACACTTGCCGCTGGGGCGGAACGACATGGCGACCAATTTGTTCAAGCACCACCGCTCGCCGGTACAACGCGCTGGGATCTCAAAGCTATCGACATCGCGTTAGACGCAATGAGCGGCCTCCAACCGAAACAAGAATCATCTGCTTTAGACGAATGGAGAGAAAATCGTGCGCGTCGTTCTGAAAGGAGTTCATAAGGTCAAGGTGCCGCTCGCGAACGGCGAGATGAAAACCTACTATTATGCCTATCGCGGCGGTCCGCAGATCATGGCCATACCGGGCACCCCTGACTTTGTCCGGCAGTACCAAGACGCACACGCGAACTTGCGCAAGCCCAACGCAAGGTCGTTCATGTCGATCATCACTCAATACAAGGCGGCGCCAGAGTTCAATAGGATCGCGGCGTCTACCCGCCGTGACTACCTGAGATACATAAAGCTGATTGAAGAAGAATTCGGCGACTTGCCAATTGCTGCCCTCGCCGACCGTAGGATTCGCGGCGACTTCAAGAGCTGGCGAGACAAGTACGCAAACACGCCGCGTAAGGCTGATCTGGCATGGACGGTGTTGGCCCGCATCCTGTCTTTCGCGAAGGACCGCGGCATTGTCAGCACCAATCCATGCGAGCGCGGCGGCCGCCTCTACGTAGCGGACCGCAAGGAAAAGGTCTGGACCGAGCAAGACATTGCCGCTGTCCTCGCGGTCGCATC
Organism: Bradyrhizobium sp. Unk1; assembly: GCF_059512345.1. NCBI lineage: Bacteria > Pseudomonadati > Pseudomonadota > Alphaproteobacteria > Hyphomicrobiales > Nitrobacteraceae > Bradyrhizobium > Bradyrhizobium sp. Unk1. The sequence continues at coordinate 190,168 of NZ_JCAMOP010000005.1, forward strand.
CAGCGAGATCCAGCTCGCGCTGATCTTGGCGTTATGGAGCGGGCAACGGCAGGGAGACATGCTGCGACTGCCTTGGTCAGCCTACGAGAGCCCTTATATTCGCCTTCGGCAGTCGAAAGGCGGCCGGCGTGTCGCAATGCCCGCCGGAGGCCCTCTGCGAGCTCTACTCGACACCACCGAGCGCCGAGGACCGCTCATCCTGACGAACACGCTCGGGCGGCCCTGGACGTCAGATGGCTTTCGGACATCGTGGGCAAAGGCATGCGAACGAGCTGGCATCAGCGGCCTCACGTTTCACGACCTGAGAGGTACCGCCGTGGTTCGGTTGGCAATTGCCGGCGCGAGCGTGCCGCAGATCGCGGCCGTGACTGGTCACTCGCTAAAGGACGTCGAGGCCATTCTCGATGCACACTATCTTGGCCGAGATATTCAGCTCGCCGAAGCCGCGGTGCTGAAGCTCGAAGCGCGAACAAAGCTGTAAAATGACCTGTAAAATGAAGCCACTTACCGTATTGCGATCAGCGCTAAGTGTTTGATTTATATGGTGGGCGCACCAGGGCTCGAACCTGGGACCCGCTGATTAAGAGTCAGCTGCTCTACCAACTGAGCTATGCGCCCGAAAGGCGGTCAATGCCTTGCGAGGCCGGTCGTTTAGCAAAGCGATCCGGATATGGCAAGCGATGTGGCGCATGTTTTCCAAGGTTCTTCCACAGGCCCGAAAATGCGAAAAGCCGCTGGATTCCAGCGGCTTCGCCAAGGCTGATCCCAGGGTTAATTCCTCGGGAAATACGGGGTGGCTCAGAGCCGGCCCTCGCGATCCCGGTCCGGGCCGCCGTCACGGTCGCCGTGGAAGCGGTCCATGCCGCGCTCCATCATGCGGTCCATGCCGCGTTCCATGAAGTGTCGGGACGGGCCGTCCCCACCGCCGCCGAACGGGCCACGGTGGCGGGTCAGCACGGCAAGGCGCCGCTTCTGGCCCTCGTCGAGCGTCTTGTAGAGCGGATCGGCGGCATCGGCGATCTTCTTCAGGGCGGCGGAGGTCGCGCCCATGTCCTCGGCGCGCCGGCGCAGGCGGGCGACCGGATCCTCGGGCTTGTCGGCGTCCTTGCCGGCGTCACCCGGGCCGGCATTCATCCGCGCGTTGGCGCGGTCGATGCGCAGCTTGGCGAAGTCGCGCACGGCAGCCTCGACCGGCGGCCACAGCTTCTCCTGGTCGGCGTTGAGCTTCAGCCCGGCATGGACGGCGGCGATGCGCGCGTCGACGAAGGCGGCGCGGTCCTCCGGGTTCATGCGGACGTGGCGGAAGTGCTCCATCCACGGGCGATGAAATTGGGCATAGACCGCGCCCGAGCCGGCGATGCTGAGCACGGCGATGGCGGCGATGGTGAACTTCCTCATACGGACCTCCTCTGGAAGGATGCTGGTGAGGATGAGCGCCGGACGGCTGACGCGCAACTTACAACTTGGACAGAGAGAGCGTTCTTACGAAGATGTAACTCCCCTGAATGTCCATTCAGATGCAGACTGAAACGATTTGCAACAAAAAGGGGCCTCCGCGCAGGCCGCACGGAAGCCCCTTCATTGATGGTCGATCCGGATCAGTTCGTCGCGCTCTTGGCTTCCTTCTGGAACTCGTCGATCAGCGGCTGGCCGACGCGGCCTGCGGCGTCCTTGTAGACCGGCTCCATCGCCTTGCGCATCGCCTCGTCCTGGGCCGGCGTGAGCTTGATGATCTCGCTCTTGCCACTCTTCTTGATCTCGGCCAGCGCGTCGTCGTTCTCCTTCTGCGACTGCGCGTTGTTGAAGTCGGTCGCTTCCTTCATCGCCTTCGACAGCTGGTCGCGGATGTCGGCCGGCAGATCGTCCCAGAACTTCTTGTTCACGATCACGACGTAGCCGATGTAGCCGTGATTGGTCTCGGTGATGTACTTTTGCACCTCGTGCATCTTCTGCGTATAGATGTTCGACCAGGTGTTCTCCTGGCCGTCGACCACGCCGGTCTGCAGCGCCTGGTAGACTTCCGAGAACGCCATCACCTGCGGCAGCGAGCCAAGCGACTTGAACTGGGCCTGGAGCACGCGCGAGGACTGGATACGGAACTTGACGCCCTGGTAGTCGGCGGGCGTGACCAGCTTCTTGTTGGCGCTCATCTGCTTGAAGCCGTTGTCCCAATAGGCAAGGCCGGTGATGCCCTTGGAGTCCAGCAGCTTGAGCAGCCGCAGGCCGAGCGGGCCTTCCGTCACCTTCCGCAGCGTCTTCAGGTCCGGAAGGATGTAAGGCAGATCGAACACCTCGAACTCGCGGATGCCGAGCGGACCGAATTTGGAATTGGACGGCGCCAGCATCTGCACGCTGCCGAGCTGGAGCGCCTCGAGCTCTTCCTTGTCCTTGTAGAGCGTCGAGTTCGGGTAGACTTCGATCTTGACCTTGCCGCCGGTGTACTTCTCGGCGAGCTCCTTGAACTTCTCCGACGCCTTGCCCTTCGGCGTGTCGGTGGCGACGACGTGACTGAACTTGATGATGATCGGCGATTGGGCCGATGCCGGCCCGGTCAGGGCCAACGCCCCGGTCAAGACCGCAACCGATGCCGCAGCCCAAATGAGTTTCCGCATGCTTCCTCCCACACGTTTTTTGGTGGGGCACGAACCGTCGCCCCCAAGCCTTAGATTCAAGACTTGAAGGCAGGATTATAGGGAAGCGGACACAGGCGCCATTGCCCCTTAGCAGGGGGCGGCTTGCAAAAATGCGGTATCCGGAGGCGAAACCTGCCGGACTGGCTCACGCAGGGCGATGGCAGGGAAACCCCGCCATCGCCGTTGCCGCCGCTCGCAACATCAGCCGTGCAGCGCCGGCGCGAGTTGGGCCTGCTGCACGATCGCCGGATCGGTGATCAGGGTACCGCCGTGCCCGTCCGAGGACAGCGCGAAATCGGCCGCGCTGTACTGACCGAGCAAGTGCAGCGTCGCGACGTGGGTGCCGTCGGAGACCGTCAGCGTGCCGCCGGTGTTGTCGCCATTCTGCGCATAGGCCAGCGAGGTCAGGCTGTCGCTGAACAGGATGTCGCCGAGATCGAGACTGTCATGGTCCTGCCAGCCGGAGATCGTTCCCGTGAAGGCCGACGCCTGGGCCAACACCAGCGAAGCATTGGGACCGGCGAAGATCACATCGTCGATCTTCCCGCCCGCGTGGACAAAGGCGAGCGCGCCCGAGCCGATCGTGGTGTCATCCGCGCTGCCGCCGGCCTGCACGTGCTGCGTGCCGGCCAGGACCGTCGTGTCGGTCGCCCTGCCATACACATATTGCACGCCGCCGCTGACGATGGTGGCGCTGGCGGCGCCCCAATCGACCTGGACTCCGCCGGCATTGATCGTGGTGCCGGTCGCAGCACCGTCGGCGTAGACGCTCTGCAGGCTGCCGGCGTTGACCGTCGTCATCGACGCGTTGCCGTGGAGATACTGGAGAGCGCCATTGCTGATCGTGGTCTGGACCACCGTGCCGCCATAGACCGACTGGACACCACCATCCATCGTGGTGTTGATCGCGGTTCCACCCAAATAGACATCCTGCCCGCCGCCATGGATTGTCGTGTCCGAGGCCGTGCCGCCGCTCTCGACGGCCTGCAGGCCCGAATTGATCGTCGTGAGGCTCGCCGAGCCGAACACGTACTGACCGCCGCCGCTGATCGTCGTGATGATCGTGAAGCCCCAATCGATCTGGATGCCGCCGGCATTGATGGTGGATCCGGTCGCACTGCCGTCGATGTAGACGTTCTGCTCACCCCCGGCATTGACGATGGTGTTGAAAGCATTGTTGTGAACGTGCTGGATGCCGCCATTCGCGACCGTGGTCTGGATCGCAACGCCGAAGACGTTCTGGGTGCCGCCGTCCACGGTGGTGTTGGTCGCGATACCACCGCCGAGGATATCCTGCTCGCCGCCGGCCTCGACCGTCGTGCCGTTGGCCGAGCCGCCGATCTGGATGTACTGATTGCCCGAGATCACGGAGTTCGAGGCCAGACCGAACACCAGCTGCGCGGCGCCCGCAGCAACCACCATTCCATTGGCCGAGCCCTCCAGCACGACCGCCGCGCCGCTTTCGACCCGGATGTCAGAATAGCCGGCCGCGTCCTTGATCCGCCAGACGCCGCTCTGGACGTCGAGCTTCTCGACATTGACGACCGTGCCAAGGAGCGAACCGGAGCCACTGCCCGACAGCACCAGCGTGTCCACGCCGTCGCCGCCGTCGATCGTGCCGGTGACGATCGAAGCGGTGGCGAGATTGATGCTGTCGTCGCCTGCGCCCATCGAGACGTCGCCGACGATGGAGCCGCTGTTGGTGAGCGTATCGTTGCCGCCGTCGGTGGCGACGCTGCCGAAAATGCTGCCCGTGTTGGTGACGGTGTCGCCGAAGGTGCCGACGATCGAGATCGCCTCGCCGTTGTTGCCGCGGATCGCGCCGTCGTTGATGATGGTCATGACGCCGAAGGCGCTACCGTCATTGCTGTCGTCCACGGTGATCGCGCGCTGATCGCTGATGATCAGGCCGCCCACCTCGTTGTGGACCAAGCCGCCGCCGATCGCGAGCGCCTCGTTGAGGCCGTTGGCGCCGCTGGTCAGGCCGACCGCCGCGATCGTCCCGAAATTGTCGATCGAGACCAGACCGTCGACATCGACGCCGTCGGCGTCAGCACCGCCGACGGCCGTGCCGGTGATGGTGCCGCGCTTGATCACCGTTGTCGTCGAGTTCGGCGCGCTGTCCATGTTGATGCCGGAGCCGCTGCGGCCGGTGATCGTGCCGTCGTTGTTGACGGTGATCGGCTGGTCGCCGGTGATGCCATGGCGGGCGCCGTCGATGATTCCGCCGGCGTAGTTGTTGACCACGCCGCCGGTGTTGACCGACTGGAAGTCGATCGCGTCGTTGCCGGACGAGGCCGCCGAGGCATTGTGGCTGACGATCTGGCCGTAATTGTTGATGGTGGCGTGGGCGCCGGGCCGGATCGCGTCGGCATCGGCCGCCGAGATCACGCCGCTGGCCGCGTTGTTGATGATGGTTTGCGCGCCGCTCGAATTGACGTCGTCGAGATCGAGCGCCTGGCCGGCATTGCTGCCGGTTCCCGTCGAGGAGATCGTGCCCTCGTTGTTGATGGTGAAGGTGCCGCTCTTGCCCGAGACCAGGTTCGAGATCTTCACCGCATCCTTGGTCGCGGTGATGGTGGCGCCGGCGTTGTTGTTGATGGTGAGGCTGCCGCTCGCCGAGCCGCTGGTGGCGATCGCGCGGCTGGTGCCGGTGATGGTGCCGGAATTGTCGACCAGCGCGCCGGGCGAGGTGCTGCCGCCGATCCAGGTGACCGGGGTCGAGCCCGACAGGGTCGCGCCGGCGAGGACGGTCAGATGATCGTTGTTCGCCAGCGTGATCGGGTTCGACGAGTTGCCGGAGACGAGAGTGCCGTCGTCATTGGCAATGGTGCCGGTCGCCGTCGCGGTGCCGATCGTGACCGCCGCGCCCGGATTGCTGGCGCTGGTGAGCGTGAGCGTAAAACTCTCGTCGGGCTCTGCGGTGGTGTCGCCGGAGATCGTGATGGTGATGGTCGCCGAGGACGCACCGTCGGCGAAGCTGCCGCTGAAGGTCGAGGCCGGAAGCGTGCCGCCGAAATCGGCCGCATCGGTGGTGCCGGCGGCGAAGCTGCCGGAGAAGCTGAGCACGCCGGTGGTGCCGCCGGTGCGCAGAACCGTGAAAGTCATGGTCTTGGTGCCGCTCTGCCCCTCGGCAACCGACACGCTCGGCGACGAGAACGAGATCGTCTGCGTGGCGGGCGCGGCCACGGTGAAGGCGGTGGTCGGGAACGGCGCGTCGGGCGTGGTGCCGTCGGTGCTCTGGTCGCCGCTGCCGTTCTGGGTGGCCCAATTGGCGGTGTTGCCGATCGCGGCGAGGTAGTCGGCGAAGCTGGCGAAGCCCGAGCGCGGACCGTTATAGCCGACGATATCGAGGCCGCCGGTGAAGCCGACCGCGGTCTGGCCGGCAACGAGGCCCGTCCCGGTCAGCGTGCCGTCGCTGGTCGCATAGCCGACATTGGAGATCGCGGCGAGGAAGGTCGGCGCCGTCGAGGTGCCGACATAGGCGTAGACGACCTCGCTGTCGTTGGACAGGCCGGTGTTGTTGGCGTTGGTGAAGGTCGCCGAGCCGGCACTGGTGCCGAACGTGCCCTTGCCGATATTGTTGATGTCGATGACGGTGCCGGCGGGAATCGCGCCGGTCGCAGTCCAGGCGATCGTGCTTTCGGCGTTGCTGCCGGTTGCGAAGGCGGAGCCGTTCCAGTTGCTGTCGGTGAAATTGATGACAGTGCCCTGCGGGATGTCGGTCAGGGCGACAAAGGACAAATTATCGTTGCCGTCGCCGTTGAAACCGGTGAAGGCGATCGAACCAGCGGAAAGGGGCATTCCAAATTCTCCAGCAGCGAGGGCGCGCGACGCTGCCGGTTAATGGGACGTTAACATGACATGTTAATAACATATTTATTGCGATGCACCCCCGCATAACGTGATCGTGTGTCAAACGAAAAACGCGACGCCGAGGGCGCCGCGTTCCCGCAACTACAGCACCTTGGCCTTCCCGGCCTTAGCCATGCAGCGCCGGTGCGAGCGCAACCTGCGGTGCAAGCGCCGGATCGGTGAGCAGGGTGCCGCCATGTCCGTCCGACGCGATGGCAAAATCGGCGGCGGTGTATTGGCCGAGCAGGTGCAACGTCGCAACATGCGTGCCGTCCGAAACGGTCAGGGTGCCACCCGTGTCGTCGTTGTTCTGCGAGTAAGCGAGCGACGTGGAGCCGTCGTTGAACAGGATGTCGCCGAGATCGATGCTGTCATGGTCCTGCCAGCCGGAGATCGATCCGGTGAGCGCCGACGCCTGGGCAAGCACCAGCGAGGCATTGGCACCGGCGAAGATCACATCGTCCATCGTGCCGCCCGAATGGACAAAGGCGAGCGCACCCGAGCCGATCGTGGTGTCGTCCGCGCTGCCGCCGGACTGCACGTACTGGGTGCCGGCCAGGACCGTCGTGCCGATCGCGCTGCCATACACATATTGCACGCCGCCGTTGACGGTGGTGGCGCTGGCCGCGCCCCAATCGACCTGGACGCCGCCGGCATTGACCGTGGTGCCGGTCGCCGTGCCGTCGGCGTAGACGTTCTGCGCGCCGCCGCCGTTGAGGATCGTGGTGACGGCGGTGCCATGGAGATGCTGGATCGCGCCGTTTCCGATCGTGGTCTGGGTCGCCACCGCGCCGTAAACCTCCTGGCTGCCGCCGTCCATGATGGTGCCGGTCGCCGTTCCACCGCCGAAGACGACCTGATTGCCACCATGGATCGTCGTGGTGTTGGCGGTGCCGCCATTCTCAACGACCTGCAAGCCCGAATTGAGCGTCGTCGTGCTTGCCGAGCCGAACACGTATTGAGCCCCACCTTCGAGCGTCGTTCCGCCCGCCGTGCCCCAGTCGTTCTGCACGCCGCCCGTGTTGACCCTGGTGCCGGTCGCCGTGCCGTCGGAATAGACATTCTGCGCGCCGCCGTCGTTGAGGATCGTGGTGATGGCGCTGCCATGGAGATACTGGATCGCGCCGTTGCCGATCGTGGTCTGGGTCGCCACCGCGCCGTAGACGTTCTGGCTGCCGCCGTCCAGGAAGGTGCCCGTCGCCTTGCCGCCGAACATAACCCACTGCTCGCCGCGCACGGTGGCAGCATCGGCTCTGCCGTAAACATAGAGCGCAGCGCCCTGCGCCACCATGCCGCCTGAACTCTGGCCTTGCATCACAAGGCTGGCGCCGGTCTCCACCGTAACAACCGCATAAGTCGTGCCCGCACTGGTCGTCCAGTATCCGCTCCGCACATCGAGACTCTCGATGCCGACGGTCTTTCCAAGCGTCCCGCCCGATCCCGACAGGTTGATCGTGTCGTTGCCATCGCCGCCATCGAGCGTACCGGTGATGGTCGAACCGGTGAAAAGGTTGATGGTGTCGTTTCCGGCGCCCATCAGCACATTGCCGGAGACAGTGCCGCTGTTGGTGAAGGTATCGTCGCCGTCGCCAAGGTTAATCGTGGAACCGGAATACAACCCGATCAAGCCGCTGTTGGTCAGCGTGTCTGCGCCGCCGTCCGTAAAGATGCCGCCGTTAATACTCCCCTTGTTGGTGATGGTGTCGTCAAAGCTTCCGAGGGTGCTGATCGGGGCCGTGATCCCGCCCTCATTGTAGATGGTCTTGGCGCCGAGTGACGGGCTGGGGGTCGTATCAACGAAGTACACCGTCGCTCCGCTCTCGACCTTGATATCGGAAAAGCCGGCGAGAGCCCTGAGGCCCCAGTTGCCGCTCTGAATGTGAAGATTCTCGACGTTGATCACGGTGCCGAGCTGGTCGTAGTAAACGCCCGTGCTCGAAAGACTGATCGTATCGGTGCCCGCACCGCCATCGATCGTCCCGCTCAAGGCCGAGCGCCCCCCGGCCACGTCTAGGCTGTTGACGAGGGTGATACTGTCGTCCCCGGCTCCCATTGATACATCGCCCTTGATGACGCCCCTGTTGCTCAGGCCATCATTACCGCCGCCCATGGCGATGCTGCCGACGATGTAGCCGGTGTTGGCGATGGTATTGTCGAATGTGCTGGTGATGGAGATCGCCTGTCCGCTCCTGCTTTGGATGTAACCGTCATTGATGATGGAGACGGCACCGAAGGGTTTGCCGCCGTTGCTGTCGTCGACGGTGATCGCGCGCTGGTCGCCGACGATCCCGGCGACCGCCTCGTTGTGGACGAAGCCACCGCCGATCGCGAGCGCCTCGCCAAGGCCGTTGGCCGCGGCCACGAGCCCGAATGACCTGATGTTTCCGAAATTGTCGATCGAGACCAGGCCATCGACGTCGATGCCGTCGGCGTCGGCGCCGGTCGAGGAGATGCCGGTAATGGTGCCGCGGTTTGTCACTGTTATAGTCGTGTTCGCCGCACTATCAATGTTGATGCCGGAGCCGGTCTCTCCGGTGATGGTCCCGCCGGGGCCGTTGTTCACGATGAAGCTGCCACTTGCGGACGCGCCGCTGACTATCGCGCTACTGGTTCCAACGATCTTGCCAAAATTCTCCAACAGCACGCCGGGCGAAGTGCCGCCGCCGATCCAGGTAACCGGGGTAGAACCGGACAGCGTGCCGAAGATGGTGAGATGGTCGTTGTTGGCCAGCGTGATGGGGGCCGACGAATTGCCCGATAGGATCGTTCCATCGTCATTGGTGATCGTGCCGGTCGCCGTGGCGGTGCCGATCGCGGTCACTGCGCCGGGGTTGTTGACGCTGGTGAGCGTGAGCGTGAAGCGCTCGTCGGCCTCCGGGGTGGTGTCGCCGGAAATCGTAACCGTGATGGTCGCCGAGGTCGCGCCATCGGCGATGGTGCCGCTGAAGGTCGCGGGCGGCAACGTGCCGCCGTAATCGGCGGCGTTGGTGGTGCCGGCGGCGAAGCTGCCCGAGAAGCTCGCGGCGCCGATGGTCCCGCCGCTGCGCAGAACCGTGAAGGTCATGGTCCTGGTGCCGCTGTCGCCTTCGACGATCGACACGCTCGACGGCGAGAACGATATCAATTGCGCGGACGGGGGCGCCACGGTGAAGGCCGTGGTCGGGAACGGCGCGTCCGGCGTATTGCCATCGGCGCTCTGATCGCCGCTGCCGTTCTGGGTGATCCAATTGCCGGTGTCGCCGATCGCGGCGAGATAGTCCGCATAGCTGGCCAAGCCGAAGTGCTGGCCGATATAGCCGACGATGTCGAGGCCGCCGGTGAAGCTGACCGCGGTCTGGCCGGCAACGAGACCGGTGCCGGTCAGCGTGCCGTCGGAGGTCGCATAGCCGACATTGGAGATCGCGGCGAGGAAGGTCGGCGACGTCGCGGAACCGACATAGGCGTAGACGACCTCGCTGTCGTTGGACAGGCCGGTGTTGTTGGCATTGGTGAAGCTCACCGAGCCGGCGCTGGCGCCGAGCGTGCCCTGGCCGATGTTGTTGATGCCGACGACGGTGCCGGCGGGAATCGCGCTGGTCGCGGTCCAGGCGATCGTGCTTTCGGCATTGCTGCCGGTGGCGAAGCTGGTTCCGTTCCAGTTGCTGTCGGTGAAGTTGATCACCGTGCCCTGCGGGATGTCGGCCAGGGCAACGAAGGACAGATTGTCGTTGCCGTCGCCGTTGAACCCGGTGAAGGCGATCGAACCAGCAGTCAGCGACATTTCAATTCTCCAGCAGCGGGGCGCGGGCCGTGATGCTGGAGTCAATGAAATGATAACATGACGTTATGATAACGATTATGTTATGACGCCCCCTCCTCCACATCATCGAGCCCAAAACGAAAAACGCGGCGCCGAAGACGCCGCGTTTGCCGATGCACTGGAGAGGATGAAGCCTCAGCTTGCCGCGGCCGTCGTCACCGTATCGCGCTGACGCTTCATGACGATCTTGTTGAGCGCGCCGAGATAGGCCTTGGCGGACGCCACCAGCGTATCCGGATCCGCCGCGCGCGCCGTCATGGAACGGCCGTCATGGGACAGCCGCACCGAGACTTCCGCCTGCGCGTCGGTGCCTTCGGTGACGGCGTGGACCTGGTACAGCTCGAGCTTGGCCTCGTGCGGCACCAGGCGCTTGATACAGTTGAACACCGCATCAACAGGACCGTTGCCCTCGGCCTCCTCGATCTTGATCTGGCCGTCGACGTCGAGCTTCATGGTCGCGCGCTGCGGGCCATGGGTGCCGGCGATCACGGTCAGCGAGGTCAGCTTGATGCGGTCGTGCGACGCCGCCATCTCTTCGTCGACCAGCGCCTCGATGTCCTCGTCGTAGATGTCCTTCTTGCGGTCGGCGAGCGCCTTCATCCGCGTGAACGCATCTTCCAGCTGGTTCGGGCCGAGCTTGTAGCCCATCTCCTCCAGCTTGTGCACGAAGGCGTGGCGGCCGGAATGCTTGCCCAGCACCAGCGAGGACTGCTTCAGGCCGACCATCTCGGGCCGCATGATCTCGTAGGTGGAAGCATCCTTCAGCACGCCGTCCTGATGAATGCCGCTCTCATGCGCGAAGGCGTTCCGGCCGACGATGGCCTTGTTGTACTGCACCGGGAACGAAGTCGCCGCCGACACCACCTTCGAGGCGCGGGTGAGCTGCGTCGTGTCGATCTTGTTCCAGTACGGGAATTTGTCGTTGCGCACGTTGATCGCCATCACGATCTCTTCCAGCGCGGCGTTGCCGGCGCGCTCGCCGATGCCGTTGACGGTGCACTCGACCTGACGCGCGCCGCCGACGATGCCGGCCAGCGAGTTCGCCACGGCCATGCCGAGGTCGTTATGGCAGTGCACGGAGAACACGGCCTTGTCCGAATTCGGCACGCGCTCGATCAGCGTCTTCATGAAGTGGGTGTACTCGTCGGGCGTGGTGTAGCCGACGGTGTCGGGGATGTTCACCGTGGTGGCGCCGGCCTTGATCACCGCTTCCACGATGCGGCACAGATAGTCCATCTCGCTGCGGGTGCCGTCTTCGGCCGACCATTCGACGTCGTCGATCTGGTTGCGGGCGCGCGCGACCATCGCGACCGAGGTCTCGAGCACCTGCTCCGGGGTCTTGTTCAGCTTCACCCGCATATGCAGCGGCGAGGTCGCGATCACGGTGTGGACACGGCCGCGCTTTGCAAATTTCACCGCCTCGGCGCAGCGGTCGATATCGGCCGGGTGTGCGCGCGACAGGCCGGCGATGACGGCGTTCTTGGAACGGCGGGCGATCTCGCTGACCGCCTGGAAGTCGCCTTCGGAGGTGATCGGGAAGCCGGCCTCGATGACGTCGACGCCCATATCATCCAGCATCTCGGCGACCTCGAGCTTCTCCTCGAAGGTCATGGTGGCGCCGGGGCACTGCTCGCCGTCGCGCAGCGTGGTGTCGAAAATGATGACGCGGTCCTTGTCGGACTTGTTCACGGGGGCCATTGCAGAATTCCTTTTGAGCTTGTGCGCCGTCAGTGGTCTGGGCGCTAGAGGTGTCCGGTGATCTCGACCAACCCCTGAGCGCCCAGGCGCGTGGCGCCCAGCCGGCCCTCAGGGGCAAGTAAGAAGAAGGCCGCCAATCAGGAGGGTGGGCAGCAGCGCGGCCGGGATCGTGGCGGCGGCCACAGCCACCTCCCCCGAAATCCCATCGATTTGGCCGCGAATCAGCATTGCCAGACCCTTTTGAGCCCTCAAATCCTCGGTCAAAACCGTTGACGGTTGGTTGCCGGGAGGCTCGATGCGCCGTTTCTAGACGAGAAATGGCGGCAACTGCAACGCCAAAAGATGGTCAGGAGGACTGACCTGCCGCCAGATCTGCAATGTGCGACGCGGCGACCGGTGGTCATCGCACGAACCATATGGCAAATCCGAATTCACGGGATGGGAATATGACGGGGTCGTCGGACAGCGCGAGGGACCCACGAGATCGGAGCGATAGGGGGAAAGGTCGCCCGGATGTGGCTCCCCTCACCCGCGTCGCGGTCAGGCTATCCCGCGCGGCGCGCGCGCGCCCGGCTTTCCCAACGGTCCAGCATCTGGCCGAGCTCGCCGGTGGCAGCCGCGTTGGTGTTTGCGGCCTCGTTGGTATTGGCCGGCGCGGCGGCGCGGAGCCAGTCCGGCTCGCTATATTCGCGCCAGCGGCGCGCCTCCGCGCGTCGTTTGCGGGAGACGTGGCCGCGCGTGAAATAGCCGGCCGCAAACGCGATCGCGAGCAGTATGATCAGGACGACGACACCTAGCACCATAAAGCTCCGACCTTTTTCGCCTGCACGACGTTCTGCCAGCATCGCGGGCGAGGTCAAGGCTTGACAGGTCCTAAAACCGCGCCCGGTTAACTGCGCGGGACGAATTGTCGCCTTGCACAGCCGCAATGCGGCGATGTTGCGGCGTTCTCGCGGCATCGCGCGGAGGATGCGAACCAGCCCCTCGCAACCGGCCGCGGACAGGACTAACCTTCGCCCGCTCGGCCGGATCAACCGGCCAGCCGAACATAACCGGGAGGACGCGATGAAACGCCCAGAGCAGCGTGACCAGGATGCTGCGCTTTCACGACGAACACTTGTGCGGGGACTTGCGATCGGCGCTGCGGCGACCGTGGCCGGCCCAGCGCTGGCCCAGACCGGACCTGCCGCACCGCCAACGACGATCACCACCCCGCCGCGCGACTTCGGTCCCAACGGCGCGCCGACGACTTATTTCTGGGACCCCGACATCATCGCCGTCGATCCCTCCTTCAACGACCTGGCGCAGCCCAACACCGCGATCAAGCGCCTCTACACCGGCCTGTTGTGGGCCGAAGGCCCGGCCTGGAGCGCGCAGGGCCGGTATCTGTTGTGGAGCGACATTCCCAACAACCGGCAGATGCGCTGGACCGAGGACGACGGCCGCGTCAGCGTGTTCCGCGCGCCCTCCAACAATTCCAACGGCAATTCGTTCGACTTCCAGGGCCGCCAGCTCTCCTGCGAACACCTGACCCGGCGGGTGACGCGCTACGAGCACGACGGCACTGCCACGGTGCTCGCGGACTCCTATCAGGGCAAACGCCTGAACTCGCCGAACGACGTCGCCGCGCATCCCGACGGCAGCTACTGGTTCACCGACCCTCCCTATGGCGGCCAGCTCTATGAAGGCGAGCCCGACGTCGCGGGCGGCCCGAGCAATGCGGGCGGCAAGCTCAATCCGCGGATCGGACAGCCGGCCGGCTTCGTGCCGGGCAAGCGCGAGCTGCCGACCAACTGTTATCGCATCGATCCCTCGGGCCGCATCGACCTCGTCGTCACCGAGGACCAGGTGCCCGATCCCAACGGCCTGTGCTTCTCGCCCGACTATAAGAAGCTCTACGTCGCCTCGACCGGCAAGGGACCGGGCGACACCGGGCCCGGCGGCAAGGGCGAGATCTTCGTGTTCGACCTCGGCGCAGACAACAAGCTCTCCAACGTGAAGAAGTTCAGCGACTGCGTGATCGACGGCGTGAAGTGCGGGCCCGACGGCGTGCGCTGCGACGTCAACGGCAACGTCTGGGCCTCCAGCAACGCGGGGCGCGCCGTCGGCTATAACGGCGTGACGGTGTGGTCGCCGGAAGGCAAGCTGCTCGGCCGCATCCGCCTGCCGGAAGTGTGTGGCAACGTCTGCTTCGGCGGCCCCAAGCGCAACCGCCTGTTCATGGCCGCGAGCCAATCGCTCTACGCGGTGTATACCGCGACGCAGGGTGCAGGACCAGGCTGACGCGGGGCGAGCAGGATCACGACGCGGCGCCGGCGTGCCTCGCCGGCGCCGAATTGTTTGGATAGTTCTTTCGATGCAAAGAGGATCGTCAGGAAACAAGCCATGCGCGTTGTGATCTGCGGCGGCGGCGTGATCGGGGCCTGCACCGCCTTGTTTCTCCGGCGCCGCGGCATCGAGGTCATCGTGGTCGAACGGACCGAGGTCGCGGCCGCCGCCTCCGGCAAGGCCGGCGGCTTTCTGGCGCGTGACTGGTGCGCCGGCTCGCCGCTCGACGCACTCGCCCGGCGGAGCTTTGTGCTTCATGCGCAGCTGGCGCAGGAGATCGCCGGTGATTGGGGCTATCGCCCGATGACCGCGTATAGCGGCTTTGTTGCTTCCGACGGCGATCCGCGCCGGAATGCGCCATCCGCGCTCGGCTGGCTCGCCAACAGCGTCGTCATCGCGCAGCGCATCGGTACGACGCAGACGACTGCGATCGTTCATCCCCGCAAATTCACGTCGGCCGTGATGAACGCGGCAGTCGCGCAAGGCGCCGAGCTTCGCGTTGGCCGCATCACGGGCATCGTGCGCGATGCGAATGGCACGACCGCAAAGGGTGTCGAGGTCGAAGGCAGCGTCGTTGAGGCGGACGCTGTCGTGATCGCGATGGGACCATGGTCGCTGCTCGCCGCGCAATGGATGCCCCTGCCCGCTGTCTACGGCCAGCGCAGCCCGAGCATCGTGTACGATCTCGGCCCCAACGTGCCGGCCGATGCGTTGTTCCTGGAGTATGACGAGGACGGCAGCGCCGTGTCGATCGAGGTGTTTCCCCGCGCCGACGGCAGCACGCATATCACCGCACTCTCGGACATCGCGCCGCTGCCGCTCGATCCGGCGGCCGTGACGCCGGACGTCGATGCGATCGCGCGCCTGCAAATCATGTGCGAACGGCTGTCGCCACTGTTTCGTCCCGAAAAGATCATCGCGCAGCAGGCCTGCTTCCGACCGGTGACCGAGGATGGCCTGCCGTTGATCGGCAAGGTGCCGCAGAGCGAAGGCCTCTATGTTGCGACCGGGCACAATGTCTGGGGCATCCTCAACGCGCCCGCCACCGGCGAAGCGCTGGCGCAGCTCATTGCCAAAGATGCGACGCCTGTAGACTTGTCGCCATTCGATGCGGCCCGATTGAGGCCGCTCGATCCGTCGTTGCTGCAAGCGCGCTGAACCGGCATCGCTGCTCGTCTTGTAGGCTACCGCCCGCTTCGACGCTCACGCATGCCCGCCGACAGAATCTGCATGCCTGCGCGCGTCATGAGTGTCTCGCAGCTATCCTGCCCGCAATTTGCGCAGCGCTAGACTTTAGTCCGTCTCCCCAATCCTGAACGCGGTTTCACTTGCCGAGAGAGCCCCCGCCGTTATAGTTGCGACATAATGGCTCACAAGAGGCCTGTTCAAAGGGAGAGAACAACATGAAAAAACGACTCTCTGTTGCATTGCGAATAGCGCTCGGTGCGGCCGCGACGGGCGCGGTGATGGCAGCGTCAGGCGCGGCACTTGCAGCCGATCCCCTCAAGATCGGCGTGATCGCGGAAGCGCAGGCGATCGCCGGCGCCTCCATTCCACAGGCGGCGCAGCTTGCCGCCGACGAGATCAACGCCAATGGCGGCGTCGACGGACGCAAGATCGAGATCATCTCCTACGACAATCACTCCTCGTCGGCGGATTCAGTGCGTGCGTTCCAGCGCGCGGTGAACGAGGACAAGGTCAACGCGGTCATTGCCAGCTATATCAGCGAGGTCGTGCTGGCGCTGGAGCCCTGGGCCTCGCGGCTGAAGACGCCGTTCGTCACGCCGGGCGCCGCCTCCAACGAGATCAGCAAGAGCGTCCACGCCGATTACGAGAAGAACAAGTACACCTTCCACGGCTATCTGACCTCGGCCGCGCTGGCGCTCTCGGTCTGCGACGGCGCCAAGGACCTGCTGGTCGACAGGATGCACATGAAGACCGCGGTCATCATGAGCGAGGACGCCGCCTGGACCAAGCCGCTCGACATCGGCTACGAGGAGTGCCTGCCCAAGATCGGGCTGAAGGTGCTCGACCACATCCGCTTCTCGCCCGATACGACCGACTTCACGCCGATCTTCAACAAGATCGAGGGCGCCAAGCCCGATGTGATCATCACCGGCATCTCGCATGTCGGCGTGCAGCCGACGGTGCAGTGGAAGAACCAGCAGGTGCCGATCCCGATGTTCGGCATCTCCTCGCAGGCAACCAACGAGACCTTCGGCAAGGACACCAACCAGGCGGCCGAAGGCGTGCTCTATCAGGGCGTCTCCGGGCCCGGCGTCGCGGTGACGCCGAAATCGGTGCCGTTCGCGGAGAACTTCAAGAAGAAGTTCGGCAATTATCCGTCCTATGCCGGCTACACCGCTTATGACGAGGTCTACTACATCGCCGACGCGGTGAAGCGCGCCGGCTCGACCGACGCCGACAAGCTCGTCGCCGCGCTCGAGAAGACCGACTGGGAAGGCACGATCGGCCGCGTCCAGTTCTACGGCAAGGACGATCCGTTCACCCACTCGATCAAATATGGCAAGGGCCTGATCACCGGGCTGATGCTGCAATGGCAGGACGGCAAGCAGAGCGCGGTCTGGCCCAAGGACGTCGCCAAGGTCGACGTCAAGTTCCCGAGCTTCATCAAGCTCAGCAACTAGCAGGACATGCTCCCGGGACCACCTCCCGGGAGCTTCCACATGCGGCTCTCCGCAGCACCTTCCCTCAAAGCGGCAGTCGCACTGCCACCTGGCCAATCATAGATGCGAGCTTTCCAAATTCTAATCGATGGCTTTGCCATCAGCGCTCTCTACGCTCTCGGTGCCACCGGCTTCACCCTGATCTTCGGCGTCTCCGGCGTGCTCAACCTCTCCCACGGTGCCATCATGGTGGCCGCAGCGGTGGCGGCCTGGGCCGCTGCGAGCATCCTCAACGTCGGCACCTATGCCGGTGCGCTGATCGGGGTCGCCGTCGCTCTCCTCACCGCCTTTGCGACCTATTTCGCGGTGGTGAAGCCCATTCAGGACTCCCGGCGCATCCCCAATGAGGAGAAGGAGATCTTCGTCCTGACGGGAACGCTGCTCTGGGGCATCATGATCCAGGAGCTGATCGCCTATTTCTTCACCAACAACGCCAAGACCGTGCTGCCGATCGTCGAGGGCGTGGTCGAGATCCTCGGCGTCCGCACGCCGCGGAACGAGATCTTCACAGCGATCGTGTGCTGCTTCGTCATCGCGCTGTTGTGGCTGCTCGTGAACCGCACCCGCACCGGCAAGGCGGTGCTGGCGGCGTCGATGAACCCGCGCGGCGTCACCCTGCTCGGGCTCGAGCTCACCAACATCTACGTCGTGGTGTGGGCGATCTACGGCATCCTCGCCGGCATCGCCGGCGTGCTGCTCGGCATGTTCCTAGGGGTCAGCTCCTACAGCGTCGGACCGCTGACGGCGAGCGCGTTCTCGATCGTCGTGCTCGGCGGTCTCGGCAGCGTCTCCGGCTCGCTGATCGCGGCCTTCGTGGTCGGCTATCTCGAGACGCTGACGGCCTATTTGGTCTCGCCGGCCTACCGCACCATTCCGGCGCTGCTGCTGCTCGTGTTCGTGATGTATATCCGGCCCCAGGGCCTTCTGGGGAGGCGCTGAGATGTCCACCTTCTTCACCTCCCGCCTGTTCTTCATCTCGGTCGCGCTCGTCATCATCGCAGCGACGCTGCCGCTCTACGTCTCCGGCTATGTGCTCGGCCTGCTCACCGTCGCGTTCTATTTCGGCGTGTTCGCGATGGCCTGGGACCTGCTGTTCGGCTTCGCGGGCGAGGTCAATTTCGGGCCCACCTTCCTGATCGGCGTCGGTGCCTACACCGCCGGCATTTTGAATTCCCAGTTCGGCTGGTCGGTCTATCTCTGCATCGTGCTGGGGGCGCTGGCCTCCGTCATCGCGGGCCTCGTTCTGGCGCTGCCGGCTTTGCGCGTGCGCGGGCCGTATTTCGGCCTGACCACGCTGGTCGCGGTGTTGATGTTGCAGAATTTCATCGTGGTGTTCGCCGATCTCACCGGCGGCGAGATCGGCCTGACCATCCCCGACGTCATCACCATCAACGCCGGCGCCAATTACTGGATCGCGCTCGGCTTCATGACGATCTCGGCGGCGATCCTCTACGGCCTGTCGCAATCGCCGATAGGCCTCGTGCTCCAGGCCAGCGGCCAGGATCCGGTGCAGGCCGGCGCGCTCGGCTTCAACATCGTCAAGCACAAGCTCGCCGCCTTCATCGTCAGCGCATTCTTCTCTGGTTTATCCGGCGCGCTGCTGGTGTTCTATTTCGGCACCGCCTCGGTCGGCACCGTCGTCGACGTCGCGGTCGGTGTGAACGTGATCGTCTCGGCCGTGCTCGGCGGCCGGCGCACCGTGCTTGGCGCCGCGCTCGGCGCGATCTTCCTGATCGTCGCCGGCGAATTCCTGCGCCCCACCGGCGAGCTCGCGACCTTCATCGTCTCGGCGGTCGCGCTCCTCGTCGTGCTGTTCTTCCCCGGCGGCTTCCTCGGAGCAGCCCTCTCGCGTGAGGCGCGCTCGTGATGGATATGATCGCAAACCGGCCCGTGCTCGACGTCCGCGGCCTGACGAAACGCTTTGGTGGATTGACGGCGGTGAAGAACCTCGGCTTCGAGGTGAACG
This sequence comes from Bradyrhizobium sp. Unk1, assembly GCF_059512345.1. Lineage (NCBI taxonomy): Bacteria > Pseudomonadati > Pseudomonadota > Alphaproteobacteria > Hyphomicrobiales > Nitrobacteraceae > Bradyrhizobium > Bradyrhizobium sp. Unk1. Next base: position 209,134 of record NZ_JCAMOP010000005.1, read on the forward strand.
CCGGCGAGATCTTCGGCCTGATCGGGCCGAACGGCTCCGGCAAATCGACCGCGATGAAGAGCGTGATGGGCATCGAACGCCCGACATCGGGCGAAGTCATCTTCGAGGGCGAGAACGTCGCCGGTCTCCCCGCGCACAAGATCGCGCGCAAAGGCTTTGGCATGGTGTTCCAGCACTCGCGGCCGCTGAACCGGCAGACGGTGCTGGAGAACATCATGGTCGCGCTGCTGCCGGACAGCCTGTTCATGCTGTTCCCGGACAAGGCGCTGGTCGAGCGCGCCAAATGGATCGCCGACCGCGTTGGGCTCGGCAACGTCATGAACCGCCGTCCGCCGACGCTGCCGTTTGCCGATTTGCGTCGACTCGAGCTTGCCAAAGCGATCGCGCGTGACCCGAAAGTGGTGCTGGTGGACGAGCCCTTCGCGGGTCTGACGCGGGCGGAGGTCGACGTCTTCTCCGACCTGATCCGCAGCTTTCGCGACGAGGGCCGCGCCGTGATGCTGGTCGACCACAACGTCAAGAGCGTCGCCGCGCTGGTCGACCGCGTGCTCGCGATGTATCTCGGCGAGGAAATCGTCACCGGCAAGGCCGACGATGTCATGAAGAACGAGACGGTGCGCCGGGTCTATCTCGGCGGCGCCATCGAGACCCATGCGCGGCCCGAGACCAGCTTCAAGGACAAGGTGCCGCTGCTCCAGGTCGAGAATGTCAGCGTGTTCTACGGCAAGGCGCAGGCGCTGGAGAACGTCTCGATCCACGTCCACGAGGGCGAGTTCGTCTCAATCGTCGGCCTCAACGGCGCCGGCAAGACCACGCTGTTCAACACCATCTCCGGCTTCCTGCCCTATAGCGGCGAGATCGTGCGCGGCGGCGACAGACTGCGTGGCACGAGCCCGGCGAAAATCGCGCGCAGTGGCATCGTGCAATGCCCGGAATCGCGCGAGCTGTTCGGCGAGATGAGCGTGCGCGAAAATCTCGACCTCGGCGGCCAGCATCTCTCCGACGACAAGCGCGCGGCGCAGCTTGCCTGGCTGTTCGAGCTGTTCCCGATCCTGAAGGAGCGCCAGGGCCAGATGGCACAAACGCTCTCCGGCGGCGAGCAGCAGATGCTCGCGATCGGCCGCGCGTTGATGATGCAGCCGCAGATTCTGATCCTGGACGAGCCGACGCTGGGCCTCGCTCCCGTCATCCTCGAGCAATTGTCCAAGGCGCTGACGAAGCTGCGGCAGACCACCGCGATCACGGTGCTGCTCGGCGAGCAGAACGTCACCTTCGCGCTGCCGCATGCCGACCGCGTCTATGTGCTGGAGCATGCGCGGATCGTTTGGGAGGGAGATCCCGGCCGCTTCGCGAGCGAAGCCGGCGCCGATTTTCTCTAATTCGCGCGTATCAATAACAAAACAAGCAAAGGGAAACGACCATGCGACCATCGACGAATCTAAGCAGCCACTTCCTTCTCGCCTCCGCGCTGGCCCTGTGCCTCGCCGCGCCCGCCTACGCGCAGTCGAACGACCCGATCAAGATCGGCGTCATCGCCGAAGTGCAGTCGATCGCGGGTGCCGCGACGCCCGGCGGCGCGCAGATCGCGGCCGACGAGATCAATGCCAAGGGCGGCATTCTCGGCCGCAAGGTCGAGATCGTCACCTATGACAACAAGAGCTCGTCGGCCGACTCGGTGCGCGCGTTCCAGCGCGCGGTGAGCGAGGACAAGGTGTCGGCCGTGATCGCGAGCTATATCAGCGAGGTCGTGCTGGCGCTCGAACCCTGGGCGGCACGGCTGAAAATTCCGCTGATCACGCCGGGCGCCGCCTCGAACGAGATCACCAAGGCGATCCACAACGACTACGAGAAGAACAAGTACACTTTCCACGGCTATCTGACCTCGGCCGCCCAGGCCCAGCTCGTCTGCGACGCCGCCAAGGATCTGCTGGTCGACAAGCTCAAGTTCAAGACGGTCGCGATCATGAGCGAGGACGCGGCCTGGACCAAGCCGCTCGACGTCGGCTACGAGGCCTGCCTGCCCAAGGCGGGCCTGAAGGTCGTGGAGCATGTACGCTTCTCGCCCGATACCACCGACTTCACGCCGATCTTCAACAACATCGAGGGCAAGAAGCCTGACGTGATCGTCACCGGCATCTCGCATGTCGGCGTGCAGCCGACGGTGCAGTGGAAGAACCAGCAGGTGCCGATTCCGATGTTCGGCATCAGCGCGCAGGCGCTGAGCCCGACCTTCTGGAAGGACACCAATGGCGCCGCCGACGGCGTGCCGTCGCTGGCCGTGGCAACACCCGATGTTGCCGTGACCGCCAAGACAAAACCGTTCGCGGCCGCCTTCAAGGCCAAGTTCGGCACGCCGCCGGCCTATACCGGCTATACCGCCTATGACGAGGTCTACTTCATCACCGAAGCGATCAAGCGCGCAGGCTCGACCGATCCCGACAAGATGGTCGCAGAACTGGAGAAGACCGACTACGAGGGCACGATCGGCCGCATCCAGTTCTACGGCAAGGACGACGAGTTCACCCACGGCATCAAGTCCGGTCCCACGACCGTGTCCGGCCTCGTCTTCCAGTGGCAGGACAGCAAGCAGGTCGTGGTCTGGCCCGAGAAGATCGCGGAAGGCATGCTGAAGTTTCCCGCCTTCGTGAAGCTGTCGCAGTAACATCCGGCGCCTAGCGCTGGACCAGCCGGCACCCAAGTGCTTCACCTCGTGCAAGGCCCGTCGCGATCACCGCGACGGGCCTTCGCTTTGTGCAGAACGGAACTGGCGCACTGGCATTGGAGGACCCATCCTGCGATCTTGCGGTTAGCATGTGCCATGCGGGTCCTTGTCCGCAGGGCCGGAGGAGCGAGATGGACGACCGACCGAGACAACCCGATAGCCTGATGCAGGACGATGGCTTCGTCCGGGTTCGGGGCGCGCGCGAGCACAACCTCAGGAACGTCGACGTCAGAATTCCCCGCAACGCCCTCGTCGTGTTCACAGGCGTGTCGGGCTCCGGGAAATCCTCACTCGCCTTTGGAACGATCTACGCCGAGGCGCAACGGCGTTATCTGGAATCGGTGTCGCCCTACGCGCGGCGGCTGTTTCATCAGATGCAGATTCCTGAGGTCGACGACATCGAAGGCCTGCCGCCCGCCGTTGCGCTCCAGCAGCAGCGCGGCGCGCCGACGACGAGATCGTCCGTCGGCAGCGTGACGACCATCTCGAATTTGCTCAGAATGCTCTATTCCCGCGCCGGGGATTATCCGCGCGGACAACCCATGCTCTATGCGGAGGCGTTTTCGCCGAACACGCCGGAGGGCGCCTGCCCGACCTGTCATGGCATCGGCAGGATGCTCGACGTCACCGAGAAGTCCATGGTGCCTGATGACACCAAGACAATCCGCGAGCGCGCGATCGCGGCATGGCCGAGCGCCTGGCAGGGCCAGAACCTCCGGGACATCCTGACGACGCTGGGCTACGACGTGGACAAGCCATGGCGCGAGCTTTCCAAGAAGGACCGCGACTGGATCCTGTTCACCGAAGAGCAGCCGACCGTTCCGGTCTATGCCGGTTACGACGCCACTGAGGTCAAACGGGCCCTGCGCCGCAAGGAGGAGCCGAGCTACCAGGGCACGTTCACCGGCGCGAAGCGTTACGCGATGCAGACCTACGCCAAGTCCGAGAGCGCGATGATGAAGCGCCGCGTCGCGCAATTCATGATCACCCGGGACTGCCCGACCTGCCATGGCACCCGGCTGAAGCCCGAGGCGCTCAAGGTGAAGTTCGCCGGTCTCAATATCGCCGAGATGTCGCATCTGCCGCTCAAGCAGCTGCAGGAATTGATCAAGCCGTTCGCAAAAGCCTCAGCGGACAGGTCAGAGAAGACCATCGTCGCCAAACGCATCTGCGAGGATCTGTCGGCGCGCCTCGCTGTCCTGCTCGACCTCGGCCTGGGCTATCTCGCCTGCGAGCGCAGCACGCCGACGCTATCCCCGGGTGAATTGCAGCGGCTGCGGCTCGCGACGCAGGTTCGCTCGAACCTGTTCGGCGTCGTCTACGTGCTCGACGAGCCCTCCGCCGGCCTGCATCCCGCCGACACCGAGGCGCTGCTGCGGGCGCTGGACCGGCTGAAGCATGCCGGAAATTCGATCTTCGTCGTCGAACACGAGATCGAGGTGATCAGGCATGCCGACTGGCTGGTGGACGTCGGGCCCGACGCCGGCGAAGGTGGCGGGCTCATCCTCTATAGCGGACCGCCCGCGGGGCTCGGCGAGATCGAGCAATCGCGAACCGCCGATTATCTCGCCCATCCACGAAAGAAGCTGCCGGCGGTCCGTCGCGAGCCGAAGGGGCATCTGAAGATCAGGGGTGTGGTCCGCAACAATCTCCGCGGCCTCGACGTCGACATCCCGCTGCGCGTCTTCGCCAGCATCACGGGCGTGTCGGGCTCCGGCAAGTCGAGCCTGATCAGCCAATTCCTCGTCGATGCCGTGGCCGGCCATCTCGGCCACACGCTTGCCGCCGAAGCGGACGACGACAGCCTGGCGCCCACGGTCGAGACATCGGGCGGCAAGATCGTCGCCGGCCTCGACCAGGTCGATCGCCTCGTCGTGGTGGATCAGAAGCCGATCGGCCGCACGCCGCGATCCAACCTTGCGACCTATACCGGCCTGTTCGACCATGTGCGAAAGCTGTTCGCGGCGACGCCGCAGGCAAAGTCTCGCCGCTACGATGCCGGACGCTTCTCGTTCAATGTCGCGAAGGGCCGCTGCGCGACCTGCGAGGGCGAAGGTTTCGTCTGCGTCGAGCTTCTGTTCCTGCCGAGCGTCTATGCGCCCTGCCCGACCTGTAACGGCGCGCGCTACAACGACAAGACGCTCGAGGTGAAGATTCGCGGCAAATCGATCGCGGATGTTCTGGCGATGCGCGTCGACGAGGCCTTCGACTTCTTCCGCGACGATTCCACACTGAACCGGTCGCTATCGGTCGTCCGCGAGGTCGGCCTCGGCTATATCCGGCTCGGTCAGTCCGCCACCGAACTGTCCGGTGGTGAAGCCCAGCGCATCAAGCTGGCGACCGAGCTGATGCGCCCGCAACGTGGGCACACGCTCTATGTCCTGGACGAGCCGACCACCGGCCTTCACCCGCGCGATGTCGAGCGGCTGATCGCGCAGCTCGAGCGGATCGTGGATGCCGGCAACAGCGTGGTCGTGGTCGAACATGACATGGATGTCGTCTCTTGCAGCGACTGGATCATCGATCTCGGCCCCGGCGCCGGTGACGAGGGCGGCAATATCGTCGCAGCGGGGACACCGCATCAGGTCGCCAAGGCCGGCGGCAAAACCGCGGGCTATCTTGCACGCCGCTTGAAGCAGTAGCGCGCGGTCTCGCCACCCATTTCGCATTTGCGTTCGGCGTCGGGAGAACAGACCCCGACTTTCGCCATGTTGACTTTCCATCGTCCCGCTCCCCATAATTCGCAAAAGAATAACAAGACCAATCAACAGACGGGTTTTGAGGGAGGATAGGATGCCGACTTCACGCAGGCAGCTGCTGAAGAGCACTGCGGCTGCCGCCGCTGCACTCAGCCTCGATTGGACCCGGGCCCAGGCGCAAGCCGAGAATCTGCGCATCGGCCTGATCTACGACCTCACCGGCCCATTTGCCGCAGGCGGCTCGGTCGCCTCGTCAATCGGCGCGCAGATCGCGATCGATCTCGTCAACGAGAAAGGCGGTGTCGGCGGCAAGACCAAGATTGTTCCGGTCGCCGCGGATTCCCAGAGCAAACCCGACGTTGCGATCAACGAGGCCGAGCGCCTGATCAGTCAGGAGAAGATCGACATCCTCAACGGCGTCTATGCGAGCTCGCATGCGGTGCCGCTCGCCGCCAAGGTCGAGCAGCAGAAGAAGATCCTCTGGATCACGACGGCGGTCTCGACCGCCGTGTTCAAGGACAAGAACCTGCAATACGTGTTTCGCGCGCAGATCCATTCCGACCAGTATGGCCAGGCCTTCGCGAGCTTCCTCGCCGAGCACGCGCAAGGCAAGCTCGGCATGGATCCGAAGGACGTCAAGGTCGCGCTGATCCACGAGGACGGCCCCTATGGCGTCGGCGTCGCGGCGGCCGACGAGGCCTACGCCAAGCAGGCCGGCATCCAGGTGGTCCTGCGCGAAGGCTACTCCGCTTCGGCGCCCGACCTCTCGGTGCTCGTCACGAAAATCAAGCGCGCCAAGGCCGACGTGATCTCGCATGCCGGTTACAACCCCGACATCACCCTGTTCCTGCGCCAGGCGCGCGAGAGCGGATTGCGCTTCAAGATGCTGTTCGGCGCCGGCGCCGGCTACAGCCAGCTCGACAAGCTGCGTGCGACCTTCGGCGCCGACATCGACAATTTCTGCAACATCGATCCGGTACCGGCGCAATTGCTCGATCCGGCGAAGCTCGCGCCGGGTATCGGCGATCTGACCAACGCCATGGTCACGCGCTACAAGGCCAAGACCGGCGCGACCGAAGTGCCGCCGCACTGCTCGATGGGCTTCAACCAGACCTGGTTGCTGCTCAACAACGTGCTGCCGGTCGCCAAGGAGAAATACGGCAGCTTCGATCCCGAGGCCATCCGCAAGGCCGCGCTCGACGTCGACATTCCCGCCGGCGGCACCATCCAGGGCTACGGCGTAAAATTCTTCCCGCCGGGCACGCCGATGTCGGGCCAGAACGAGCGCTCGACCCCGGTGGTGATGCAGAACGCCGGCGAGCACATCTCGGTGGTGTGGCCGACGAATATCCGCACGCAGGACCCGGTGTTTCCGCTGCCGAAGGGTTCGACCTACGGGGCGTGAGGTGATGCGGACGGTGCCACCCTCCCCTGGAGGGGGAGGGTCGCAACGCATGCAGCGGAGCGGAATGCGTTGCGGGGTGGGGTGATCTCTCCTCACGGACACTGCCCGATTTGAGAGATCACCCCACCCCGCTCGCGCTTCGCGCGATCGACCCTCCCCCTCCAGGGGAGGGTAACGGAGCCGTACCCTACAACACCACCCGCCGTCCCTCCTCCGCGGCCCAGTAGCCCGCGTAGTTCACCTTGATCGTCTCATACGCCAGCGCGAGGTCCGACAGCGGCTGCCGTCCGCTCGCCGCGCATTCCATGAAGTCCTGGATCTCCTGGAGATAGCCGCGTGTCCACTCCTCCTCGAGGCAGACATATTGCCAGCCGGTTTTGCGGTCGACCTTCTCGGTGATGTAGACGCTGGCGAGCTTCTCCTCGCTGGTCTGGTAGCTCATCAGATGAGTGTTCGGGGTGATGTTGGCGAACAGCGAACCGCCGGAGGTGTAGGTTTCGATCAGATTGCGCACGCCGCCCATGATCATGTCGCCGGAAAACACGGTCGCCTTGGTGCCGTCGGAGAAGGTCGCCGTCAGCGTGCCCCAATCTTCGACATCGACCGGATTGGCCTTGATGTAGGTGCGCTCCTCGGGCTTCAGGACGGCCGTGACGTTGCCGACGTCGCCGGTGACACTGGCGACGCGGATGGTTTCGCCGCGCGCTTTGGCCTCCACCTGCTTGAGATAAAGCACGGCCGAGAGCGGATGGCAGCCCATGCGGATCAGCGAGCCGCCGCCGGTCATCGCCCATTGTGCGGCATGCGCCGCATGCGAGCCGGAATGACTCTCCTCGCCCTTCATGAACAGGATCTTGTCTTTGGTCGCCCTGATGATCTCCGCGGTCTTGGTCACCGCGGGCGCGTAGACCCAATCCTCCGCATACATGAAGAGTTTTCCGGTGCGCTCGATCGCGGCGCGGGTCGCGTCCATCTCCTCCAGCACCCGCTCATACATCCGCGCCTTCGGCACATGCTTGCCGATCGGCTGCGCGTCGCCTGCACGGCCGAAATAGCCGGCGAACGGCTTCTCGCAGATCACGTGCTTGCCGGCCTGCATGCTGGCGACGATCATGTCGGCATGGAGATTGGGCGGGGTGCAGATGTCGATGACATCGAGCTCGCGGTCCGCGATCAGTTCGGCAAAGCTGCGATAGACCCGTGGAATCCCGTGGCGGCCGGCGAATTCGACGACATGATCGCCGCGCGCCGCGACCGCCGCGACCTCGACATCCACACCGTAGACGCGGCGGAACGCATACATATGCAGCTCCGACACGAAGCCGCAGCCGACAAGTCCCACCCGAATCCTGGCCATTACGCCCCCCTTACCCTTGCGTTGGGCGGCACTATAGCGTGACGGCCAGCCTATTCCACCGAGACCCGCACCACGCCGGCGCTCATCATGCCGAGCGCTTTGGCCGCCGGCACCGAGAGATCGACGATCCGGCCGCGGATGAAGGGGCCGCGGTCATTGACGCGGCACTGGATCGACCGGCTGCCGTAGGACACCCTCAGCACGGTGCCGAACGGACGCGTGCGATGGGCGCAGGTCAGCTCGCCGCCCTTACCGGCTTTTCCGTAACCGTAGTATGAGGCAAGCCCGTTTTCGGCTTGTGCGGCGGAAAATGCAGAAAGCGAAAAAATGGCCAGACTGAAGAATAACGTCGTCTGCGTTCGCACGGCACCGCTCCCGGTTAACCTGCCTGGCGCTGCAAACGTCGATTTGTTCCGGTAAGTTCCTGGAACACTGCCGGGCGCGCCCGGCAGTGCCATCACACATTGTTACTATTTATGGAACACCAGCGTGCGGACCTCGATGCTTTCACGCGGAGCCGCATCGGCCGGCGTGGTCGGATCGACGAAGGCCGTATGCGGCCCGAACCGCGTCCGGCCGTCGGTTGCGGAATCATAGCATTTGAGCAGCAGCGCCTCGTCCGGCGTCATCTCCGGAAAATAGAACCAGCGGTGGTTCGGATTGTACTTCACCGAATAGGTCTCGCCGCGGCGATTGGGATAGATCAGATCGGAGGCGACGAGATCGTCGGGCGCCACCGTCGTGCCGTCGGCCATCGCCAGCGGTGAATCGCGCAAGGGACCACGGATCGGCCGCCAGAGATTGATCACCTGCACACGCCCCTTCAACAGCGCGTCGGCTTCGTCGGGCAGATGCTCGCGCACGCGGTTGGCGCCGGAGATCGCGGTCTGGTCTACATGGACGCGCGTCGCAGGCTGGCGCGGGCCGCCGTCGCGAATATCCGCCGCCCCCTCGACACGCCTGCGCACGGTATGATCGAAGATGACGACCCGGTCGGCCTTCAACGTCGCGCGCAAAAAGGCCTCGACGGCGGGATAATAGACGGTGCGGATTTCCTCGTCGTTGTAAAAGTCTTTCACCTGCGTCGGGTGACGCACCAGCGTAAAACCCTCGCGATCGAGCGAGATGTTGTTCGCGATCAGCCGCGCATCGAAGATCGGGACCTGATGCGGCTCCGGCAACGACGTGCTCTTGGGCTCGCCCGGCGGCGGATCGAAAGCATATGTGCGCGGCTTGCCGGAAACCGGCGCGAGGTAGTTGAGTTCAGCAGTGACGAAGGGAAGCGATTCGATTTTTGTTTCTTGCAGGCCCATGGCCGGTCTCCCGATGTGGTCGTCTGTGTGATTTTTGACGGGATGCGGCGCGGTGCAAGAGAGGTGGTGCAAATAGCAATGAGGGTGTTGTCGGGAGCCACGAATGCAGAAAGAACGTTTCGAGGAAGCCGATCGAGCTGGAAACCTCCTCCTTTCCTCACGAGCCCTTGAGGCGCCCGTGAGAGCGTTTCTTCCTTCTCCCCTTGTGGGAGAAGGTGGCATAGGCGGCCTTCGGCCGCCGTTCTTAAGAACGCCGAAGCATAGCTTCGGCTATGGCGCCGGATGAGGGGTCTCTATCCGCGAACTCAACAGGGAGAGATGGAGTACGCGGAGAGAGACCCCTCACCCGTCTCGCCGCTACGCGGCGAGCCACCCTCTCCCACAAGGGGAGAGGGAAAGCGCCGCATCCGGGACATGAGAGTGTTCGCTACAGCCCCGCCTTGGCGATCGCGTCCGCAAAAGACCGATCCACGATCTCGGCCGCATCGAGCTTCTCCTTGATCAGGCCCCAACGGAAATAGAGGTCGATCGTGCTCTGCTCGTCCGCGACAACGCCGTCGTCGATCGGCGCAATGCGGATCTTTGCGCGCGACAGCCAGTTCTGCGGCACGGCGGTCGGGATGTTCATCAGCCTGCCCCAGGTCGCGGCATAGCTGTCGACGTTGCTCAGCGACCACGCCCGCGCCGCCGTAAGGCGCCGGATGAAGTCGGTCAGCTCCGCACGCTTGTTGCGGATCGCGTCGGGCCGTGCGACCTGAAAGCTCAGCCCCGGGGTCAGGCCCTCCGAGGTGATGACGCGGCGCGATTTGAACAGCACCTCCTCCTGGCTCACATACGGCTCCCAGGTCGACCAGGCATCGACCGAGCCTTGCGTGTAGGCGATCTTGGCATCGGACGGCGCCAGGAACGCGATCTGCACGTCGGACGCACTCCAACCGTTCTTCTCCAGCGCAGCCAGGATCAACTGATGACCAATCGAGCCGCGGCCGGTTGCGATCTTCTTGCCGCGCAGATCGGCGAACGTCTTGATCGGCGAATTCTCCGGCACGAGGATCGCGAGCCCTTCGCGCGTCTGCCGGATCGCGGCGATCGCCTTCACCGGCGCACCCGAGGCGGCGGCAAAGGTGAAGGGCGCATCGCCCACGAGCCCGGTCTCGATCGCGCCGGCGCTGAGCGCTTCCAGCAGCGGTGCCGCTGCCGGAAACTCCTTCCACTCGATCTTGTACGGGACGTCCTTGAGCACGCCTGCCGCTTCCATCACGGCCTGCGAATTGCCCTTCTGATCGCCGACACGCAAGGTGGTTTGCGCTGCCGCGAGCTCGAACGAGCCGAACAGCAGCGCGCCGGCCAGCATGAGGCGGATCATTCCGCGGCCTCACCGCGAACGGCCTGTCGCTTGGCGACCAGCTCGCGCGTCAACGGGATCAGCTCACGGCCATATTCGATGGCGTCGATCAGCGGATCGAAGCCGCGGATCAGGAAGTGGCTGATACCGAGATCGTAATAGTCGCCGAACACTTCGGCGACTTGCTCGGGCGTGCCGACCAGCGCGGTGGTGTTGCTGTTGGCGCCGGTGAGCTTTGCGATCTCGGTCCAGAGCCGCTTGTCGATGCGGCTGCCCTGGTCGGCGAGCGCGAGCAGGCGCCGCGCGCCGGCCGTGGCATGGCCATCGGCAGGCTTGCGATAGCCGGTCTTGTCCTGGAGCGCGGTGGCGCGCGCCAAAATCTCTTCCGCCTTCTCCCAGGCCTGCTTCTCGGTCGGCGCGATGATCGGCCGCACCGAGAGGCTGAAACGCGGCGTCGGCCGTCCCTGACGAACCGCCGCGTTGTGGACGCGGGAGGTGACGTCGCGCACCTGCACATAGGATTCCCCCCACAGCGCAAAGGTGTCGGCATGCTTGCCGGCGACCTCGATCGCTGCGTCGGAGCCGCCGCCGACGAAGGTGTAGATGCCACCCTTCTGCAGCGGCTTGACCTGCGAAAAGCCGTTCTCGACCTTGTAGTACTTGCCGCTGTAGTTGAACGGCTTCTCGCTGGTCCATTCCAGCCGTACCACATCGAGGAATTCGCTGGTGCGGGCGTAACGCTCGTCCTTGTCGTCGAGCGTGTTGCCGTCCTGCCTGAGCTCGGTCGCATTGCCACCGGTGATGACGTGCAGTGAGACGCGGCCGCCATAGAATTGGTCAAGCGTCGCGAGTTGGCGCGCCAAGAGCGTCGGCGCGGTAAAGCCCGGCCGCTGCGCAATCATCACCTTGAGCTTCTTGGTGATGGTCAGCACGTGCTGCGCGACCTGGAGCGCGTCCGGCGTGGTCGAATGGAACGCCAGCAGCGCACGGTCGAAACCGGCAAGCTCGTGCGCCTTCGCGACGGTCTCGATATAGGGTGGATCGAGCACCGGACCCTGGCGCACGATGGTCTCGGAAGCATTGCTGTTAGCGATAAAGCCGATGAACTCGACCGACATGATCGTCTCCCTGATTGTTTGGCGGAAATCTAAAGGCCCAATGCGGCGCGGCCGAGGCCGGTGCGGGTGGCGTCGTCCTGCGGCGTGTGCACGCGGCCGCACAGGACATCGCGATAGTGCCGCTCCAGCGGATTCGTGCGGGACAGGCCGTGATTGCCGGTCAGCGACAAGGCATCCTCGACCACGGCGACGGCGTTGTTGGTCACCGTCAGCTTGATCACGTTGGATTCGCCGGTGGAGAGATCGACGCCGTCGTCGAAGTCGCGGGCGAACGTCTCGATCAGCCGCGCATTGACCGCGAGCCTGGCCTCGATGGCACCGAGGATCTCCTGCGCCCGCGGCAAGGTCGCAAGCGGCGCGCCGAGGCTGGCGGGAACGCGCTGCTTCAGGAACGAGACCAACCAGTCGCGCGCGGCACGGGCAATGCCGTCATAGATCGCCGCGACAAACACCGTGTGGACGGTCGCCTGCGCGATGTCGGGCGCACGCCACTCCTGGGGATTGCGGACATCGACCTCGGCATCCAGCGGGATCACGACGTCGTCGAAGATGACGTCGTGGCTGCCGCTGGCGCGCAAGCCGTGATGATCCCAGGTCTCGACGATGCGGGTGCCCGGCAGTCCCGCCGGTACCAGGAACTGGCCGACGCGCGGCTCGGCTTCGTCGGTCCGGGCCCAGACCAGATACCATTTCAGAATCGGCGATCCCGTCGAATAGATCTTGTGGCCGGTGAGGCGCCAGCCGGTCTCGGTGCGGCGCGCGATCGTCGCCGGCAGGCCGCCGCGCGCGGGCGAGCCGAGCTCGGGCTCGACGCGGAGCGCGTTGACGAGCGCGAGGCCCTCGACGCTCTCACGCGCAAGCTTGCGCGAGAGCTTCGCCGGCCAGGTCGGGCTGCGCCCCATCACCAGATGGTTGATGTAGTGCATCGACAGCACCAACGCGGTCGAGGAATCGGCCTTGCCGATGATGCCGATGACCCGCGCGGCGTATCGTGCGCCCGTACCGGCCCCGCCATGAACGGCCGGCACCGTCAGCGACAGCAGACCCGCCTCGGACAGCTCGCGAAAATTCGCGAAGGGAAAGCTGCCGGCGCGATCATGCTCGGCGGCGCGCGCAGCAAAACCTTCGGCCAGCGCTTCGGCGCGCGCGATGTAATCGGGTTCGCTATGGGCCGCCCGGCCCTTGGCTACGGACGTCACCATGTGGCGTCTAACCCCAGGAGACCAAGGATCTGGCGGCGAAGATCGGCCAGATATGGATCGCCGCGATGGCGCGGATAGGGTCGGTCGACACGGATGTCGGCCTTCACCCGCGCCGGACGGTCGCTGAACACGATGACGCGGTTGGCGAGCACCAGCGCCTCCTCGGCGTCGTGCGTCACCAGCAGCGTGGTAAAGCCCTTGCGCTGCCAGAGCGAGACGAGCTCGGCCTGCATGGTGATGCGGGTCAGCGAGTCGAGCTTGCCGAGCGGCTCGTCGAGGATCAGGATTTTTGGATCATTCACGAGCGCCCGCGCAAGCGCGACGCGCTGCGCCATGCCGCCGGAGAGCTGATGCGGATAAGCATTGCGGAAGGACGCAAGGCCGACGAGATCGAGCGCAGCATCGACGCGGTGACGCTGGCTTTTTAAAATGCCCTGGGCCTCGAGGCCCAGGGCGACATTGTCCCAGACCGACCGCCAGGGAAAAAGGGTCGGATCCTGGAACACGACGACGCGCGACGGATGCGGCCGGGTGATGCGCGCCTCGTCCTCGCGCAACGTTCCAGCCTTGGGCTTGTCGAGGCCGGCGACGAGCCTCAAAAACGTGGACTTGCCGCAGCCGGAGGGGCCGAGCAACGCAACGAATTCGCCCGGCTCCACGGAGATGCTGACGTCGCTGAGAACAGGCAGCTCAGTGCCATCGATGTTGAAGGCGTGGCTGACCTGCTCGATGTCGAGCGCGGCGCCGGCGGCCGGCGGGGGCGCGATTTCGGCCAGTGCGGTTGCCGCTACCATTTCACGGTCCCCTTCTGCCAGACCAGCAGGCGATCGCGGATCGCGAACAGCAGCGTGATGGCGCCGGAGCAGAGCAGCGACATCACGATCAGCGCCGCATACATGTTGGCGTAGGCGGCCCAGCCCTGCGCCCATTGCAGGTACCAGCCGAGCCCAGCCTTCACGCCGATCATTTCGGCCACGACCAGCACGGCGAAGGACGAGCCGAGGCCCATGAACAGGCCGACGAAGACGTGCGGGAGTGCCGCGGGGATCGCGACCTTCAGCACCAGGAAGGACGGCTTTGCACCGAGCGTGCGCGCGACGTCGTAATAGGCGTTGCTGACGCTCGCGACGCCGGACCAGGTCAAGACGGTGACCGGGAAGCCGGTCGCGAGCGCGATCAGGAAGGTCGAGGCGCTCCAGCTCGACGGAAACGTGAAGAAGGCAATCGGCAGCCAGGCGGTTGCCGGCAGCGGGCCGATGAAGCGCAGCACCGGATGCATCCAATAGCCGACCGCGCGCGACCAGCCGATCGAGACGCCGGTCAGGAAGCCGACCGTGGCGCCGATCAGATAGCCGCCAAGCTGCAGCTTGACCGAGGCGAACACGCTGTCGAGCAGCTTTGGCAAATCGTCGGTATAGACCTCGATGATCGACTGCGGCGGCGGGAAGAACGGCAGCGGCAGCCACGCAAACTTTGCGGTGGCAACCTCCCATAATGTCAGGAATGCCCCGAGCGCCACGAGCCAGGGCGCGCGCTGGCGCAAGGCCTTACCCGCGGTCCCCAGATAGTCGGCGCCGACGGTGCCGAACAAGGCGATTGCGGCAACGATGAAGGCGGCGATGCCGAGCGAGTGCGTCCGCGACCAGTCGCCGACATCCTCCCACCACAGGCAGGACAGGCCGAACGCGATCCACGCGACGCTGGCGAGAATGCCGACGCCGGATTCCCGGACCCAGCTCGCAAGGACCGGCGTGCGCGAGAGGCGCGGCGCGCCGGAGGCGAGGCCGTCAGACAGCGAATACGTCGACATAGATGCGCTCCGCGAATTTGGCCGTATCGGTGCTCTGCTTGAAGACCTGGACGCTCTTCAAATCGTCGGCATAGGACTTCAGCTCGCGCTTGAGCGCTTCACCGACGGGATGATGATGGTGGGTGTGGTAGCGCACCATGCCCTCGATGTCGGCGAGCGACGCTGTCTTCGGCGCATAAGGCTGGAACGACTTCGCCGTCACGGTCGGGTTCCGCGCGGTGAACATCGCGGCATCGAGCAGCGCCTGTGTGAGGGCGCGCGCGACTTGCGGCTCCTCGCGCACCAGGCTGCCGCGCAGGCCGAGGATGCAGCAGCTCTTGTCGCGATATTCGCCGTCGAGGTTGGAAGCGACTTCCTTGTACTGGCTGTCCTTGAGCCAGAGATAGCCCAGCGGATCGGACGACAGGAAGGCCTGCACCTCGCCCTTCTCCACGGCGACGTTGAGAAGATTGCCGGGATAGGCGCGCCAGTCGACATCCTTGTTGGGATCGATACCGAGCTTGGCGAGCTGGACGGAGAAGAAGTTCTTGTCGGGGCCACCGAGGTCGCCGACCGCGACGATCTTGCCCTTGAGGTCGGCGAGCTTGCTCACGCTGGAGTCGGCGCGGGTCAGGACGCGCATGCAGCCGCCATGGGTGCCGGCGGCGATCTTGACGTCAAAGCCCTGCTCCAGCGGCTTGAGCCAACGCAGCGCCATGCCGAGCCCGGCATCGCTCTTTCCCGTCGCGATCGCCTCGAGCAGCTGATCGGTCGAGCCGGAATAGTTGATGAGCTCGATGTCGAGATTGTGCTTCTGGAAGAAGCCGTGCTCGATGGCGACGGGCACCGGGGCGAGACAGACCGCGCCCGCGTTCCACGACAATTTCAGCTTGCGCGGCGCGCCGGTGAGGACGGGGCCATCCGCGGCCGTCCGGCACAGCGGAAACTCCGACAAGTCGACACCGGGCGCGATCGCCTGGGGCGCAAAGGCCTGTGCTGCACCAAAGGCACCAAGCGGCGCGGCAAATGCCGCCGCAAGCCCCGCCTGCAGCAAATGACGCCGGTCGAGGCCCGATCCGCTGCGCTTGTTGTCGTTGCCCATCAGTCCCCACTCCTGCGCTGGCACAGCTCCGCCATTCGCAACGTCTCGCGTTGCGCATGTTCCGTACGGAGCTGCGTTGAGAGAATAATTTTCGCCGGCGCTTCCCGCGCCGCTTTGATGCGATGCGCAAATCATGCGGCGCGCCCGCCGCATCGTCAATGAAATGGAATTTCGAATGTGGCGCGAAGCGAGGTCATTCTCTCCATCAGCGCACGGGACAGCGATGCAACGATTTTCGTTGCTGCATCATCTTGCAACGATGCGTCGCGACTCCGCAGCCTGCATCATTCTTGCGCATCGCCTGCCGCGCACGCGGTGCGTTCTCGAAAGCGGCGCTACGCTGAAACGTCATTGCCCGACGCATCCGCAATACGGATAGCCATTTCATTGACTGCGCATCGCGCCGTCATAGACTTGGTCGTCTCGCTGCATCGCTCGCTCACGCGTCGTGGGCAAAGCAACAAGACAGGCCACATGAGCATCAACTTCGACGACCATTCCATCACACGCCGGCTCGCAGCATCGCTGTTCGCCGCAGCCATCACCTTGTCGACCGCGGCCGCCTCGTTCGCGGCCGACACCGTCGTGCTGCGCGTCGGCGACCAGAAGGGCGGCAACCGCTCGCTGCTCGAAATCTCCGGCTATGCGAAGGACCTGCCCTACAGAATCGAATGGTCGGAATTCCCTGCCGCCGCTCCGATCCTGGAAGCACTGAACGCCGGCGCGCTCGACGTCGGCTACACCGGCGATCTCTCCTTCCTCTCGGTCTATGCGGCCGGCGCGCCGATCAAGGCGATCGGCGGCACCAGGTCGGATGCGAAGACGCAAGCGATCCTCGTGCGCCAGGATTCGCCGATCAAGTCGGCCGCCGATCTCAAGGGCAAACGCCTCGCCGGCACGCGCGGCGGCTGGGGCCAGTTCCTGATCGACGCGACGCTGGAGAAGGCGCAGATCAAGCTGGAGGACGCGACCTTCGCGCCGCTCGGCCCGGTCGACGCCAAAATCGCACTCGTCGCCGGCTCGATCGATGCATGGGCGGTGTGGGAGCCCTACGTCTCGTTCGCGACGCTGAAGGACAAGGCCCGCGTGATCGCCGACGGCGAAGGCCTGACGCCGACCATCACCTTCATCGTGGCCTCCGACAACGCCATCGCCACCAAGCGCGCGGCGGTGCAGGACCTCGTGCAGCGGCTGAACAAGGCGCGGCTATGGTCGCTGGATCATCTTGGCGAATACGCCAAGAGCACGGCCGAACTGACCAAACTGCCGGAGGACGTGCTGCTGTCGGCCTACACCGCGCAGCGCACCAGCCCGATCGTGATCGACCAGAACGTGGTGAAGGAGGTGCAGGAAGCCTCCGACCGCTCGACGCGCTACGGCATCCTGCCGAAGACGCTCGACGTGAGCAAAGCCGTGGACCGCAGCTTTACAGCCGCGGCCGCGGGGTCAAACTAGCGCGGGGCGCGGCGGGATGCGCAAGTCCAGCCTCAAGGCCGGCCCGCTGCATCTCGCCGCGATCGTGCTGGCGCATCTCGCCTGCATGAGCCTGATCGTGTGGCTCTCGCTCTAGCCGCGCAGGGTCCTTACCAATATCCATAGGCCCGGTACGGCCGGTCGTAGCCGTAGCGAGGGCCGTAATATGGACGATAGCCGTAGTAGCGGGGACGCGCGTAGTAGCCGCCATACCCATAGCTCGGCCCGTAGCCGCCGTAATAGGCCGGCGCATAGCCATAGGACGGTGCGTAGCCATAGCCGTAGCCCGCTCCATAACCATAACCGCCGTAATACGGGCCGCCGCCATAGTAACCATAGGGCGCGCTGCTCGCGATGGCGCCGCCGATGATGGCTCCGGCGAGGAGGCCTCCTGCGCCCCATCCCCAGCCTCCTCCACCCCAGCCTCGGCCGCGCCAATACACCGGGGTGACATCGTCACCGACGGCGGCCTTCATGGTCGCGACGTTGGTCGGCAGCGGAGCCGCTGCCGCTTGCTCGATTTGGCCGGCCATCACCGCGCCCGCCAGCGAACAGGCAATTGCGGTTTTCCAGATACTCATCGTCTTGCTCCCTGTCTGACGTTTCGTTTGGAAAAGGATCGCAAGGCCATGATCGGGCATCCTTGCGCCAAGTCAAAGCCTCCGAAAGTCACAGCCTGCATTGCGTGCACCGCACAAGAATACCCGCGCATGCCTCGATTGTGGTCCGGCCAACGCCAGTGCCCGCACGGAAATGACACTGGTGCGACAGAGCCGGAGGCCACAGCAAAGCATTAAGCTTCCCGGGCGTTCGCAACCAACAAGCACCTTCCCGATTTACTATTCGTGCCGTTACTATCGGTTCCAATGTGCGCGGCCGGGAGGCGTCTCGCGAAGCGCCAAGGTTGTGGGAGGATGACATGAGTGCCGCGAGACCCGAGCCGCTTGCCCGTCAGGCGCTGGCGTTCGTCCTGGCCGGCGGACGCGGCAGCCGGCTCCTGGAACTGACCGACCGGCGCGCCAAGCCCGCGGTCTATTTCGGCGGCAAGTCCCGCATCATCGATTTCGCGCTGTCGAACGCGGTGAATTCCGGCATCCGCCGGATCGCGGTCGCGACCCAGTACAAGGCGCACAGCCTGATCCGGCACCTTCAGATGGGCTGGAACTTCTTCCGCCCCGAACGCAACGAGAGTTTTGACATCCTCCCGGCCAGTCAGCGCGTCTCGGAGAACATGTGGTATGTCGGCACGGCGGATGCGATCTATCAGAACATCGACATCATCGAGTCGCACAACGCCCGCTTCATCGTCGTACTCGCCGGCGACCACATCTACAAGATGGACTACGAGGTGATGCTGCGCCAGCACGTCGACAGCGGCGCCGACGTCACGGTCGGCTGCCTCGAAATGCCGCGCGCGGAATCCTCCGGCTTCGGCATCATGCATGTCGACGAGAACGGCTGGATCCAGCAGTTCCTCGAGAAGCCCAAGGATCCGCCGCCGATGCCGGGCAAGCCGGACGTCTCGCTCGCCAGCATGGGCATCTACGTGTTCGATACGAAATTCCTGTTCGACCAGCTCAAGCGCGACGCCGAGGATACGAACTCCAGTCACGATTTCGGCAAGGACATCATCCCCTATATCGTCAAGAACGGCCGCGCCATCGCGCATCAATTCTCGACCTCCTGCGTACGCTCGGGCAGCGATCCCCGCGCCTACTGGCGCGATGCCGGCACGGTCGACGCCTATTGGGCCGCGAACATCGACCTCACCGACGTCGTGCCGGAGCTCGACCTGTTCGACCGCGCCTGGCCGATCTGGTCCTATGCGGAGATCACGCCACCCGCCAAGTTCGTCCATGACGAGGAGAGCCGGCGCGGCCAGGCCGTGAGCTCGCTGGTCTCGGGCGGCTGCATCATCTCCGGCGCCTCGCTGCGCCGCTCGCTGCTGTTCACCGGCGTGCGCGTCAACTCCTACGCCACTGTCGAGAACGCCGTGATCATGCCCTACGTGAACGTCGGCCGCGGCGCTCGCTTGAAGAACGTCGTGATCGACCGCGGCGTCGAAATCCCCGAAGGGCTCGTCGTCGGCGAGGACCCCGAACTCGACGCCAAGCGCTTCCGCACCACCGAGCAGGGCATTTCGCTCATCACCCAGACAATGCTCGACAGGCTCAATACATGACGCCTGTTCGCGTCCTCGCGGTCGCCTCTGAAGTCTACCCGATCGTCAAGACCGGCGGCCTCGCGGATGTCGCCGGCGCACTGCCGCTTGCGCTGAAGGCGCACGGCGTCGAGATGCGCACGCTGATGCCGGGCTATCCCGACGTGATGCGGATGCTGGCGGGAACCGGCGAAATCCGGCGCTGGCCGGATTATTTCGGCGGCCCCGGACGCCTGCTCGCCGGCTCGCATGACGGGCTCGATCTGTTCGTGCTCGACGTGCCGCATCTCTATGCGCGGCCGGGCAATCCCTACGTCACACCCGAGGGCGTCGACTGGCCCGACAATGGCCTGCGCTTCGCCGCGCTGTCACGCATCGCCGCCGACATCGGCCACGGCCTCGTCCCTGCGTTCGTGCCCGATGTCGTGCACGCCCATGACTGGCAGGCGGGGCTTGCGCCCGCTTATCTGCACTATGACAACCGTCCGCGGCCCGGCACCGTGATGACCATCCACAACATGGCCTATCAGGGCAAGTTCGCTCCTGAGCTGATCGGTTCGATCGGCCTGCCCTGGGACTCCTTCGACGTTCGCGGCCTCGAATATTTCGGCGGCATCAGCTTCCTCAAGGCCGGGCTTCAACTCGCCGATCGCATCACCACGGTGTCCCCGACCTATGCGCAGGAGATCCAGAGCGACGAAGGCGGCATGGGGCTCGGCGGCCTGCTGCGCGAACGCGCTGATGTGCTGAGCGGCATCCTCAACGGCATCGACATCGACGTGTGGAATCCGCAAACCGATCCGCACATCGCCTACCGCTTCGGCGCGGAGGATCTTACGTTCCGCGCCGCGAACAAGGCGGTGCTTCAGCAACAGTTCAATCTCGATTCCTCGGACGAGGCGCCGTTGCTCGGCGTCATCAGCCGCCTGTCCTGGCAGAAGGGGCTCGATCTCCTGCTCGAGGCCATTCCGACCATTTTGGGCGACGGCATGCAGCTCGCGCTGCTCGGCAGCGGCGATCGCGATCTCCAGGAGCGCTATCAGGCGGTCGCCCGCGCGAACCCCGGGCGGATCGGCGTCGTGATCGGCTATGACGAGATTCTGGCGCACCTGATCCAGGCCGGATCGGACGCGCTCATCGTGCCGTCGCGGTTCGAGCCGTGCGGCCTGACCCAGCTCTACGCGCTACGCTATGGCGCAGTGCCGATCGTGTCGCGCGTCGGCGGCCTCGAAGACACCATCGTCGATATCGGCGAGGCCAACACATCGGACCGCGACGCGACCGGCTTCAAGTTCGCGCCCGTCACGGCAGAGGCCCTCGCCGGAACGCTGCGCAAGGCCAGCACCGCCTTCCGCAACAAGGCGACCTGGCGCCGGCTGCAATTGAGCGGCCTTGCGACCGACGTCTCCTGGCGCAACCGCGCCGGCGACTATGCCGAGCTCTATCGCGATCTCATGGCGGCGCGCCGCACCTCATAATCACCACCGAATCCATGCTATAGAGCCGGCATGGACCCCTTCGCGATCAAGCTGATCGGCTTTGCTGCCGCCACCTGCACCACCGTCGCCTACGCGCCGCAGTTCATCAAGGTCTGGAAGACCCGCTCGGCGCGCGACATCTCGCTCGGTATGTTCCTGGTCATGGTGCTGGGCCTGGCGCTCTGGCTCATCTACGGCCTGCTCTCTGGCGACGCCCCGCTGGTCGCCGCCAACGCCATCACCATGGTGCTCGCCGGCGGCATCCTGTTCATGAAGCTGAGGTATGGGTGAGTCTGAAGCTGTGTAGGGCGGAGAAGGCGTAACCCACCACCCGCAGCGCGGTCACCACCGCCATGATCGAATTCTGCTCCTGTTTTGCCCGACGTGTCAAACGTCGCAGACACACCGCTCGATGATCCTGCCCCGCAAAGGCACTCGGCTAAGCCATTCTATTTGCTGGGCCGTTCTACTGTGCATGGGGTTGTTTTTCGAGATTTTGCGATTGGCCGGGCGCATGAGGCAAAAAAATCAGCCGCCAAACACATACGACGCCATCGCGACGCTCGCGACCTCGTCGACGAAGACGCGTTTGCCGACGTCGCGGCCGGCGGCACCTGCCGCCACCATCAGCGGCAGCAGATGGTCCTCGCGGGGATGCGCGAGACGCGCGCTCGGCGCGTTCTCCCAGTCGACCAGCATCGCGTTGCGGCGCGCCGCATCCGGGTTGCTGATCGCCTCGTTCAGATAGGCCTCGAAATCATATGAGACCGGCTTCGACTCCGGCCGGTTGAAGCCGCGCATGTTGTGATAGGTCAGCCCGCTGCCGACGATCAGAATGCCCTCGTCGCGGAGCGATGCGATCGCCTGCCCGACCTTGATGTGCTCGGCCGCATCGTAGCTCGACTTCAGCGACAGCAGCACGATCGGCATGTCCGCGTTCGGATACATCAGGCCGAGCGGCACGAAGGTGCCGTGATCGAAACCCTGGTTGGGATCCTCCCGGCAATCGAGGCCCGCGTGCTCGAGCAGCGCCCTCACGTCCGCGGCGAGCTCGGGCTTGCCCGGCGCCGGATATTTGAGGTGATAGGTATGCTCGGGGAAACCGTAATAGTCGTACACCATCGGCGGATGCGCCGAGGTCGACACGGTGAAGGCTTCGGCTTCCCAATGACCGGTGATGACGAGCACGGCCTTGGGCTTCTCGGGGAGAAGCTGCGGCAGCCGGCCGAACTCCGCGGCCGTCTTGGCATATTGCACCCGCCGGTCCTCCATGAAGGGCCAGGGGCCGCCGCCATGCGACAGGAAGAGGGTTGGAAATCGCGTCATGGATGCCGGCTCGTCTCGTTGACAACATGCGCGTGCGAGCTGCCCGCGCGAACGGCGGCGAGCATAGGCAAACCGGTATGGTTAGCAAGTCGTTAACGATTTGCCGCCCACAATCCGGCCGTGGCCGAAGGAGTCGGCCTGAAGACAAGCGAGACGTGAGATGAAGAAGTTTGCGCTGGGGGACGTCGTCAACAGTGACAAGGGCCGCCGCGGCGTCGTGCGCGCCGCCTACAGGTCCAAGGACGGCCAGCAGTTCTACGCCGTCGAGAAGGACGGCGCGATGGACCATCTGGAAGAACACCGGCTGAGCCCGGCGCCGCGCGTCGAGCTCGCGGCCTAAGCCCAACTCATTTTCTGCTCTCACTTGCAAGCCGGTCGAGACGCTCCGTCGAGGGGTCGTCGCCGCTCGCGATGCGATCGTTCGTGATCAGCAGCAGGCGATCGCGGTCTGCGGCCGCGTCCCAATGCGGCAGATCCGGGCCGTTGGGATCGCCACTCCTTGCAAAGTTGATCCAGTAAGCGCGCATGCGGTTCGCGACCTCGCGATCTCCCCATGTGAGCGGTCCCGCACCGGGCACGCCTTCCGCGCCGAAGATGAACTGCAACTCGCGCCCGTGCCCTTCGTCGGGATTTGTGCGCCGGGCCTCGGTCACGTAAGCGAAGCGATAGCGAAACGTAGGCGCACCGGTTGCCGCATGGAGGCGGGCAAGCAGCCTGGCCGGCTCGGAGAAGACCTTGTCGGTGTAGAATTTGGCTGCGCGCTCCGATGGCCTGGCGATGTCAGGGTAGAGCTGGCGCAGCTCATCGCTGCTCTCGCCCGAGGCCGCCAGCGTCTCCTTGATCTCCCGCTCGCCATCGAAACGCGTCTCGTCGTCATTCGAGCCGATGATGAGTGGGATGCGGCTTTCATGTCCCGCCGCAAATCCAGTGGCCACGTCCTCGCGCACCAGGATTCCATCCATCGCGGGCGCGAAGCTGCGTTCGGATTTGGCGAGCAGTTTTTGTTCGGCAGCAAGCAGCCGCGCCGGCGCGGCGACGCGCAAATCCGCCTGCTGCCCAAGCGCCGCCACGAATTGCCGGCCCATGGCCTCCGCCTCCTGCACCGGGCGCAGGCGCGCGCGGCCGGGCGGCGATTGCAGAATCGCTTTCTGGAAGAGATCGCGCGATTGCGCACATAGCATCAGCAGCGCGATCGACGTCGCGCCTGCACCGCCGCCGAACAAGGTGACGTTGTTCGGATCGCCGCCGAAGGCCGCGATGTTGTCGTGCACCCAATGCAGCGCCGCGATCTGGTCCATCAGGCCGTAATTGCCGGAGTCACCTTCCGACAGCGCGGGATGAGTGAGCCAGCCGAGCGCGCCGAGACGATAATTCACGGTGACCACGATGAGGCCGGCTTGCGCGAGCTTTGCACCGTCGAACAGCGGATCGTTCGCGGTGCCGCTGACGAAGCCGCCGTCATGGATGAAGACCATCACCGGCAGCGGGCCGTCGACGCCGAAGGGACGGAATACGTTGAGCGTGAGGCAGTCCTCGCTCGTATCAGGCAGCGAGGGCTGAAGACACGGCGCGCCGTACTCATAGGCGGTGCGCATCTCGGGGTTCTCGGCCGTTGTCTGCGGTGGGCGCCAGCGCAGCGCGCCGACCGGAGCCGCCGCATAAGCCAGCCCCTTGAACGACGCCACCTCGCCCTCGACGGCGCCGAGCATCTGTCCTTCACGCGTCAGCGCGAACGGAAACTGCCCGACCGCCTGAGCGACGGCCGCACCGTCCCAGCAAAGGAGTGAAGACGCCACAACGAGCGCAAACTGGAGTCGCATCCTGGGGGATCTCGACGCGCCAATAGGTTCCCCGACAGGTTACGTCTGCGGCCCGCGACGAGGCAAGCTCGGCGGCGCCGGCTAGCCGCCCTTGGCGACGATCTCCGCCAGCGCGCGGCGCGCGACGATGCCGAGCTCACCAAGCGTGGAATGGCCTGATTGCGCCGCCTCGATCAGGCGCTCGGCGATGAACCTGCGGCTGTCGTGATCGCCGCCGTGCGGCAATTGGCGGCACGTCTGCTCCAGGACGACGTCCATGTTGGCTTTCGTCCGCTCGCTCAACTCTGTCATGACGTCCTGGGTACGCGTGGCTTGTAACCGCAAGCATACACAGAAGGATGTGGTCTGATTAGCCCGGACAATCCCGGCGGTTGTGCATCGCGATGCGTGTATCGCCGCAACCTTCGCGCGGCCATGATGGTGCCGCAAACGACTACCGAAGATTGTACCTGTCCTGATGACAAGCCAAGCCTGCGGCGATAGCCTGCCGGCAAACCAAAAAACACGGGAGGAATACCATGCCAGACGCAATGGTCGCCGCACGTGAGTCCAAGGCGGCGAATGGAACAGCCCAACAGGTCGACGTTGCCGTGGTCGGCGCCGGATTTGCCGGCCTTTATCTTCTCCATCGCCTGCGCAAGTCCGGTCTCACGGCGGTCGCCCTCGACGAAGCCGGCGATGTCGGCGGCACCTGGTACTGGAACCGCTATCCCGGCGCCCGTTGCGATATCCAGACCATCGACTACAGCTACACTTTCGATCCCGAGCTGGATAACGCGTGGACCTGGTCGGAGAAATACGCGACCCAGCCCGAGATCCTGCGCTATCTCGGCTTCGTCGCCGACCGCTACGATCTGCGCCGCGACATCCGCTGCAAGACCAAGGTCACCGAAGCAAAATGGGATGAAGCGACTGAGCGCTGGCAGCTCACCACGAGCAGCGGCACGCCGGTCTCCTGCCGCCACTATATCATGGCCACAGGCTGCCTCTCCGCGCCGAAGCCGCCGGAGATCGACGGCGTCAAGGATTTCGAGGGCAAAGTCTATTTCACCGGGCGCTGGCCGCATGACGGCGTCGATCTCGCCGGCAAGCGCGTCGCCGTGATCGGCACGGGCTCGTCAGCCATCCAGTCGATCCCGCTGATCGCTGAGCAGGCCGCGCATCTGACCGTATTCCAGCGCACGCCAAACTTCGCGCTGCCGGCGGGCAACGGTCCGGCGCCGGAGGATCGCAAGACCTTCTTCGAGGGTGACCGCGCCGCATACCGCGATCAAGCGCGCTGGTCCATGACGGGCGTACCGTATCCGCAGCAGACGGTGGTAAGCTGGCAATTGAGCGATGCCGAGCGCCGCGAGCGCTTCGAACGTGCCTGGGCGGCCGGCGACCTCGTCCACATCCTGACCCAGCTCTGGGCCGACCAGGGCGTCGACGTCGAGGGCAATGCGCTGATCGGCGAGCTGATCCGCGAGAAGATCGGCGCTGCCGTGAAGGATCCGGAGACGGCGGCGGCGCTGATGCCGCACGATCATCCTTTCGGCGCAAAGCGCCCTTGCCTCGATACCAACTACTACGCGACCTACAACCGGCCGAACGTCACGCTGGTCAATCTGCGCCAGGAACCGATCAAGGCGATCACCGCGAGCGGCATCACCACCGGCAAACGTAACTTCGACGTCGACGTCATCGTGTTCGCGACCGGCTTCGACGCCATGACCGGCGCGATCCGCGCCGTGCATCCGATCACCGGACGCGGCGGCAAGTCGCTGACCGACGTCTGGGCGCAGGGGCCGCAGACCTATCTCGGGCTGACGGTCGAGGGCTTCCCCAACTTCTTCATGATCACCGGGCCCGGCAGCCCGTCGGTGCTGTCGAACATGGCGGTGTCGATCGAGCAGCATGTCGACTGGGTCGTCGACCGCATCGCTGCTTTGCGCGACGCCGGCTTCACCACGATCGAGCCGACCGAGACGGCGCAGGCCGGCTGGGGCCGGCATATGACGGACTGTTCGATGGTGACCCTGCACCGGCTCGCCAACACCTGGTACACGGGCGCCAACGTGCCCGGCAAGGTGCAGGGCCTGATGCCTTACACCGGCGGCGTCGGCCCCTATCGCAGCATTTGCGACGAGGTCACGGCCCGCGGCATGCTCGGCTTCAAGCTGACCGGCCCCAACGGCGCCGCGCAATGCAACGACGGCGAGGTGGTATGCCTGCAGCCGGATGTGCGGCTGGTGCTGAACCTGCTCGCATCGCTGAACCTGCCGCCGATCGAGTCGATGGGTGCGCTCGGCGCACGCGCCTTCGTCAACGAGTTCAACAAGGGCCGGCCCGCGGGACGGCCGATCGGGGAGATCGTCGACGGCACGCTGCCCGGCACGGACGGCCCGCTGCCTTACCGGATCTACAAGCCTGCAACGCCAGGGCCGCATCCGGTCGTGGTGTATTTCCATGGTGGCGGCTGGGTGCTCGGCGACGAGCAATCGGACGAGCCGCTCTGCCGCGATCTGGTGCGGCGAACCGGCATGATGTTCGTCAGCGTCGGCTATCGCCACGCGCCCGAGCATCGTTTCCCGACCGCGGCCGAGGACGGCTATGCGGCAACGCGCTGGATCGCCGAGCACGCGGCCGAGCTTGGCGGCAGGCCGGGCCCGGTGCTGGTCGCGGGCTGGAGCGCCGGCGGCAACATCGCCGCCGTCACCTGCCAGCTTGCGCGCGATCGCGGTGGGCCTGAGATCGCCGGCCAGGTTCTGGTCTGCCCGGTCACCGACTGCACCTTCGACCGGCCCTCCTACAACGACAATGCGACCGGCTATTTCCTGACGCGCTCGCTGATGTACTGGTTCTGGGACCTCTACTGCTCACCGGCCGACCGCACCGATCCGCGCGTCTCGCCGCTGCGCGGCAACGTCGCCGGCCTGCCGCCGGCCTTGGTCGTCACCTGTGAATTCGACCCGTTGCGCGACGAGGGCATCGCCTATGCCGAGGCAATGGCGGCCGCCGGCGTTCCGGTCGAGCAGCTCAGGGCGCGCGGCCATTTCCACTCGTCCTTTGCGATGGTCGACGTGGTGATCACCGGTGTAGCAGGTCGGGTGCAGATGGCCGAAGCGCTGCGGCGCTTCGCAGGGCTTCCCCCGGAAGTCAGCCGCCGCGATGAGGATAGCCACGATCATGCCAGCCCCGGCCACAGAATCGCGGCGGCCGCGAGCTGATTTGCAAGGCGGCCGGGAACCTTTTCCCGGTTGCTGCGTTAAGCGCTCGGCATTGAGATGCAGCGATAGGTGTGGGCCCCGGCACGCAGATCCGCGTGTCGGGGCAATTTTTGTTGCGTGAGGCGGACGATGGGAGACGTGGTTGCGGATTCAAAGGTCGATTTCGGAGCGCCTGCAACGCTGCATAAATGGCCGTCGCTTGCGAACCAGCGCCGACCGGACAGGGATTCCTATCCGATAAGCGAAGGTACGCTCGACCAGTGCATCTCGGCCTTCATGGAGAAGCCGGCCACGACCAGGCATCTCTATGAGATTCACACGATTGCGCAGCCGCCGCTGGTCACCGATATCCTCTCGCCCGAGCACGTCATCGAGCTATCGCGGTTGAGAGAATTTCTCTGATTGCGTGCAGACGCGGAAGCTGCACGCGCGCGACAAGCTTTTCATGAGGCAGGAACCTTCTACCGGATTTTCCCGTTAACCGGGATCGGAAGTCGAGACGAGAGCCCCAAGATGCTTGAAGCCGGCGTACCATCCGCGGTCGTGCCCTATGGCGCAGACCAGACCCTGTTCGTGGTGATTGATCGCCGCGACAAGGCGACTGAAATTCGCATCGAACGAAGCGATCTTGAAGCCACGATCGGCGAGCTCGTCGCCGGCTGCTTCAACGATCCGATCAAGGTGATCTCGTTCAACACGCTCGAGCACTGGATGAAGGACATCTCGACCGAAATCGCCGGCGAGATCAAGGCGCGCTGCGACATCGATGGCGTCCGTCTTCCCGACTATCTCAGCGACTTCGTCGAGAGCCATAGCTGACCGCGCGTCGTTCTCATTGATACGCTTCAAATCGCGGACAAGAAAAAAGCGCCGCTTCCGCGGCGCGTCCGGTGCATGGTTGACGGAGTTACGCGCGCCGATATTTGCCGGCGATGACCTCGATTTCGCGGCGGCGTTCGCCGGCGAAGGTCAGGAGCCTTTCGATCGTCAGCGTATCCGTGATCCGTTTGGCGAGCCGCTCGGCGCGCGCGGCCTGATCTTCGAGATACTGGATCGTGTTCAAACGCCGCCTCCCCCGAGGACCCCAAATTGGAGCCCCGACTTGCTTGGGCACTGATGATGCGCCAGGGCGACTAACAGCCGGTTAAGCGTAGCGTCTCAATGTCCATGAAAGACGAATTATCGGACCACGTCGAGCCGGACATTGGTGATGCCCTTGTCGACCATGCCCAGCGCCTCGGCTGCGGACGGCGAGATGTCGACCACGCGTCCGCGAACATAGGGCCCGCGATCATTGACCCTGACGGTCACGAAGCGTCCTGAGGAGACGTCGGTGACTCGCAGCTTCGTGCCGAACGGCAGGCTGGGATGCGCCGCGGTCAATTCGTTCTTGTCGAACCTCTCGCCGCTCGCGGTCTCCGTGTCCGAATAGAAGCTGGCAACGCCGTGCGAAGCGGTTTGCTTTGCGTCACGGTCGGGGACGCGTACCCGGCTGATCGGCCGCGGATGCAGGGCCGCTACCCTATGGGGCCGCTGGACCGCAGCCTGCCGATTGGTGCCAAGATCGGCCTTCTGGCGGCCGACCGGCGATTGCGCGCAGGCGGCGAGCGATGCGGCGCCGACGATGGCGAGTAGCAACCGGCAAGAGGTTGCGAGGGAAATTCGGGCAGTTTCGGCACGTGCAAATCGAGACATGATACGCCCCTCCGAACTGCCCGGAGTTTCGGTGGGCAATGAGGGCAGAACCTTGGCTGAAGGAAAGCAGGCTTAGGGCCACGACCGTTTCGCGCCGGCTGTGGCGATTCCACCACAGTGGCGTGTCGTGAATCGACACAGACTCGCGGAAAACTAGCCCGACGCAACGCGCCAGACGATCGGGTGCGTCTCCAGCTGCGCTTCGTTCGCCTCGGTGTCACCCTTCAGCAGCCGCATCAGCTCGCGCCGATAGAGCCGCCGCCAGCCGGTTTTCAGGCTGGCGAGAAAGTCGAGTTCCCGTTGCGTCAGTGTGCACATCATGGACCCGATCCGGTTGCGAAGGCCGCGCCGTCAGCCGACGAGGCCTCCCATCGGCTTGACGTCCGCGCTGGCGGGGAAGACCGCATCCGCCAGCACCTTCTCCTCGACGCGCAGATGATCCCTGAGCAGGCCCTTCAGCACGGCGCGGAGATCGGTGGTCGGCTTGAGGTCGCGATCCTCGAACAGTTGCGCGGACTTCAGTCCCGGCCAGTCCGCGATCACGCGGCCGCCGGCGAGCGCGCCGCCAATGAGGAAGGCGACCGTGCCCGTGCCGTGATCCGTGCCCTGCGTGCCATTGATGCGCGCGGTGCGCCCGAACTCGGTGACGACGGCGACGACCGTCTCCCGCCAGGCTTCGCCCATGTTGCTCTCGATCGCCGCAAAGGCGCCATCGAGCGCACCGAGCAGATTGTAGAGCTGGCCCGAGGCCGCGCCTTCGGCGATATGCGTGTCCCAGCCGACGAAGCCCATCGCGCCGACGCGCGGGCCATCGGCCTTGGCGAGATAGCGCGCGGCGGTGCCGGCTGCTTCGGCGAAGTAGGCGCGCACGCGCGCGATGCCGGGCGGCATCAATGTCGGATCGTCCGACATCGGATCGCCCGTGCCGGGCGCGCCGCCGAGCGAGGCGAGCTTCATGCGCGCCTGGAGCACGGTCGCAAGCTTCGGATCGGTGTGCTGGTAGAGATCGAGCAGGCGGTTCTGCGTGTCCTCGCTCGCCGGCAACAGTTTTTGCGGCACCCATGTCATGACGGGCGCCGAGCCGCGCACCACCAGCGGCGTCACCGAGCCGATACCGAGCGCACGGCTGCCGCGCGGATCGACGCGCCCACCCGACTCCATCGCGAGCAGCGCGCGGTTGAGCCATCCCGATGCGGTGGCACCGGGCTTGGTGAACCCGCTCTCCAGCACGTCCTGGCCGTCGAAATGCGAGCGCTCGCGGTAGGGCGTCGCGGCGGCATGGACGATTGCGGCCTTGCCGGTCTTGTAGAGCCGGTGCAGGTTCGGCATCGCCGGGTTGAGCGCGAAGAAGGAACCGAGCGGCAGCGCTGGCGGCTTGCCGTCCAGCACCAGCGCGCGATCGCCGCGCAAGCCGACCCAATCGGGATCGCCGACCGGTGCGACCGCGCCGAGACCATCGAGCGCGCCACGCAGGACGATCACGAGCAGGCGCGGATCGCGTCCTTCGGCGCGTGCGATCCGCGGCATCTGGCTCCACGCGAACAGCGCACCGGAGCCGACCAGAAGCTCGCGCCGCGTGGGCAAATGATTGACGAAGCCCATGCTCACCTCCTCTGAAAATCCGCCGACATGAACAACAATGCCAGCGCCTGCTGCCGGCTCTCGGCGCGTCCGACCGCCTGCTTCACCTCGGGCGCGATCTGCGATGCGAAGACGTCCTCGATGATCCCCTGCGGATCAGCAGTGGCCGCCACGCGCTCGGCAAAATTGTTGGCGATGTCGAGCCGTCGGCCAATGCCGTCGATCCAGCTTGCCTCGTCATCCGGATAGCCCTTGGGCGCCGACGGCCGCCACAGCCCTTCGCCGAGCAGCTCCTGGCCCGCCGTGAAACGCGTGGGGTCGACGACCTTAATCCCGGTCGCGCGCACCATGCCAACGCCCCATTCGCTCGGACGCTTCAGTTTTGACGGCGGCCCGCGCCACGCCTCGTCCGACGAAACCATCGTAATCGCGACCTGCTTGAGATCGCCCTCGGTGTCGCGGAACGTCTTCGCCATTTGTTCGACGAGTGGCGGAGGCGGCTCGTCGGCCACGAAATGCCGTGCGAGCTTGGTTGCGACATGGGTCGCGGTCGCCGGATGTGCAGCGAGGTCGCGCAGCACGGCGCGGCCCTGCTCGGCATCCTCCTGCTCGTAACGTTTGCCAAGCACGGTCTGCCCGCCGGGCTCGTGCAGCCGCGGATTGAAGGTGAATTCGCCGCCATGCTCCGGATTGTCTCCAGGAGGAACAAGCGTCCATCCCGTCATGACATTGGCAAAGCTGATCACGTCGTCCTGGGTGTAGCCGGTGCGCACACCTAGCGTGTGCAGTTCCATGATCTCGCGGGCGATGTTCTCGTTGAGGCCGCGGCTGCGGTTGATGCCGGCGATCGAGTTCGCGCCCATCGACCCCAGATTGTCGAGATAGAACAGCATCGCCGGGTGGCCTTCGACCGCCAGCAGAAGATCGACGAAGTGGCCGAGCGCATTTGCGCGAATGGCCTCGCGCTCGTAAGCACCCGACATGCTCTGGATCTTGTAGGCCGAGATGCAGAAATGATTGGACCAGAACCACACCAGCCGCTCGGCGAAGCCGATGTCGGCGGCGAGCGCGGCCTCCATGCGCAGCTTGGCTTCCTGCAAGTAGATCGGACGGCCGGGATCGGGAACGGCGTCAGCCGCCTGCTTGGCCGCCATCTCGGCAGCATCCTTCTCCTGGCCCTGTGCTGGCGCTTGCCCCTCGGTCTGCGCCTGAGCCTGAGCCTGAGCCTGAGCCTGACCCTGGTCCCCCGGAGCAGTTGGCACCGCAGCCATCTGCTGCTTCTTGGCCTGTTGCTGCGCCTGCTTGGCGCGCGCGGCTCGCCGTGCATTGGCATCGGCCACTGTGCGATAGGCCTTCGCACTGCTGGGAAGGCTGGCGGCGGCGCTCAATGAGAGCGGCCGATCGAGCTCTGCGATCAACGCGCCGCGCGGGTCGGTCCCGACGGCCGCAATTGATCCCGGTCGCGGCCCCATCCCGAAGCGATGAAGCGCCAGCACGGCCTCGGCCTTTGCGGAATTGCTCATGGCGAACGCCCAACTCTTTCGAGCCTGCCGACCGGTGTCGCGCTAGGCTACTAACCGTAATGCTACAAACCGTAGCATTACGGAAATGCGCCCGCAAGCGGAGATTGAAACGCCAGGGTCAAGAAATCGGGAGCCGCGACAGACGGGCAGCCGCGGCAGTCCTAGAAATTGGGCCCAAGCGCGCTCTTCGCCGCATGCTGCTCCCAAGGCCCAGGATTCAGGATGAGCCCCGAGACTTTGCCTGCCGCGTCCCTGACGAAAGCGATCCGGGTACGATCTTCGTCGGCTGCGGTGAATTCGTTGCTTGATGTCGCCACAAGCGGCGTCGCCTTGCCCTTCTCGAATTCAAGGATCGGCCAGACCCCCGTCGCTTCGGCGACGAGCTTGCCTTCCGCGACGCGAACCTGAAGCCGGACGGAATTGAGACGGCGGTCGGCTCTCTCGACGCTGAGGTCGCTCACGCTGTCTTGCCCCTTGCGGACGATTTTCATCTTGATCGTCGAGTTGGCTGGCCCTCGGAGCTTGGCCAGGACATCGGCGAGCGCGAGGCCTCTGAGCGGCACGCCGTCAATTTCGGTAATGAGGTCGCCCGCCGTCACACCGGCCTTGGCTGCGGGGCTGCTGCCGAGGTTCGGCTTGTTGATCCTCAGCCCCTCCTGCTCCATGGCGACGAAATTCCCGATTCCAAGCCATCCGGTCTTGCCATCGGCGAGGCCCTGCCGGTCACGCGAGCTCACCGTGGCGCCGAAGTCATAGCTCCCGGCATAATCGGCAAGCGCTTCCGTGCTCAGGGGCACCCGCACAGCCGGCGGGACGGCGGACGACTCGGGAATCGTCAATGGGCCATAGACGAGATGATTGATCCCCGAGTACAGCACCGCTTGGCGCCCGTTGCTGCCGGGAGTCGCCTGGACCATCTGCAGGCCGATCAATTGCTCCGCCGGATCGATCCAGAAATACGTGCTCCAATGTCCAGCCCAGGAAAAACTTCCAACCGCTCCCGGTATCCAGCTTTGGACCGGATCGGCGCGGATGGCGAAGCCAAGCCCGAAGGTTGTTCCGGCGCGGGCGCCAACCTCGTCACCTCCGAAGATGCTGACACCCGATGGCAGTGCGTTCGTCGTCATCTGCTTCACCGCACGCGGGCTGAGCACGCGCACGCCATCGAGCTCACCACCATTGAGCAGCATCTGGCAAAAGCGGAGATAGTCGGGCGCGGTCGATACGAGTCCGCCGTCGCCGGAAAACAGCTTTGACGGCATCGTGACATCCCAGATCGGCGGCCGTTCCGGCATGGGAGAATCGACGAGCCGATCGAGCTTCTCCTTCGGCACAAAGAAACCGGTGTCGACCATATGCAGCGGCCCAAAGATGCGGCTCTCCAGGAACTGATCGAAGGGCTGACCGGACGCCACTTCAACGACCCGGCTCAGCACCTCGACGCTCCAGCCATATTCATGGACCTCGCCGGGCTCGTGCGCGAGCGGCAGGCGGGCGAGGCTCGACACGAAATCCGCCAACGTCGTGTCGCGTCTCCGCACGGCCCTCAAGCCATAGAGCCCATGGATCATCCGGATCCCGAAGTCGGCGCTTGCGTCGGCAAGGCCCCGTTCCGGATAGGCAAAATCGAGCTCCGGATAGATCAGGCCGGACGTATGGCGCAACAGATCGAGAACGATCATCGGACGTTTTGGCGGTTTTGGCAGACCGAGCCCGTAATCCATTTCTCCTGTCGCCGGATCCATCTTCTGGAAAGCGACCCGCATGTTCGCAAGCTCCGGCAGATATTGCGAGACTGATGCGTCGAGGTCGAGCTTGCCCTCGCCCACCAGAATCATGGCGGCGACGCTGGCCACCGGCTTGGACATCGAGGCGATCCAGAAGATGGAATTCGTCTTCATCGGGACGGTCTTGGCGCGGTCCTGAAATCCGATGGCCTGCAAATAGGCGAGCTTGCCGCCTTTCGCGATGGCGACGACGGCGCCGGGGAGAAGGCCGTCCGACGGCGAGAAGGAATCGAAGCGCGCCTGATACCACGGCGCGATACGCGCCAGACGCGCGGCCGAGAATCCCAGGCTTCTTGCATCGCCCGGCGTCGCGAGGTCATCGGCGAACGCGGTCCCCAATAGGCAAAGCCCAACTGGAATCGCCCACATCGATGCGACGAGTCTCATTCCGCAGTCTCCGCAGGAGCACCACAAATCCGAGCAGGCACTCCTGCGGCAGATGTGAACCGCTAGAAATTGGGTCCGAGCGCGATCTTCGTGATCGTGCCGTTCCTGACGCCGATGCGCCATTCCGCCGAGCCGTTGGCGAACTGGGCGACATAGATATCGCTGTCGAGCGCGGTGACGCCACGGAACGAAACCGCGCGCAATGCGCCGAGCCGCGCCAGGATGGCCTGGTCGAACGGAAGCTGCTGACGCGTGATGTCGGCCACCTCCGACGTCATGCGCTCGTAGTCCGGCTGCCCCTTGCCGACGCCTTCGATATAGCGGCGCAGCATCTCCTCGCCATTGGCGATCGGAACGGCGCGGCGCGCCGCGCGCCCCGGCCGCGCGCCGATGTTCGACGCTTCGACATTGTGGAATCGGGTCTGCCGCCCCGGCACCAGGACCTCGAGGCACCGCCCGGACTTGTCGGCAATCACCCAGGGATTGTTCACGGTGGTCGTGGACGCCCAGGACACGTTGGGCCTGACGGTGCTCTGCATCCTGCGATTGCCATCGGCGTCGAGATTGAAGACCTGGATGTCGTCGCCCATCTCGTTATAGATCATGATCCTGATCGGCGAAGTGCCGGCGCGGCCGCGCACATTCGCCTCCTCGGCGCAGGAGACGATGCCGCCGAGCTCGTCATTGCCGTCGGGTCGGAAGATGACGTCGCCGGCCTTGCCGTCGGGCTCGATCATCAGGCGGAATTCGGCCGTGCCGTTCTCGAATTTCGCGCCATAGATGTCATAGCCGCCGGGGCCGACGCCGCGGAAGAAGATCGACTCAACCGCGCCGAGCGCCACGAACGTCGCCTGCGATTCACCGAGCTGCCGGTGAACCTTGGCGGCCAGCGGCGCACTCATCCGATCGTAGTTCGGCGTGCCGCGACGCAGATCTTCGATCCCGCGCAGAATCATCTCCTTGCCGCCGGCAACCGGGACCTGCTCCCTGAACCTGTCAGGAACCTCCGCAAGGCGGCGCGCGAAATCCGCCTCGATCGCCTGAGCCACCGATGCATCGATCCGCGGCGCCAGGCGAGCGCCAAAGACCGAATTCTGCACCAGAACCCGCGAGACCTTTGATTGCTCGTCACGCAGGAAGATCAGGAGATTCTCGCCACGGATCGAGAAGACGTCAGCACCTTCGGCGAGGAGCGTGGCCCGGCCCTGCACGGTTTCCTGTACGTGGAGACGATCGCCCTCACGCCGCACCATCAGCACGCGGTTCGGCGCAATCCTGTACCAGCCGACATACTGGTCGAGCGATGCCGGATCGGCGGCCGCCGTCGGCATCTCGGCGATGCGGACCGCGCGGATATCGCGGCCGTTCATGCGCAGCATCAGCTCGGAGGACCGGCGCTCGGCATCGAGCGGGAACGTGATCTCGCCGGACGAGGCTGCGTAGGCCGCGGTGCCGTCGCTGCCGACCGTCAGGCGCAGCCTGCGCTGTCCGGTGAGCTGGCCGTAGAGGTCGTCGCCCTCGCGGAAGATGGCGAACACCGAGGCGGGACCCATGGCGTAGAAATTGACGAAGGGGCGGTAATGCTGGGCCGGCACCTCGCCGGTATCCGCAGCGACGGGTGCGGGATCCGGGGTGCGATAGGCAATCATGCCGGCGGACACGATCACAGCCGGAATGATCGCGGCCGCGATCCACAGCCGCTTCCGCCAGCCGACCGCGACGGGCATGGCGGCGGCCGCGATGATGCGCTCGACGCGTGCGCGCACGGTCGATACCCGCGCCATCGCGAGCTCCACCGGCCGCGGATTTACGCTGGTTGCGACATCGAGCAGGATTTCGGCATAGGACCACCGGTCGTCGATGACTTCGATCGCCTCGGCGTCGCTGATGATCTCGGCGAGCTCGGCGAGACGCGCGAGCTGCCACCACGAGAACGGACTGAACCAGAACACTGCACGGTTGAGCGAGGCGAGCAGCAGGACGTAGAAATCGCGATTGGCGACGTGCGCGCCCTCATGCGCGAGCACCGCGAGGCGCTTCTTCGCATCCCAGCCGGAGAACTGCGGCGGCACCAGAATGGTCGAGCCGAACGTGACGGGACCGCCGACCTCGCGGCTGACGCGCACGTCGGCGTCGATCAGCTGCGGGCCGCTCATCGGCCTTGCCGCGCGTGCCAGACGCCAGGTCAGGCAGAGACCGATGGCCAGCCGCAGCAGCAACGCGCCGGCGACGCCGGCATAGACGATGGAGGCGACCAGCCACCAATTGATCGATACAGCAGCTTCTGCCGGCGCCACGACAGCAGCGCCCGGCGGAATCGGCAGCGCGGGTTGCGCGGCCTCCAGCATCGAGACGTCGGCCGGCAGGACATCATCCGGCACGGATACCGGCAAAGGCATCCGGGTGATCGTCAGCGTCGGCCAATGCATAACGAAGGGCATCGCCAGCGATGCCAGCAGCACGACGACCCACGCCGTCATGTGGACGTGCGGATTGCGCACGCGAAACAGGTTGAGACCGAACCAGACGACGCCTCCCAGCACGAAGGAGCGTAGCGCCGCCTCAGCCAGAGTTGCGATCATTCTTTCTTCACTCCCCTCGCCTTCTTCGCCTTGGCCACCTGGTCGGCCAGTGTACGCAGCTGCTGCTGGTCGAGCATCGCATTGTCCACCATGCCGACGAGGACTTCCTCCATCGAGCCGTTGCAGAACCAGTCGACGATACGCTGCACCGCCTTGGCCGCGACCCGCGCGCGCTCTTCCGCAGCGTGGTAGACATAGGTGCGTCCGTCCACGGTGTGCCGAGCATAACCCTTTTCTTCCAGCCGGCGCAGCACCGTGCGGACGGTGGATTCCTTCAGACGCCGCGACAGCCGCTCGCGCACGACCTCGGCCGTAACGGGACCATGGGCCCAAACCAATTGCATGACCTCGTGCTCGAGGTCGCCCAGTTCGGGCAAACGATCGTCCATGGCATCTGACCTTGCGGATTGAGTTTTCTTGTAACGCTACAGATCGTCGCATAAGCGACCGCGCCGCGCAACGGCGATTCCACTTGAAATGGCGCCGCCGTGCTGACCTAGGTGCAGCCGAGGCGGAGCCCGTGGCTCAGTACTGCGGCTCGTACATCTGGGACTGGACCAGGCCCTTCACGTCGTTGGGAGCGGGTCCCTCGGCGAGACCGCGCTGGTAGGCGACGTCTGCCACCGCAACGGCGATGCGGGCCGAAACCTCGCGAATGCGAGGGAGTGCCGGATAAAGGCTGCCCTGCGCGAGGTCCTCCTTGCCAACGCAATCGGCGAGCGTATGGGCGGCCGCCATGAACATCTCGTCCGTCACCAGGCGCGAGCCGCTGGCGATGACGCCGAGGCCGACGCCGGGGAAGATGTAGGAGTTGTTACCCTGGCGCGGCACGAAGCTGCGGCCGTTGAGCGTCACCGGATCATAGGGACTGCCGCAGGCGAACAGTGCGCGGCCCTCGGTATAGCGGTAGGCATCCTCGGCCGAGCATTCGGCCTTCGAAGTCGGGTTGGAGAGCGCGAACACGATCGGCTGCTCGTTGAGCGCGGCCATCGCCTTGAGCACCTCGGGCGTGAAGGCGCCGCCGACCGCGGCGACACCGATGATCGCCGTCGGCTTCAGCGTCTTGATCGCGGTGAGGAAATCGGCGATCGGCGCCTGGCCGGCATGGGCATAGCGCAGCTTATGGCCAGAAAGGCCGTCACGGCCGCCGACGACGAGGCCGCGCGAATCCACCAGCCAGTTGCGCCGCAGAGCTTCCGCCTCGGAAATCCCCTCCGCCATCATGGCGGAGACGACGAGATCGGCGATGCCGGTTGCCGCCTCGCCCGCACCGAGGAACAGGATGCGCTGATCCCTGAGCTTGCCGCCATTGACGCGCAACGCCGAGAACAGGCCAGCGAGCGCCACGGCCGCGGTGCCCTGGATGTCGTCGTTGAAGACGCAGGCCTCGTCCCGATATTTGTGCAGCAGCTTGAACGCCGAGTGATTGGCGAAATCCTCGAACTGGATCAGCACGCCCGGAAACGTCGTTCGCGCAGCCTGCATGAACTCGTCGACGAAGCTGTCATAGACCTCGCCGGTGAGCCGCCGCTCGCGCAAGCCGATATAATAGGGATCGTTCAAGAGCTCTTCGTTGTTGGTGCCGACGTCGAGCACGATCGGCAGGCAATGCTCGGGATGCACGCCGGCGCAGGCGGAATAGAGTGAGAGCTTTCCGACCGGGATGCCCATGCCGTTGGCGCCGAGATCGCCCAGCCCGAGGATGCGTTCGCCATCGGTCACGACGATCAGCTTGGCCGGATAGGGCCAGTTCTCCAGGATCTCGGCGATCTGGCCGCGATCGCGCGATGAGATGAACATGCCGCGCGGCCGCTGGAAGATCAGGCCGTATTTCTGGCAGGCGAGCCCGACCGTCGGCGTGTAGATGATCGGCTGGATCTCGTCGATATTGTCGACGACGACACGGAAGAACAGCGCCTCGTTGCGGTCATGCAGCGCATTCAGCGCGACGTATTTTTCAAGATCCGTCGGCAGCGTGCGCAGATTGGTCAGCACGCGCTCGACCTGGGTCTCCATCGTCAGCACGCAGGGCGGCAGCAGGCCGCGCAGGCCGAGCGAATCGCGCTCCGCTTCCGTGAAGGCGGTGCCCTTGTTGAGCAAGGGATCGCGCAGCAGCGTCATGCCGTGCGCGGGGTCGGATGATGTCGAATGGGCGCTGACCCGAGCAGGTCTATTCACGAATTCCCCCAGGGAGTTTCTTATTGAAGGGCAAGCATTGTCGGCCAGCGCTCACCCGAGATCAAGGACGTAGAGACTCAAGGCACGATTGTGATCTCGCACCGCAGCGAGATTTCGCGAAAAGCCCGCATTTGCGCGCGAGACGAGGGTAACGCAGCAGGACTATTCGGGCTTGATGTCGGCGGCCTTCACGATCGGCCACCATTTCTCGGTCTCCGCCTTCTGGAATGCGCCGAGCGCCGTAGGCGATTGCTGGTCGGCAGGTGGAATCTCCTGCCCCAATTCGGCGAAACGCTGCTTGACAAAGGGATCGGCAAGCACGGCGACGATGGCCGCGTTAAGCCGTGTGACGATCTCCTGCGGCGTGTTCTTCGGTGCCCAGATGCCGTGCCAGTAGGAGATGTAGAGGCCGGGCAGGCCCGCCTCGTCGACGGTCGGGATGTCGGGCGCGGAGGCGAGCCGCGTCGGCGAAGTCACCGCAAACGCCTTGATCGCGCCGTTCTTGTATTGCGGCAGCGAGTTCGAGGCCTGGTCGAACATGATGTCGATCTGGCCTGCGACGAGATCGATCATGGCGGGTCCGGCGCCGCGATATGGCACGAACTGGAAATCGGTGCCCGTCTTCTCCTTAAAGAAGACTCCTGCAACATGCGCGCCCGTGCCGGCACCAGCCGTGCCGGCAGTCGCCTTGCCGGGGCTGGCCTTCAGCCACGCAATCATCTCTTTCAGATTGTTGGCCTCGAGCGACTTCCGGCCGACGATGAGCTGCGTTCCCATCGCGATCGTCGCGACCGGCTCGAAATCGGCGATCACATCATAGGGCAGCTTCAAGATCGCGCCGTTCAGCACATGCGTGCCCCAATGGCCGATCGTGATCGTCGTGCCGTCAGGCGTCGCGCGCGCGACGCGGGCGCCCGCAATGCTGCCGGAGGCACCGGCCACGTTCTCGACCACGACGGTCGCGTGTAGCTGACCGGCGATCCGCTCGGACAGGATCCGCGCCAGCGTGTCGGTCGGGCCGCCGGCCGCGAACGGCACCACGAGGGTGATGGGGCGCGACGGGAACGGCTGGGCGCCGCCCGGCGCGGTCCACGCCGCGCATCCGATCAACGCGCAAATGATGATCACATGACCGCGTAGTCCGGCCCACAGCCCCTGCATTCCATCCACCTTTTTCATCGCCCGCATGTTGTCAGCGGGCTGGGGCCGGAGTGAACGCTGCCGTGCGGGCAGAGGCAAGCTGGAAATGATGCCGAGCGCTAACCAGCCGCCCGCCGCGGGGCCAGATTGGCGGCGCCATCAGCCGGCGGCGCGATCTGCATCAGGATGGTCTGGACCGGGGATGCGACCTCGATGCCGTTCTGCTGGAAGCGCAGCTTCATGCGGCGGTTGAATTCGCGCTGCACCGGCCAGCGGCCCGCCTCCGTGCAGCGGATCTGGCCGACGATCGACACCATGGCACCATCGACCTTGTCGATGCCCCACAGTTCGAGGTCGCCGCGAATGGCAGCGCGAAACTCCGGCTCGCGGCGCATCTCCTCGACGATGTCCTTGAGGATCTGACCGGCGCGGTCGGTGTCTTCCTTATAGGAGACATTGACGCTGACGGACGCATTGCCGGCGCCGCGGCTGGCATTGGTGATGGTCGTCACCGCGCTGAAGGGCACGATGTGCACCGCGCCGTCGCCTGCGCGCAGACGGATGGTGCGGATCGAGACGTTCTCGACCACGCCGGAGAGCCCCGAGACGCTGACGTTATCGCCGACCTGGACCGTATTTTCCAGCAGCAGGAACAGGCCGGTGATGAGATCCTGCACCAGTTTCTGTGAGCCGAAACCGATGGCAATGCCGACGATGCCGGCGCCGGCCAGCAGCGGCGCGACGTTGACGCCGATCTCGCTCAACGCGGTGAGGCCGACGACGGTGGCGATCAGGCAGAGCAGCGCCGTTCGCAGCATCGGCTGGAAGGTGCGCAGGCGCGCCGCGCGGGCGTAGTGCCCGTCGCGTGACAGCGTATTGATCTGGCGGTCCAGCAGCGCGTTGCTGGCTTCCCAGATGGCGGCAGCAATGAACACAGCGATGCCGATGGTCGCCACCGCCGAAATCAGCCGGCTGCCGATCTGACCGCCATAGAACCAGACGATGGCGTCGACGCCCCAGACTTCGAGCACGGCCACGAAGCCGATGAACGCGATCACGCTGGATACGATCTTGCGCAGCAGCGGTAGATAGCGGTTGGCGCGGATCTCGAGGCCCGGAAAGCGCTGGAGGATCTCCGGCTTGATGCGGAAGCCGCGGTCGATCAGGCTCAGCGTCACCATGATGGCGACGCGCGTGATCAGCGCCACCACGACGGTGCCGACGAAATATTGCAGCAGCAGCGAATAGCCATTGCGAATGTTGAGCGCCCACACCGCCCACAGCGCGAGGTCGAGCGCGATGGCGAGATAGTGCCAGCCGCCGGCAATGCGGTTGCGCAGGCGCGCCGCGATCCCCTGCCGCTCCGCCGGCGCGCGGATGGCCTCGGCGACCTGGCGGCGGCATTGCAGGATGATGACGACGACGAAGAGATGCACGACCAGCAACACCATGCGCAGCAGCGCCGCATAGCCGGCACGATGCAGGCCGAGCAGCAGCGCAACATTGGCGAAGGCGATGCCGGAGACGCCGACGCCCACGATGCGCCGCGCCCAGATCTCGATATAGGCCGCGGTTTCTGCCCGAACCGGAACGAGGCCAAACGGCCCCGCCAGCGCCCGGACGACGCAGATGAGCCCGCGCGAGAAGGCGTAGGCATTGACGACGGCGAGGATCACGAGGCGGACGGTTGCGGGATCGCCGATCTCCGTGCCGAGCAGTGCGGTTGCGACACCGATGAAAACGAACACGGGGAGCAGCTCGAGCAGGAGACGCCCGAGCACGAAGGGCAGCCGCAACAGCAATTGCCAGACACGTGCGAGACTGTGGCGGCGCTTGTGCAGTTCGGGCGCGGGCGTGACATCGGCGACCGATGACGGCGGATCGGCGATGGGCAGCACCTGCGCCGGCAGGCGCGCGGTTTGGGGTACGCGTCCTTCCAGGAAGGCGACCGGACGCCGGATCGCGCGGAAGATCACCCACTCTGCCGCAATGGCGCAGCCGAGCACCAGCGCGAGCTTCCACGCGATCTCGATCAGGAGGTTGTAGGCGGCGGGATCGTTGGCGGTCCGTACGATCCAGTAATAGAAGGCGGGGAAATGCGTCAGCGTCCGCGCCACGTCGGCGATCTGGCGCGAGATCTCGCCGATCTCTTCCGACACCGTGAGCAGGAGCTGTGCGCCAAGGCCGTCGGCCGAGAGCGGGATCGGCGATTTCTGCTCGGGCGCGGCGGGCACGGGCTGCTGCTGACCGGGCGCATTCGCGATCACGCGCAGCGTATCGATCATCTGCGCGCGTTTTTTGTCGTCCTGGAGCGTCTCCAGCGCACGCTTGGCTTGCTCCGGCGACAGGGCGGCAGCACTGTTGGCGGCCGGCGGCTCGGCGCGGACGGTGGAAAGAGACGAGATCGCGATGAAGAGAGCGGCGAGGAGCGCCGGGGCAAGCTTGTGCGACACGAGGATTCCCTGGAAAAGTGCATGCGCCGGCGGAGTCGGGACTGTCGCCGCCGAAGCACTGCATCATGTCGGATCGACGCTATTCGCCCCGGCGCTGTGTCGGAAGTTGGCCAACGAGGCGACATTCTCTTGGCATTTGCCGCAGTGCAGGAACGGGAACCGTCGGCTCCGCGCGTCCGAACATCAGCCGATGTGCGATGCGCACAACAAAACCCTCCCGTCATTCCGGGAGTCGGCCCGGAATGACGGCGAGGAGGAGGAGAAAGCAGGATGTCAAAGCGCCTGTCATGGCGGCCGCATCACGGCCATCCGACACGATCGGTGTGATGCAAAATACAGGCGCCGGGAAGGTAGGGGCTTTGCCTCACTGATGCAGCCCGCTAAACCTTGACCCGGCGTGCCGTTCGCGGTTTCTGCCGCTATGCGATAATCCGAACGAGCTCCATCGCACTTAACGCGGCTGGATCTGCGGAGGTGGACTCATAGACCTCCCCTTGCTCTGAGGTGGACGCGTCGCTTGTTTGCGACCAACACCATGCTCCTCCCGTGACATAAGACTGTCAAGCAGGATCAATGGTGCCGGTATCACATTTGCGGACGTGTTCCCTCCCACCGAGACAGATTGGTCGCAATGGATCAGGGAATAAATTCCCTCCTGCCGCGTTTGTGTCAGAGAGTCCATTCGCCTTTCGCATTCCATCCTTTTCCAGAAAGCCAGACATGAAAGCATTACTTTGCATCGCCGCTGTCGCGGCCCTCCTGACTGGATCAGCCTTCGCGCAGACCCCGCCGCAGACCTCGACCAAGAAGGTCGACGGCACCGAGAACGTCTACGTCTTCCGCTATGGCGGTCATCAGTCGATGTTCATCGTGACGCCGC
The DNA here is from genome assembly GCF_059512345.1 of Bradyrhizobium sp. Unk1. Classification (NCBI taxonomy): domain Bacteria; kingdom Pseudomonadati; phylum Pseudomonadota; class Alphaproteobacteria; order Hyphomicrobiales; family Nitrobacteraceae; genus Bradyrhizobium; species Bradyrhizobium sp. Unk1. The sequence goes on from NZ_JCAMOP010000005.1 coordinate 252,859, forward strand.
AGGGCGTGATCGCGACCGACCCGATCTCGTATTTGCGTCCGGCAAAGCCCTATATCGACGCCATCAAGGCCGTCACCGACAAGCCGATCAAATACGTCATTTACAGCCACCACCATTACGACCACATCGCCGGCGGCCAGCCTTTCAAGGATCTCGGCGCGACCTTCATCGCGCATCGGCGGACCAAGGAGCGCCTGCTCGAGCTGAAGAAGCAGAATGCGCTGCTCGCCGATGTCGTGATGCCGGACCAGGTGATCGACGACAAAAAGAGCATCACCCTCGGCGGCACCACGCTGGAGCTGAACTATGTCGGCCGCAACCATTCCGACAATTCGCTGGTGATGCGGCTGCCGAAGGAGAAGATCGTCTTCGTCGTCGACTTCGCGCCGATCGAGTCGGTGCAGTTCCGCAACATCCCCGACAATGCGTCGCCGTTGGAATATATCGCCTCGCTGAAGAAGCTGGCGTCGCTCGACTGGGACCGGATGATCCCCGGCCATCCCTATGCCGGCGGGCGCCTCGGCACCAAGAAGGACGTCGAGGACGACATCGCCTACATGGAAGATCTGTCCGCAGAGGTAAAGAAGGCCGCCGATGCCGGCAAATGCTTCGACACCGCGATGAAGGAAGTGAAGCTGCCGAAATACGAGAAATGGGCGAATTACGAGACCGCCCTTCCCGCCAATGTCGAGCGCTTCTGCTACTGGTGGGGCCGCGGGTATTGAGACCGATTCTTCCCCTCTCCCCGTTCTTACGGGGAGAGGGTCAGGGTGAGGGGCTGCTTCCGCAAAAATAGTGACGGTCGAACTCGCGGAGACTCCCCCTCACCCGGAATCCGCGCTGCGCGCGCATTCCGGCTTCTCTCCGCAAGCGGGGAGAGGCGAAGAAAATTCACCGCTTCCCGCTCCCCTTCCCCTCCCGCTCCAGCGCCTTGCGCACCTCGTCGAATTCGCCAAGCGAGGCCTTGTCGGCGCGGGGAAAGCGCAGGTCGAGCTTTTCGAGCGCCGCGACGATCGCCGAGCCGATCACGACGCGGGCAAACCATTTGTGGTCGGCCGGCACGACATACCAGGGCGCATGCGACGTCGCCGTATGCCGGACGATGTCCTGATAGACCGCCTGGTAGCGCGGCCACAGCGCGCGCTCCTTGATGTCGTCCATCGAGAATTTCCACTGCTTGGCCGGTTCCTCGAGCCGCTCAAGGAAGCGCTCGCGCTGCTCCTCCTTGGATAGATTGAGGAAGAATTTCAGAACCACCGTGCCGTTGCGGCTGAGATGGCGCTCGAAGGCGGAGATGTCCTCGAACCGCTCCTTCCAGATGTTCTTGGTGACGAGTCTTTGCGGCAGCTTCTGCCTGGCGAGAATCTCCGGGTGCACCCGCGTGACCAGGCACTCCTCGTAATGGGAGCGGTTGAAGATGCCGATATGGCCGCGCTCGGGCAGCGCGATCGCGTGGCGCCAGAGGAAATCGTGATCGAGCTCCTTGGTGCTCGGCGCCTTGAAAGCATGGACCTCGCAACCCTGCGGGTTGATGCCCTCGAAGATCGCCTTGATCGCAGAATCCTTGCCGGCGGCGTCCATGGCCTGGAGCACGATCAGCACCGACCAGCGGTCCTGAGCGTAGAGCTTCTCTTGAAACTCGATCATCCGCTTCTTGTTGGCGTCGAGAATCTCCTGCGCCTTCTCCTTGTCGAGATCGCCCTTCTCGTTGGTCTTGTAATCCTTGAGGTGAAACTTGCCCGATCCGTCGTAACGGAACGGCGTGATGTAGCGGTCAAGTTCCTGGGCGAGCGATTTGGACGGCTTCTTGCTCATGAGCGCGGGGCACCTTGCGTTGCGGCTTCAATCGGTCGAGCAGGCTACCAAGGATGCCCTTGGGAAGGAATATGATGAAAAGGACCAGCAGCACGCCATAGACGAGGTTGTCCCAGCCGACCGCCTTGGTGCCGAAGCCGATACGCAGGGTTTCCGCCAGCAGAATGGTGATGACAGCGCCAAAGGTCGGGCCGAGCGAGACGAACAGGCCGCCGACGATGGCCGCGAACACCATCTGGAGCGACACCGCGATGCCGCTGACGGTGTCTGGGGTGATGAACATCTGGTACTGGCAGTAGATTGCGCCGGCCAGCGCCGTCATCACCGCACTGAGCAGCGTGATTTTCAGCTTCTCCGCGGTGACATCGACACCGGCGGCGGCCGCGGCATCCTCGTCCTCCGAGATCGCCTCCAGCGCATAGCGAGCCATGCTGCGGTCGACCCAGTGCCAGACCACGATGCCGAAAAGCCAGACCCCGAGCGCGATCAGATACCAGGTCGTCTTGTCGTCGAATTGCAGCGCCAGCAGCTTGTTGCCCGAGGCCCGATTTGGCGTATAGCCGAGCGAGCCGCCGGTGTAGTCGCGCGTCGCCGTGATGACCTGGAGCACGATGCCTGATAGCGCCAGCGTCACCAGCACGAAATAATGTCCGGTGATGCGGAAGCGGAAGCAGGGATAGCCGACGATCAGCGCCAGCGCACCCGCCGCAACCATGCTGATGGGAATACCGATCCAGGGCGACCAGCCCAGATGATTCCACAGCAGCGCGGTGACGTAGGCGCCGATCCCCATGAAGCCGCCATGGCCGAGCGAGACGAGGCCGAACCGTCCCATCATCGACCAGGACGTGTAGGCGAACGACCAGATCAGGATCAGCACCAGAATGTGCAGATGATAGGGGTCGCGATAGAGGAAGGGCAGCGCGACCAGCGCCGCCAGCCCCACCGCCCACGCCGCAAGCCGGCCCTGCCCGATCATCGGCGCCTCGCAAGCAGGCCCGCGGGCCGGATGAACATCATGACGATGAAGAAGGCGAAGGCGAGCACGTAACCCCATTCGAGATCGGAGAACAGGCCGCCGAGCGAGATGATCTCGGCGAACACGAAGGCGGCGATGAAGCCGCCGATGAAATTGCCGAGCCCCCCGAGCACGCAGATCAGGAAGGTGATCGGTCCGAAGGAGAGGCCGACGAAGGGATGCACGTCGTATTGCAGCACCAGCAGGCAAGCGGCGAGCCCAGCCAGCGCGCCGCCGAGCGCGGAGGTGATGAGATACATTCTCTTCGTGTCGACGCCCATCAGCGCCATGATCTGCCGATCCTGGGAGATGGCGCGGATCGCGGTGCCGGTGAAGGTGCGGGTCATGAACAGGTACACTGCGACCATGCCGACCAGCGCGGCCAGAAAAGACAGCAGCCGCGCGTAGCTGAAATTCATGTCGCCGAAGGCGAGCACCGGCAGGCGGATGCCGAGATTGCGGAAGTCGATGCCGAAGGCGACGGTGGCAAAGCTCTGGAGCACGAACAGCACCCCGCCTGTCGCAAGCAGCTGGTTGATCGGCGGCGCGGTGAGCAGCGGCGCGATCACGAGGTAGTGCAGCGCGGCGCCGAGGATCGCGACGAGCAAAATGGTGAACGGCGCTGCGATGAAGTAGCTGAGGCCGTAATACTGCACGATGAAATACATGGCGTACATGCCGATCATCACCAGCTCCGCGTAGCAGATCCAGGTCACGTCGATGACGCCAAAGATCAAATTGAGCCCGAGCGCGAGCAGTGCCAGCACGCCGCCGAGCAGGATGCCGTTGATCACGGCCTCCAGCAGGTAGATGTCGAATATGTCCAGGAACGCCTGCATGCCCATCACACCCCGAGATAAGCTTCCTTGACCGTGTCACTCGCCAGCATCTCGGCCGAGGTGCCGGATGCCCGGATCGTGCCCGCCTCGATCAGATAGGCGCGATCAACCACTTTCAGCACCTGCTGCACGTTCTGCTCGACGATCAGCACCGTCAGGCCGCGGGCGCGGATCCGCTTCACCAGCTCGAACACTTGCTGCACCACGACCGGCGCCAGCCCCGCCGACGGCTCGTCGAGCAGCAGAAGTTTTGGATTCGACATCAGCGCGCGGCCGATCGCGCACATCTGCTGCTCGCCGCCGGACATGGTGCCGGCCATCTGGTGGCGGCGCTCCTTCAGGCGCGGAAACAGGTCGAACACGACATCCAGCCGCTCGGCATAGTGGCCGCGCGCCTCCTTCATGAAGGCGCCCATCTTGAGATTGTCGTCGACCGTGAGCTGCGGAAACAGCCGCCGGTTCTCCGGCACATGCGCGATGCCGAGGCTGACGATCTTGTGCGGCGGCGTCGCCACGACGTCGACGCCCTCCATCCTGATCGACCCGCGCGTGGGACGGATCAGGCCGGAGATGACGCGCATCAGGGTGGTCTTGCCGGCGCCGTTCGGACCGATGACGCCGACGGCCTCGCCCGCCCTCACGTCGAGATCGACGTCGAACAGCGCCTGGAACGTGCCGTAACCCGCGCTGACCGAACGAAGCTCCAGCATCGTCTAGCCTCCCGAGCGGCGGCGCGCTTCCGCCGCCGCGGCCTGCGTGGTCTCGGCATCAGTGCCGAGATAGACCTCGATGACGCGCGGGTCGCCGGCAACCGCGCTGGGCAACCCTTCCGAGATCTTCTCGCCGTGATCGAGCACCATCACGCGGTCGACGACGCGCATCAGCACACCCATGATGTGCTCGACCCAGATGATGGTGATGCCGAGCTCGTCGCGGATGTTGCGCAGCATGTCGGCCGCCTGGTCCATCTCGGTCTCGTCGAGACCACCGAGGCTCTCGTCGGCAAGCAGCAGTTTTGGCGCGGTGGCGAGCGCCTTCGCCAATTCGAGCTTCTTCAGGCCGGCTGCGCCCAGGCCATCGACGCTGGCATGGCGATCGGTCGGCAAGCCCACCATCGCAAGTGACCGCTCGGCCGCCTCCTCCGCCCTGGCACGACTGTGGCGGCCCTGGCCGTAGAAGCCGGCCAGGGCGACATTCTCGAAGATTGTCAGGCGTCGGAACGGCCGCGGAATCTGGAAGGTGCGGCCGATGCCGCTGTTGATGATCCGGTGCGGCGCAAGCCCTGCGATCTCGGCGCCGCCGAACAGGATCGAGCCGGATGTCGGCGCCAGCGTGCCGGAGAGCATGTTGAAGATCGTGCTCTTGCCCGAGCCGTTGGGGCCGATCAGACCGAGGATCTCGCCCTGATCGACCCGAAACGACACGTTGTTGACGGCGGTGAAGCCACCAAACCGCTTCACCAGCCCGCTGACTTCCAGCACCGCCCTGCTCCGCCGCTACTGGTTGCTGTAGGTGGTGCCCTTCGGCAGCGGCAGCACAGCCTCGCGCTGCGCCTGACTCTTGGGCCACACCACAGAGGATTTGTCGTCGATGTACTGGATCACGACTGGGAACGAGCGCTCGTTCTGCCCGGCCATCGGCGTGCCCTCGCCGTAGAACTTGACGCCGAAGCCGAGCATCGTGCCGCCTTCGGGGATGTCGGTGTCGAGCGCGGCCTTGCGCAGCGCGTCGGGATCGACGCCGCCATACTTCTTGATCGCGCGCGGCAGCACATCACTCATGAACACGTAAGTGTTGGACGCGCCGATGCCGACATGCGCCGAGCGGATGGCAACGCCGGGCCTGATCTTGTCGAACTCCTCGCCGACCATCTTGATGACGGGCGGGAGCTTCGGATCCATGGTCTTCTGGTTGGCGAGCCAGATCGAGATCGGGTCGGTGTTGAAGATGTAAGTGGCGTCAGCCCCCATCCCCTCTTTCAGCTTCTCGTAGACGCCGTAGCCGGCGCCATGGCCCATGAGCGCTCCGAACTTCAACCCCTGCTCGCGGGCCTGGCGCAGCAGCAGCGTGATATCAGGGTTGTAGCCGGTGTGGAAAATGACATCGGGCTTGGCACGCTTCAGCTTGGTCACCAGCGCGGAGAGATCGGGCGCCGTCGCCGAATAGCCCTCCTTCATCACGACGTTGAAGCCCGCCTTCTTCGCGCCGGCCTCGTTGCCCCTGGAGACGTCGACGCCATAGGCGCCATCCTCGTGGATGATGGCGACGCGCAGGTCCTTCGGCTCCTTGTCGAACTTCGCCTTGGCATTCTGCGCGATGAAATCCATCGTCATCATGCCGAACTGGTCGCCGCTCGCCTGCGGGCGGAAAACGTATTTGTAGCCCTTGTCGTTGAACACGGCCGACGAGATGCAGGTCGTCATCCACATGAACTTCTTGAGCTGCTCGACACGGGCGGCGACCGGCACGCATTGCGCCGAGGAGAAGAAGCCGAGCACCATGTCCACCTTCTCCTGCTCGAGCAGGCGGACGGATTCGTTGATGGCGATGTCGGGTTTGCTCTGCGCGTCGGCATAGACCGCCTCGATCTTGTAGCCCTCGACGCCGGTCTTGGCGAAATGGTCGAGAATAATTTTTGCGCCGATATAGCCGAGCTCAGATCCACCGCCCGCGAGAGGCCCGGTCAGGTCGAAAACAACGCCGATCTTGATCTTCTTCTCTTGAGCCTGAGCCGAAGCCATCAAGCCCGTCGCTGATATCGCGACCAACAGCCCACGTACCAAGCGGGCAGCCATGCGCAGGCGCATCAAAACCTCCCTGGACGATTGTGCATCGCATTCTTGTTGCTTTTGCTTTTTGGCCCATCACATGGGCTGGGCGCAGCGATGTCAAGCCTCGCGCTTCAGCGCGACGCGAACTGCTGCTCGACGAAGGCCGTGACAAATCGCGGCATGGACGGCGTGAGATCGCTCATCCCGCGCACGAGATGAATGGCCGACAACTCCGGATCGGCTTCGCGGGCGAGATTGGCCTCGATCCGGGCCTGGGCCACGTCGCCCGGCATGTCCAGGTTGATGATCTGAATCATTGCAATCGACGGACCGGTGACGACGCAGTGCCAGTCCGGCTGGGTCCGGTAGTCGGCCGCTGTCAAGCCGGTCTCTTCCCCGAGTTCGCGGATGACACTGCCAGGAATGTCGAGCGCGCCGTCACTGACGTCGTCCAGATCGGGCGTGCCCGAGGGGAAATAGATGCGCCCCGCATTGGCGGTGTGCTGCGCCATCTCGCCCATGATGAAGGCACCATCCGAGGCGCGCAGCGCGCCCATGCCAAAACCGTTGAACACGGCCTTGTCGGGAAAGCCCCAGTCGCGCCAGGCGAGGAAGCTCGCGAAATCCGTCTCGAAATAGGTCGCGGCGAGATGGCCGTCCGTGAACACGGCATCGCGCCCGAGCAGGACGCGGCCGTTCCACATCTTCGGCCGCTCGCGCTGCTTCTCGGCGAAATGCGCCGCAATTTCGGCGCGGCGTTCCTCCGCAAACGGCCAGGCGATCGGCCGCACGGCAAGATCAAGCGTCGTGACGCGATGAATGACCAGTGACGTCATGACACCTGATTACAATGCCTTCGCGTCAGTTATTTGGCGTTCCCCGTGGTCTTCTTGGCCTGATCGACGTATTTGTTGGTAAAGGTCTTGCTGACGTCTATCTTGGCGGCGGCCACCTCCGGCGAGCCGACGCTGAACACCGCGAGCACTGCGTCCGCGCCCTTCGGGTCCATCTTGCCGGTTTCGGAGAACATCGGGATCGTGTTCTTCAGCGCGGCGAGATAGAGCTCCTTGTTCTTGCCGACCATCTCGTCCGGCATCTTCGCCATGATCTCCTCGGGCGAATGCGAATGGATCCAGCCGATCGTGGCCAGCATTGCGTTGGTGAGCGCCTGCGTTTCCTTCTCGTGGCCGTTGATCCAGGCCACGGTCGAGTACAGCGCGCCGCCCGGATATTCGCCGCCGAACGTCTCGAGCGTGTCCTTCTGGGTGCGGGTGTCGCTGAGGATGCGCAGATCCTTGTGGCTGCCCTGGAGCACGGTGACCGAGGGATCGAGCATCACGGCGGCGTCAATCTGCCCCTGCTCCATCGCGGCCACGGCGGTGGCGCCGAGGCCGACGCCGATCACGGCGGTGCCGGCGGGATCGAGCCCGTTCTTTTTCAGGAGATATTTGAGGAAGAAGTCGGTGGAGGAGCCGGGCGCGCTGACGCCGACCTTCTTGCCGGCGAGATCCTTGACCGACTTGATGTCATTGGTGCGCGAGGGCGCGACCACCAGCACGAGGCCGGGATAGCGGTCATAGACCACGAAGGCCTGAAGCTCCTGCTTCTTGGCGGCGAGGTTGACGCAATGGTCGAAATAGCCGGAGACCACGTCGGCGCTGCCTCCGAGCACGGCCTTGAGCGCGTCCGAGCCGCCCTTGAGGTCCACCAGCTCGACATTGAGGCCCGCCTTCTCGTATTCGCCGAGCTGCTTGGCCAGCACCGTCGGCAGATAGCACAGGCAGGCGCCGCCGCCGACCGCGATGGTCACCTTGCTTTGCGCAGCGGCAAGACCGGTGGTGAGCGTCAGCGCGAGCAGCGCGCCGGCGAGCCTGGCAATCGTGTTCTTCATTGGTTTCCTCCGTTCGGCTGGCGGCACCATAGAGCAGCGGGACTGGCTTGAGAAGCACCGCTTAAGTGGCACTGGCCATTGGCCTTTCGGCGCAATAACATGCTCAGACAAGAACAATTCTTGATGGGGAGGATCATCCATGAATCGCCTTGCAATCGGCCTGTCGATCGCCGCCGCCTTTGCCGCCGGATGCGGCGCGAACCAGCTGCTCCGGCCGGCGCTGGCAGCCGAGAACGTCACCGCACAGATCATCCACACCGGCGAGATGGAAGGCGACGCACTCGGCCCCGCCAACAATGTCGGCTACCGTTCCAAGATGTTCGCCAGCGCCGACGGCGCCACCATCTCGATCCAGGTCGGCAATGTGCCCAAGCACTTGCATCCCAACACCAACGAGATCCAGTACATCCTGGACGGGACCGGGACGATCTGGCTCGGCGACAAGGAGGTGACGGTGAAAGCCGGCGACCTCGTCATCATCCCGAAGGGCACCCCGCATGGCGGCACCAAGCCGATCAGCGGACAGGTCAAGGCGATCGCGATCAAGACGCCGCCGCAGGCACCCGACGACACCAAGCTGCTGGACTGAGATCGCTCGACCGGGCTGCGATTGACTATTCGGGCTCGCGCCGATGCGCGGGCCCGTTTTCGTTAATCCCGGCGTTAGATCGGGCGCGTCTGCTTCCGGATCTCGTTCGCGATCGGCTTGAGGGTGTCTCCCGGAAGCTGGCCGACGAGCGTGTAACCCATGCCGCCATCCGCCCACACGAAGCCCGCGACATCGCCGGTCGATTGCGGCATCATCGGCGTATCCAGATTGCGGTTGCTCATCGGACGCGTCAGCACGACAAGCCGGTCGCCGTGATCGTCATCGTACATGAACATCGCGGCCGGGCCGTGCGACGTCGCAACCAGGCGACCGCCCATCAGCCGATAGCCTGAGACAGAGAGGTCCGGCACCTTGACCGGCTGTTTCAGCCGATTAGAGACCCATCGCGTAAGCTCTGCACTTTCGGACGCGCGTATCTCGACCGGCCGCACGCGGTCCGGTGCGTAAACGCCATACGAATAGGCCGCCTCCTGTGCCAGTGCAGACAGTCCGCTCGAGCCCTCCTGCAAGACGCTACGCATGGTCCATCCGCCGAGACCGCCGATGCCGAGAAGCAACATCGCAGCGATCGCCCACCACGCCCGCATGGGAGACCGCCTCCGGCTCTCGATGATGTGCGACAGATTCAACTCGGCCGGCAACGGCTCGTCGGCGATCGACGCAAACGTCCCGCGCAGCTGCTCGCGCTGGGTGGCGAAGGCCGCAACGCGCGCGGCGACATCCTGATGATCGTCCAGATAGGATGCGACCTCCGCGCGCCGCTCAGGCTCGAGCGCCTGGTCGACATAGGCGTGGAGATCATCCTCGGTGATCGGCCGCCGGTTCATTTCACGCCCCGCAATGCCACGACGTTCCCTGGAGCCACGCCCTCCATCTCCTGCAATAGCCTCTCCCGCGCGCGCGACAGCCGCGACATCACGGTCCCGACCGGGATCTTCAGCACTCCCGCGGCGTCCGCGTAGGATAGATCCTCAACTGCAACAAGCAACAACACGGCACGCTGCTCTTCCGGCAATCTCGTAATCTTTTTCAGGACGTCCTGATAGATCAGCCTGTGCTCCTGCGCGGCGGCACTGACAAGCTCACGCTCGCCCGCATCGTCGATCGGCATATGCCTGCCTCGCGCCGTTGCCTGGCGGAATTGCGTGACCGCCAGATTGTGGAGGATGCTGAACAGCCAGGCGCGTACACTGCCGTCGCGCCGCTGATGCCAATGGCTGACCGCACGTTCCAGGCAATCCTGAACCAGATCATCGGCAGCCGCGCGATCGCGCAAAAGCGCGCGCGCGTAGCGGCGGAGCGCGGGGATAAGCGGCTCGACCTGAACCAGCATGTCCTTCACGAGGCGCTCCACCTGCCCTTTGCCGACGTCGGACGGCGCGTCATTGCGCCTCGATCTGGACCGCCTCACCGGGCATCGCCGCGTCACCGGCCGCAATCACCAGGTACCGCCTTGCTTCGGCTGCAGACTTGTCGACGATCTGCCGGATCGGACCGACCACATTGACTATGGCAGATCCAGCCGGGTTGGTCATGAACGCCGCCAGCGGTTGCAACGGGCCACTTCCGTCGCCATGCTCCGCCAGAGCCAGCACATATTTCTGTGTGGGCTGAAGTCCCGTCACCGAAGCCTGCAAGATCTGAATCAGACCCTGATCGAACAGCGACACGCTGGTCGGCGCCGTGCCGTCCTTTGCGCGGTCCTTCGACGCAAGCGTGAGATGAGCGACCTGCCCGGCGACGCCGAGTGCCTGCAAATTCCGGCGGTCATCGGGGTCAGGCGCGGCATTTGGAACATACGCGATCGCCTGCGGTGCCTGGCCGATCGGAACGTTCCCGACCACTTTATTGGTCGCCGTGTCGATGGCCGCGAGCGCGTCGCCGTTCTCCAGCCCCACATAGATGCGCGTGCCGTCGCCGGACGGCCAGACGCCGTGCGGCAGATTGCCGACCGGGATCGTCGCGACCTGCGAGAAATCGTCGGTGCGGAACACTTTTACCTCGTTCAGGCCACCGATGGTGACGTAGGCGAACGTGCCCCTGGCGGTGTGCGCGAAGTTGACGTGGTTGGTGATCGGCCCGGTATCGATCGTCTTGATCGCGTTGAACGGAGGCCTGGCGTTGAACACCTGTGTCCGGCCAGTGTCCTTCAGGGTGAACCATACCTGGTCCCCATCCGGCGATGCCGCGATGTTTGGGCAGAATGGGCTCTCCTGCTTCACCGTGGCGATGATCTTGTGCTCGGCCACCGCGACGACGTCGGTCTCGGGATTGAACGACGAGCAGATGTAGCCGTATTTGCCGTCGGGTGAGAAAATCTGCATGCCCGGCCCGTTCGGGGTCGTGATGCGGGTCTTCTCCTTGAAGCTGATCGGATCGATGACGGAGATGTAGTTCTCGCCGCGAACGGTGACCCACACTTCCTTGCCGTCCGGCGTAAAGAACGCCTCGTGCGGCGATCGTCCGACGTAAGTGATATGCTTGACCGCGTTGGTCGCGGTGTCGATGAAGCTCACCGAATTCGAGCCGATCGATACCACGGCGAGCGTCTTGTGATCGGGCGAGAAGCCCATGCCGTGCACGAGCACCTGCCCCTTGTAGAGCGGGCTGAAATTGCCGGGCTGCGGGTCGCCCAGCCGGATCACGCCAAGCAGCTTGTTGTCGACGGGATCGGTGACCGAGACCGTATTCGAGAACTGCTCTGCGGCGTAGACGCGGTCGTGATGGCTCACCGGAATATCGCGGGCGGACAGCGCGCCCGGCGCCTGCCCTGCCCACGCGACCGAACCCGTCGCAAGCATGGTGGCCGCCAGGAAAATGCTCTTCATCATGGTGCTTTGTGACGTGGTCATCTGCGACTCCTACTTCTTCATTCCCGTGGACATATCCATCTGCATGCCCGGGTGATGATGAACGGTTGTGTTGGGAACAGTGGGCGGTTGGGTCGGGGCGGGCGTGGTGTCTGTCGCCGGTTCGCCGATCGCGAGCTTCATGGCCGCGATCTCCTGCATCTGGTCGACGATGATTTCCTGGGCGATGCGCCGCAGCTGCTCGTTCTTGCCGTAACGCAACTCGATCACCGCCATGTCGATCGCGCCCTGATGATGCGGGCTCATCATCGCGACGAAGTCGCGATCGATGTCGCCGGTCGGCTTGGCCGCCATGTCGTTCATCATCTTGGTCATCGCCGCTTCGTTTTCTTCCAGAAACGCACGCTCCTCCGTGCTCACCGTGGCCGGCGGGGCGGCCGGATGGGCTTCATGCGCGAACACGAGCGGCGGGAGTGCGAACGCGACCAGAATGCGCGCGGCAAGGAACGCCGTGCCGAGGCCGGGTCTGGGCCATCGGCATCTGCTTGCAAGCGCCGCTACGGCGCGGCGAAACCGTGAGGGGGGCATCCTGAACTCCCATGCAGGTGGTTGCATGGGGGTATGACGCGTGGCCGCACGTTCTATTCCGCGCGGTCAATCACATAAACGTCAGCAGGCAAACGAGGCGGCCTACCCGCGCCCGTCCACGGTCGGCCGCCAGACCAGCAGCCTGCGCTCAACCAGCGTCACCCCGAAGTCGATCAGGATGACGAAGGCCGACAACACGAACATGCCGGCGAACACGCCGGCGACGTCGAAGATGCCTTCGGCCTGCTGGATCAGATAGCCGAGCCCCGCCGCCGAGCCCAGATATTCGCCGACGACCGCGCCGACCACGGCGAAGCCGACCGAGGTGTGCAGCGACGAGAACATCCACGACAGCGCCGACGGCCAATAGACGTGCCGCATCAATTGCCCCTCGCTCATGCCGAGCATGCGGCCATTGTCGAGCACGGTGCGGCTGACTTCCTTGACGCCCTGATAGACGTTGAAGAACACGATGAAGAACACCAGCGTCACGCCGAGCGCGACCTTGGACCAGATGCCGAGGCCCAGCCACAGCGCGAAGATCGGCGCGAGCACGACGCGGGGCAGCGCGTTGACCATCTTGACGTAAGGATCGAACACCGCGGCAACCAATGGCTGGCGCGCGAACCAGAAGCCGACCAGCACGCCGCCGAGCGATCCGATCACGAACGCCAGGATAGATTCCGTCAACGTGATTCCGAGATGCTTCCAGATCACGCCGGACGAGAACCATTTGACGATCTGGCTGAACACATCGACCGGGTTGGAGAAGAAGAACGGCGGCAACAGGATTTTTCCGAACACCGGCACGGTCGCAAAGAGCTGCCACAGTGCGAGGCAGACGACGGCGACCAGGACCTGCAGCGCCAGCAGCGTCACGCGCGACATCAGATCGCCTCCGCCGCTTGGGTCGATTGCGCGTAGCCCTTCATCACCTCGTCCTTGAGCACGCTCCAGATCTCGCGGTGGAGCGCATGGAACTCCTTGTCCAGCCGCACCTCGAAAATATCGCGCGGGCGCGGCAAGCTCACGCGCCAGTCGCCGATGATGCGCGAGGACGGCCCCGCCGACATGATCACGACGCGATCGGCGAGCGCGATCGCCTCTTCGAGATCATGGGTCACGAACAGCACGGCCTTGCGGTCGGCATTCCAGAGGTCGAGCAGCAGATTGCCCATGACCTGGCGGGTCTGCGCATCGAGCGGCCCGAACGGCTCGTCCATCAGGAGTATCTTTGGGTCGCGGATCAGCACCTGCGCCAACGCCACGCGCTTGCGCTGGCCGCCGGAGAGCATATGCGGATAGCGGTTGGCGAAAGCCCCGAGGCCGACGGAGGTCAGCCATTTTTGCGCGCGTTGCAGCGCTTCGGCGCGGGGCGTGCCCGCGATCTCGAGCCCGATCGCGACATTGTCGAGCGCGGTCTTCCAGGGGAACAGCGCATCGGCCTGGAACAGGTAGCCGGCGTCCCGGTTCAGCCCCGCGAGCGGCCGGTCGAATATCTTGATGCTGCCGGCGGCGGGCTTGAGCAGGCCGGCCGCGACATTGAGCAGCGTCGATTTCCCGCAGCCGGTCGGCCCGACGATGGCGACGAACTCGCCCTGCGCGACCGAAAGGTGCGCCTTCTCCACCGCCGTATAGACCCGGTCGTCCCCCAGCCGGAACGCGACCTTGGCGTCTTCCAGCGCCACTGCCGTGGGCGTCGTCATGTGTTCCCTCCGAACTTGGCCCGATGCCTTAGCCGCTCACGCGACCAAGTTCAATCGAGCCGCCAAGCGTGCTACGCATGGGCTCCGTCGCCTCCTTCACCCTCCCCTGGAGGGGGAGGGTCGGTGCGCATGAAGCGAAGCGGAATGCGGACCGGGGTGGGGTGACGGTCCCTCCACGTCCAACACCGCCCGTGTTGAGAGATCACCCCACCCCGCCCGCGCTTCGCGCGAGCGACCCTCCCCCTCCAGGGGAGGGTAAGGAAGAGTGAGCCCGCCCGATGCCTTCCAGGCCGATGATTGGCTATTCCCACGTCAGCAAGAACTTCGGCGCCCTCAAGGCCGTCGACGACGTGTCGCTCGACATCGCCGAGGGCGAATTTCTGGCCATCGTCGGCGGCTCCGGCTCGGGCAAGACCACGCTGCTGCGGCTCGCCAACCGGCTGATCGAGGCCGATGGCGGCACGATCACGGTCGAGGGCGAGGACGTGCAAACCGTCGATCCGGTCGCGCTGCGGCGTCGGATCGGCTACGTCTTCCAGAGCGGCGGACTGTTTCCGCATCTGAGCGTCGCCGACAATATCGGAATCACGCCAAGGCTGCTGGGCGCACCGGCAGCGGACATCACCGCGCGGGTCGACGAGCTGCTCGAGCTCGTGCAACTCGACCGTCGCGCGCATCGCGACCGCCTGCCCGAGGCGCTCTCCGGCGGCCAGCGCCAGCGCGTCGGGGTGGCGCGGGCGCTCGCGGCACGGCCCCGCATCGTGCTGATGGACGAGCCGTTCGGCGCGCTCGATCCCCTCACCCGCGATGCGCTCGGCGAGGATTTTCGCGAGCTGCATCGCAAGCTCGGCCTGACCACGGTCATGATCACCCATGACATGACGGAGGCGATCCTGCTCGCCGACCGCATCGCGGTGATGCGCGGCGGACAGCTGCTGGCGCAAGGCACGCCCGCGGAACTCTCCACGAGCGGCGACGCCTATGTGCTGGAGCTGCTGCGCACGCCGCGGCGCCAGGTCGAGCGGCTGAACGCGCTGCTGCCACAGAGCGGTGCGGCATGAGCCTGTTCGCCGATCCACGCTGGGGCGAGGCGCTGTCGCATCTGCCCGACTATCTCGGCAACCATGTGCGGGTCAGCCTCGCCGCGCTCGCGCTTGGCCTCGCCATCAGCCTGCCGCTGGCGATCCTGACGCGCAACCGCCCGGCGCCGCGCGCTGTCCTGCTCGCGCTCGCAAGCATCGTGCAGACGGTGCCCGGCTTGGCGCTGCTCGCGCTGTTCTATCCACTGCTGCTGCTAGCTGCCTCGGTCACGCTGGCCTGGTTCGGAATCTCCTTCTCCGCTTTCGGCTTCCTGCCGGCGATGCTGGCGCTCGCGCTCTACTCGATGCTGCCGGTACTGCGCAACGGCATCACGGGCCTCAACGGCATCGATCCCGCGCTGATCGAAGCCGCCAAAGGCGTCGGCATGACCGCGCGGCAGTCGCTCATCATGGTCGAGCTGCCGCTGGCGCTTCCGGTGATGATGGCCGGCATCCGGACCGCGGCGGTGTGGGTGATCGGCACCGCGACCCTGTCAACGCCGATCGGGCAGACCAGCCTCGGCAATTACATTTTTGCCGGGCTTCAGACCCAGAACTGGGTGTTCGTGCTGTTCGGCTGCTTTGCCTCGGCCCTGCTCGCGCTCGCCGTCGATCAGCTGCTCGGCCTGATCGAGAGCGGCTTGCGCCAGCGGAGCCGCCTGCCTGCCGCGCTCGGCGGCATCGGGATCGCGGCGCTGGTCCTCGCAACGCTGGTGCCGACGATGGGGCGCTCGTCGCAGAGCTATGTCGTCGGGGCCAAGACATTCGCCGAGCAATATGTGCTGTCCGCCCTGCTGAGGGACCGCCTCCAGGCCGCCGGCCTCTCCGCGACCGCGCGGTCGGGTCTCGGCTCCAGCGTGATCTTCGAGGCGCTCAAGGCCGGCGACATCGATCTCTATGTCGATTATTCCGGTACGCTGTGGGCCAACCAGCTGCATCGCACCGACATCAAGCCGCGCGCGGAGTTGTTGGCGGAGCTCAAGACAGCGCTCGCGAAGGACCATATCACCCTGCTTGGCGAGCTCGGCTTCGAGAACGCCTATGCGCTGGTGATGCCGAAGAAGCGCGCCGAAGCGCTCGGCATCCGCTCCATCGCCGATCTCGCCGCGCATGCACCGACGCTGTCCATCGCCGGCGACTACGAGTTCTTCTCGCGCCCCGAATGGGCGGCGCTGCAAAAATCCTATGGCCTCTCGTTCCGCGCCCAGCGCCAGATGCAGCCGGATTTCATGTACGCGGCCGTCGCCAGCGGCGAGGTCGACGTGATCGCCGGCTACACCAGCGACGGGCTGATTGCAAAATACGATCTCCTCGTGCTCGACGATCCCAGGCACGCGATCCCGCCCTACGACGCGATCCTGCTGCTGGCGCCGAAGCGGGCCGGCGATGAGCGGCTCAAGACGGCGCTGCTACCGCTGCTCGGCAAGGTCGATATCGCCACGATGCGGGAAGCGAATTTACGTGCTGCCGGCAATGATGCGAATTCGTCGCCGGATGCGGTTGCGAAGTGGCTGTGGGAGAAGGTGGGCAAGCGGTAGGCCCGGATTTCGTAGGGTGGGCAAAGGCGCGTAAGCGCCGTGCCCACCGTCTCTCAACACGCGCAACGGGATGGTGGGCACGCTTCGCTTTGCCCACCCTACGATCTGGGTCTGCGTTGCGATCAGCGCTACAGCCCCCGGATGATCCCGGCATTGATCAGCAGCCGGTTGAGCCGCCGCGCCTCGGCGCCGTCCTTGCAACCGTAGAAGATGCCTTTGCAGCGGAGCATGATCTCCTTCTGCGCTGCAAAGGAGGGATCGAGCGGAATGCCGGCGGCCTCCTGAATCACCAGCGGGAGATAGGGGCCGTCGACCGTGTCCATCACGGCCTCGCTCTTCACCGGCTCGAAATTGATGACGTCGATCGCGTAATAGGTCGCATAGAGACGCGGATCGTAAGCGTCGAGCTTCTTGCCGAGCGCGCCCTCGTCAAGCCCGGGCTCGAGGAGGTTCGGCGCAAACTCGGGCTGGTGATCGCCGTAGCGCACGATCAGGAAGGGCTCACCGGGAAAATTCTTCTTCAGGCCCGCGACAAACGCTCTGTACTGCTCGGCGCTCATCGCCTGCCGGCGCAGATATTCGTCGATGGATGCCACATCATTGCCCGGCGCGCGCCAGTTCGGCAGCAGATCGGGGCGGAAGCGCGTCTCCCAGGGGAAATGATTGGCGCCGAGATAGATGAAGGTGAACAGCGGCTTGTTCGGCGGCTGCTGGCCTATCAGCTGGAGCGCCTTGTCGTAGAAAAAAGAGTCCGGCTCGACGTCCTTGGCGCCGAGATCCTTCGAGTCGAGGAAGCGTTCGACGCCGGTCGTCACCTGAAAGCTGCGCGCGCCCATGAAGCCGCCATAGGCGGGATAGAGCGATAGCGTGTCATAGCCGCAGCGGCGCAGCGCCAGCGGCAGGCCGCGCTCGACGCGGTTTGAGGCGATGCGCGTCACGAAATAGGCGAAGCGGCCGAACGAGCGCGAGGAGAGGCCAGCGAGCACGTTGTATTCGGTGAACCAGCTCGGCCCGCCATTGCTCTCGGCCAGGAACGTGCGCTGCTTGCCGTCCCAGGATTTGAAATGATCGCCATAGCGCGGTGGCACCTTGATGCCCTGGGCGGCGCGAATGTCGAAGCTCGATTCATCATGGACCATGATGATGTTCGGCCGCCGGCCGGCGGGGTGGCAGGCATCCACCAGCGGCATGTTGAGCCGCTCGTTGGTCGATGCCGCCGACTCCATGAAACCGTATTGCGCGAAGTCGGAAACCGCGCTGACGCCGGAGCGGAAGAATTTCGAGAGATAGCCGTCGTCGTAATAGCCGCGCCAGGCTTCATCAGGATGATAGAGCGAATAGCCGACCAGCACAGAGAGGCAGGCAAGCATAAAGGCGAGCGCCGGCAGGCGGCGGATGCGAAACGGATCGAGCCACCACAGCGCATACATCAGCGGCAGCGTGACGAGGCCAGTCCCGATCACCGACCAGCGCAAATTCGGGAAGATCGTGAACAGGAACGCCACGGTGTCGCGGTCGATCATCATCAGGTCGATGAAGTTGACCGTCATCTGCACGACGTCGTGCTTGAGCCGCGACAGCAGCACCAGCACGACGACCATGGTCAGCGACAGCGCGCCCGACAGTGCCGGCCGCCGCAAGAGCGTGATCCAGAAGAAATTGAGGATGCCCCAGGCGAGAGCGAAGGACAGCCGCGACCCGAAATCCGTCTCGGTCTCGTACATCAGCGCGAGGGCGGCAAGATGCGGCGCGGCAACCGCAAGCAGGCGCCAGATGCCGAGCGCAGCAACGCTCGCCAGCACGGCGGTGGTGGCAGAAGGACCTGGATTGGGCACGGACGCCATTACGGCACGCAACAGCTGGTCCGGCGCAATGAATACCCAGCTGTCGGCCAGCCTGCGGCGTTCGGCGCAGCCGGAAGCCTGCACCGTGTCATAAAACTGTAATTGAATGGTCACGGACAAGCAACGCATGTCGCGGTCCGACCTTCGCTTAATGTTAGCAGGCGGCGAACAGCCGCACGGCCAACTCGATCCCCTCACCCTGAGGAGCCTGCGAAGCAGGCGTCTCGAAGGGCGAGGCCCGAGTGCGCCTGCATGGTTCTCGCGGCGAAGCGAAGCATCGTCCGCAGACGGCGCTACGCGCCTCCTCACCACGAGGGTCCGGCAGATCAGGCGCCGCGCGTCGGCTTGGCAATCCCCGCGATGAACAGGTCGATCACCCCTTCCGCCATCCGCTCGGTTTCGCCCTCCTCCACCCCCCAGCGCGGAAAGTGGCCGTCGAGATTCATCCGGGCAAAGCCGTAGACCAGGGCGCGGCCGGCGATCTGGATGCGCTTGAGGTCGGCCGACCGCAACAGGCCCTGCTCCGCCGCGTCAGCCAGCATCCGTTCGGTCAGAGCGATCAGCTCGGCATTGTCGCGCGTCAGCTCCGCGGAGCTGCCATGAGCAAAATAGCGTCCAGTCGAGATGATCTCGAAATGAGCGGGGTTGCGCATCGCCCAGCGCAGGTAAGCGAGGCCAAAGGCGCGGAAGCGGGCCAGTGGGTCGGCGGCCGGCGCCTGGTTCAGCGCCACCTCGATCTCGGCACGAAAGCGCCGCTGCGCCTCCCCGGCCACCGCCGCCATCAGCGCGTCGCGGTTGGGGAAGTGCCGGAACGGCGCCCCCGGCGAAACCGCGGCCCGGCGCGCGGCCTCGCGCACCGAGACTTCGGCACCCTCTGCCGCCAGTTGCAACGCAGCATCGATCAGCACGCGGCGGAGGTCGCCGTGATGATAGGGGCGGGCCTCGGAAGTTTGGCGACGCGCGCGCGGCTTGGACGGCTGTCGGGCAGGCATGGCGCTTCCTAGCATCACTCGAACGTGAATGTAAGCATCGATTACACCGTTGACGATTTCGCTAGCCTGAAATGTAATCGATGATTACATAAGGGAGGAGATCGCCATGTCACAACGTCAAAGCTGGTTCGAGGGCTGGCGGCTGCTCGCCGTTCTCTTCCTGAGTCTGATCGCGCTCAGCCTGTGGATCGCGTCGATGCGGCAGTTCGAGGTCGAGGGTGTGCGGATGGTGATCCGTTTCACGGCGCGAAGCTCGCTGCTGCTGTTCTGTCTTGCCTTCAGTGCCGCGGCGCTCGCACGGCTGTGGCCGAACGCCTGGACCCGCTGGCAGCGCCGCAACCGCCGCTATCTGGGCCTGAGCTTTGCGGCCTCCCACGCCATCCACGCGGTCGCGATCGTTGCCTTCGCCAAAATGGACCCGGCCGTCTTTGCGGAGACCACCTCGGCCGCCTCCTACATCTTCGGCGGCATCGGCTATGCGTTCATCATCGCCATGAGCGCGACCTCGTTCGACCGCACCGCCGCGCTGCTCGGGCCGCAGGCCTGGCGCGTGCTGCACCTCGTGGGCGGCTACTATCTCTGGTTCCAGTTCATGGTGTCGTTCGGCAAGCGCGTGCCGGCGATGCCGCTCCATGCCGCCTTCCTCATTCCGCTGCTCGCCGTGATGGCGCTGCGGCTGATTGCGATGGCCGCCCAACCCCGCCGACGGACGGCCGAAGCGAGCTGAACGTCAATCAGCCCTGCGGCAGGAACCCAAGGCGCTTGGCGATGATGCGATCGACCATCCGTTTCGGCAGCAATGCGCCGACCAGATGGCGCAGCGGGTCCGGCGTGATCTGGTAGCGCACCTTGGGGCTCGCAGCGGTCAGCGCCTCGAACACGATTTGGGCGATGCGCTCGGCCGGCAAACCCTTCGCACCGAGGTCCATCATGAACGCCATGACCTTGTTCAGCGCCGGCAGATAGGGGGAGTTCTTGTAGACGGAGAGATCGATCTCTTCGGCCTTGCTCCAGATCGGCGTCTTCACTGCGCCCGGGGCGACGATGATAACGTCGATCCCGAACAGCATCAGCTCACGCCGCAGGCTCTCGGACAGGCCCTCGATGGCGTGCTTGGAGGTGCAGTAAGGCGCCGACAGCGGATTGCCGTTCTTGCCGGCGACGGAGCTGATCATCACGATCCGCCCCTTCGGCCCCTTCAGCGACGGGTCCGCGCCGAGCAGCGGCCCGAAGGCTTGCGTCGCGATGACCGGCCCGATGACGTTGATGTCGATCTGGCGGCGGAAATCATCCGCCGACAATTCGAGGACCGGCCCCGCGACCGCAATGCCGGCATTGTTGACGAGACCCGCCAGCGTCTCGCCAGCCAGCGCCTCGCGAACCTGGCGCGCAGCGGCGAGCACGGCGGCCTCGTCGGTAACGTCGAACAGGAGCGGTGTGAAGTTCGCGCCGAACTCACCCCTGAGCCGGTCGGCGTCGGCCTGCTTGCGGACGCTGCCGAAGACGCGGTAGCCGCGTCCGATCAGAAATTTCGCAATGGCCCAGCCGATGCCGGTGGACGCGCCGGTGACGACGACAGATCGCATAGACCCCTCCCCCTCAAGTTCCCGCGATCATGGAGAGAAGGATGTGTCAGCGCAATGCCACCCAACGCTCAAAGGGACGTCGCGGGTGTCGATTCTTAAGATGAAGCGGCGCGCGAGCTTCGCGACATCAGATTGATTGCGCCCTGAAGATGCAGATGAAGATCCGAATCTTCGACCCTGAAGACGCTGGGCTTTTGGCGATCGCGAGGTTCTGGAAGAGTTCTGAAAACGACGCGAGACCAAGAATGTGGTTTAAGCGTCAGTTCTTCGTGCTCGGGGGGCATGTCAGCTCGCGAAGAATTTGAATGAAGCAGCAATGCTTCGCGCGAGATGAAAGGAGCGAGACCGCCGTTTGCGATCTCGCTCCGATGTAGTCGAGAAGGTTTAAGATTTGGTTCGGCGAGCGAAGCTTGTTGTTTCGCGCGTCATTCCGGGGCGCGACGAAGTCGCGAACCCGGAATGACGGCTAGCCGTCAGTTCTTGCTCTTGTCGACCAGCGCGCCCTTCTTGATCCAGGGCATCATGTCGCGCAGCTTCGCGCCGACTTCCTCGATCGGGTGCTGGGCGAGCTTGGCGCGGGTCGCCTTGAACGAGGTCTGGTTGACCTTGTTCTCGAGCATCCAGTCGCGGGCGAACTTGCCGCCCTGGATGTCGGCGAGAACGCGCTTCATCTCGGCCTTGGTCTCCGCGGTGACGATGCGCGGACCGGTGACGTATTCGCCGTACTCCGCGGTGTTGGAGATCGAGTAGTTCATGTTGGCGATGCCGCCTTCATAGATCAGGTCGACGATCAGCTTCACTTCGTGCAGGCACTCGAAATAGGCCATCTCCGGGGCGTAACCGGCTTCGACCAGGGTCTCGTAGCCGCCCTTGATCAGCTCGACCAGGCCGCCGCAGAGCACGACCTGCTCGCCGAACAGGTCGGTCTCGCACTCTTCCTTGAAAGTGGTCTCGATGATGCCGGCGCGGCCACCGCCGACAGCCGAAGCGTAGGACAGGCCGAGGTCATGGGCGTTGCCCGAGACGTCCTTGGCGATCGCGATCAGGCAGGGCACGCCGCCGCCGCGCTGATACTCGGAGCGCACGGTGTGGCCGGGACCCTTCGGCGCGATCATCAGCACGTCGAGGTCGGCGCGCGGGTCGAGCAGGTTGAAGTGGACGTTGAGGCCGTGGGCGAACACGAGGGCGGCGCCCTTCTTCATGTTGTCGTGCAGGTGCTCGCGATAGATGTCGCCCTGGAGCTCGTCCGGGGTCAGCATCATGACGAGGTCGGCCCATTTGGCGGCTTCGGCGACTTCCATCACCTTGAAGCCGGCGGCTTCCGCCTTCTTGACCGAGCCCGAGTCCTTGCGCAGCGCAATGGCGACTTCCTTGACGCCGGAGTCCTTGAGGTTGAGCGCATGGGCGTGGCCCTGGCTGCCATAGCCGACGATGGCGACCTTCTTGCCCTTGATCAGGTTCAGGTCGGCGTCGCGATCGTAATAAACACGCATAGTCGTTTCCTCGTTCAGGGCCAGAAGCGGCCGATAGTCAGTGTCCGAAGGGTGAAATTTGCGGATTTCGGGGGCTGTCTAGAGCATTTTCAGCCCCTAGGGAAACCCGTTTCTGCATGGAAATCCGCGACATCATGCATCCATGAAAACGGGGTAGAGGGAGGCGAGCAGCAGCAGCGCCATCACGATATTGAAGGCGCGGACCAGCCGCTCCGAGGTCAGTACCGGTCGTAGTGCAGTGCCGAACAGGGCCCAGACCACCGTCGAGACCGTGCCCACGAGCAGGCTGATCAGGGTCTGGATCGCGATGTTGAGGGGGAATTGGGCGATGGCCGCATAGGCGGTGATGGTGCCGATCACGATCACCCAGCCCTTGGCGTTGATCCACTGGAACATCGCCGCGCCCCAGAAGGTCATCGGGCCACGGCCGTCCTCCTTGCCCGGCTTGGCCGGCCCCGAGAAGGCGATCACCGCGGCGAGGTAGATCAAGTAGGCGGCGCCGGCATATTTCAGGATGGTCTGGAGGATCGGATAGGCCAGAAACACGGTGCCGAGCCCGAGGCCGACGGCGCCGACCATGAAGGCGAAGCCGATCGTGATGCCGGCGATATGCGGGATGGTGCGGCGGAAGCCGTAAGTCAGTCCCGACGACAGCAGCATGATGTTGTTCGGCCCCGGCGTGAAGAACATCACGAGGGCGAAGATGATGAAGGCATAGAGCAGCGACTGGGACATGCTCACCTCACGCGATCTTGGGCAGCGGCTGCGGGCGTCTCGCCAGCACCATGACCGCGATGCCGCCGATGACCGTCAGCATCCCGGCCAGCCGCAACGGGCCGAACTTCTCGCCAAACACGATGCTGGAAGCGGCCGAGCCGACGAACGGCACCAGCAGCGCGAACGGCACCACTTGAGCGGCTGGATAATCACGCAGCAGCCGGCCCCACAGCCAATAGGCGATGCTGGTCGAGATGGCGCCGATCGCCAGCAGGCAGCCGAGGCCAGTCGGCGACATATGGATCAGCGACTGGAAGGTCGGCGCCGGCCCGTTGACGACCAGCGCCAGCGCGAACA
Organism: Bradyrhizobium sp. Unk1; assembly: GCF_059512345.1. Lineage (NCBI taxonomy): Bacteria > Pseudomonadati > Pseudomonadota > Alphaproteobacteria > Hyphomicrobiales > Nitrobacteraceae > Bradyrhizobium > Bradyrhizobium sp. Unk1. Next base: position 276,513 of record NZ_JCAMOP010000005.1, read on the forward strand.
GCGGCACGGCGGCGGTGAGGCAGAGCCAGGCGAACAGGTCGAACATCGGCGCGCCGCGGGCGCCGCGCAGCAGGAGATTGCCGACAGCGAAGCAAATCGGGGCGATCATCAGCACCGCGAAGGCACCAACGCTGAAATCGTAACCGACGGTACCGCAGATCATGAGCAGGCCGACTGCGGCAATGACAATGCCAAGCGTCTGCACTGGCGTCGGCCGCTCGCCGAATGCGATCGCGGCAAAACCGATGGTGAACAACGCCTGGCTCTGCACGACGACGCTGGTGAGCCCCACCGGCACACCGTGGGCGATGCCATAGGCCTGGCTCAGGAACTGGCCGAGGAACAGCGTGAAGCTGATCGCGATCAGCAGCGACCAGGCGATCTTCGGCTTGGGAATGAACAGGCACGGCACCGCGGCAATGGTGAAGCGCATCGCCGTCATCAGCTCCGGCGAAAATTCGTCGAGCGCGATCCGGCTCGCCACGAAGGCAAGCCCCCAGATGACCGCCACCAGAATGGCGATGAGGATATCGGCCGGCTTCATTGTTGTTCTCGGCTCTGCTTTGTCGTGCAGCCCTGTTTGTTGTTCTGTTCTAGCCTTGCTCGCCGGCTTTCGATTTCCGCAGCAGATAAGTGCCGTGCATGGGCGCGTGGTAGTCGGCCGAGACCAGCGTGAAGCCGACATCGGTCAGCATCCGCTCCATCACCCAGCCGAAGGTGGAATATTCGTCGCGCATGTGCGTGACGACGCTTTCGCGCGAAAAATCGTGGTTCTTGATATGGAAGTCGGCCCATTGCTCGACGTCGCGCTCGATGGCGTCGGGCATCGAGGCGTAGACGATGTCGCGCAGATAGAAGCTCGCGCCCGGCTTCAGTGCACGGTAGATCCGCGACATCGCCACCGCCTTCCAGAAATCCGGCAGATGGTGCAGCGTGAACTCGCTGACGATCAGATCGTAGGATTCCGGCCGGTAGGCGAAGCTGAGCAAGCCGGCGGACTGCGTGCGCACCGGCGCCTTGCGGTCGCGGGCGTAGATCTCGGCGAGCGCCAGCATCGCCGGCGAGATGTCGATGGCATCCACCTCGGCACCCATCAGCGCCGCTTCGGTCGCGAGCACGCCGTTGCCGCAGCCGATATCCGCGATGCGCCAACCGCGCTGCACCCCGAGCATTTTCAGCGCGGCGCGCGCCCGCAGATCGGCATCGTCATGGGCGTCGTAGATCGAGGCCACTGCGGGCTCGATCCCCATCCGGTTGCGCTCGTTGTAGTACCAGTCGCGCGCCAGCATGGCTCACATCCCTTCAGGCCCGCGGCCAATCGCGGCAACGCCGGTGCGCGACACCTCGACGAGGCCGAGCGGGCGCATCAGGTCGATAAACTGATTGATCTTGTCCGTATTGCCCGTGATCTCGAACACAAAGCTCTCGGTGGTGGCGTCGATCACGCGGGCGCGGAACGCATCCGCCAGCCGCAGCGCCTCGACGCGATGCTCGCCCTCGCCGCGCACCTTCACCATCGCAAGCTCGCGCTCGATCGAGCGTTTGGTCAGGGTCATGTCGACGACGCGATAGACCGGGATCATGCGGTCGAGCTGGTGCTTGATCTGCTCGATCACCATCGGCGTGCCCGTGGTGACGATGGTGATGCGCGACAGATGCTTCTGGCTCTCGGTCTCCGAGACGGTGAGACTCTCGATGTTGTAGCCGCGTCCGGAGAACAGCCCGATGACGCGCGCGAGCACGCCCGGCTCGTTCTGCACGAGCACCGAGAGCGTATGCGTCTCGTTGGGATCGTGGCGGTCCTCGATGAAGTAGGCGGATGCCGGCTGGTTCATGGTCGTCCCCTCTTGTCTCTCCGTCACGCCATCGCTGGCGCCTCTGCCCCGACCCAACTGCGGAACAGATCGAAATCGATATTGCCGCCGGACAGCACGAGACCGACGCGCTTGCCTGACAGCTTGGTCTTCTCCTGAAGCGCCGCGGCGAGCGCGGCGGCGCCGGCGCCTTCCGCGAGATTGTGCGTGTCGGTCCAGTAGGCGCGGATCGCGGCGGCGACTTCGTCGTCGGAGACCTGCACGATGCGCGCGGCACCCTTGCGGACCAGCGCGAACGCGTCTGCGTCGGGAATGCGCGTCGCCATGCCGTCGGCCAGCGTGTTGCTGGTCTTCGTCGTCACGACCTTGCCGGCCGCGAACGACAGCGCGTAGGACGGCGCTTCGGTGGACTGCACGCCGACGATCTCGGTCTTCAGGCCAAGGAGGTCGCGGGCCATGATGCAGCCGGTGATTCCAGAGCCCTGCCCGATCGGCACATAGAGGACATCGAGATCCGGCGCCGTCCGGAACAGTTCGAGCGCATAGGTGGCGACGCCGAGCACGAGATCCGGATGGAACGACGGCACCATGTGCAGGCCGGTAAATTGGGCGCGCCGCTGTGCCTCTTCGGCGGCCGCCTGAAAGTCCTCGCCATGCTCGACCAGCTCGGCGCCAAACGCCTTCATCGCCCGGTTCTTCTCGACCGAGTTGCCGCGGGGCACGTAAATCACTGCCGGCACGCCGTGGCGGCTCGCGGCAAAGGCCAGGCTCTGGCCGTGATTGCCGCGCGTCGCCGAGATGATGCCCGGAATGTTCGGCCGCTCGCGCTTCAGCCTTTCGAGATAGACGAGACCGCCGCGCACCTTGAAGGCGCCGATCGGCGTGTGGTTCTCGTGCTTGACGATGACCTGCGTCCCGAGGCGCTCGGCGAGCAGCGGCCAGCCGCGTGCCGGCGTCGCCGGCACCGCCTGCCCCACGATCGCATGTGCGCGCTCGAGCTCCGTCAGGTCGAACATGACGTCACACCAGCGCCTTGCCGCCGGCGAACGCCTTTGCCGTGGCCTCGTCGTTCGCCTGCTCGGGCAACAGCATCTCGTTGTGCGCCTTGCCGGAGGGGATCATCGGGAAGCAGTTTTCCAATGCGGCGACACGACAGTCGAACAGCACGGGGCGCTTGACCGAGATCATCTCCTGGATGGCACCGTCGAGATCGCCTGGCTTGTGCACCTGGATGCCGACGCCGCCATAGGCTTCCGCGAGCTTGACGAAATCCGGCAGCGCCTCCGAATAGGAGTGCGACAACCGGTTGCCGTGCAGCAGCTGCTGCCATTGCCGCACCATGCCCATGTACTGGTTGTTCAGGATGAAGATCTTGATCGGCAATTCGTACTGAACCGCCGTCGACATCTCCTGCATCGTCATCTGCACCGAGGCATCGCCCGCGATGTCGATGACGAGGCTGTCGGGATGGGCAACCTGCACGCCGATCGCGGCCGGCAAGCCGTAGCCCATGGTGCCGAGACCGCCCGACGTCATCCAGCGATGCGGCTCCTCGAAGCCGAAGAACTGCGCCGCCCACATCTGGTGCTGGCCGACTTCCGTCGTGATGTAAGTGTCCTTGCCGCGCGTCGCCTCGAACAGGCTCTGGATCGCGTGTTGCGGCAGGATCACGTCGTTGCTCTTCTTGTAATAGAGCGAGTTGCGGGCGCGCCACTGCGCGATCTGCTGCCACCAGGCCTTGATGTCGGGCTTCTTCGCTTCCGCCTTGAACACCTGGAGGATGTCGCCGAGGATGTTGCCGCAGTCGCCGATGATCGGGACGTCGACACGGATGTTCTTGTTGATCGAGGACGGATCGATGTCGATGTGGATCTTCTTCGAGCCCGGCGAGAACGCATCGACGCGGCCGGTGATGCGGTCGTCGAAGCGCGCGCCGACGCACAGCATGACGTCGCAATCATGCATGGTCATGTTGGCTTCATAGGTGCCGTGCATGCCGAGCATGCCGAGCCAGTTCTTGCCCGACGCCGGATAGGCACCCAGGCCCATCAGCGTCGAGGTGATCGGGAAGCCGGTGACCTCGACCAGCTCGCGCAAGAGCTTGGTCGCCTCGGGGCCGGAATTGATGACGCCGCCACCGCTGTAGATCACCGGGCGCTTCGCATTAGCGAGCAGCGACACGGCCTTGCGGATCTGCGTCGCGTCGCCCTTCACGCGCGGCGCGTAGGAGCGGTGCACGTCCGACTTGCGCGGCGGATGATAGGTGCCGGTCGCGAACTGCACGTCCTTGGGCACATCGACGAGCACCGGGCCGGGACGGCCGGAGGTCGCGACATAGAAGGCCTCGTGCAGCACCTTGGCGAGATCGTTGACGTCGCGCACCAGCCAATTGTGCTTGGTGCAGGGCCGCGTGATGCCGACCGTGTCGCACTCCTGGAACGCGTCGTTGCCGATCAGATGCGTCGGCACCTGGCCGGAGATGCAGACCAGCGGGATCGAGTCCATCAGCGCGTCGGTCAGCGGCGTCACCATGTTGGTGGCGCCGGGACCGGAGGTCACCAGCGCAACGCCCGGCTTGCCGGTCGAGCGCGCATAGCCCTCGGCGGCGTGGCCCGCGCCCTGCTCGTGGCGGACCAGGATGTGCTGGACCTCGCTCTGCTGGAAGATCTCGTCATAGATCGGAAGCACGGCGCCGCCGGGATAGCCGAAAATGTCGGTCACGCCATGATCGATGAGCGCACGGACGATCATCGCGGCGCCGGTCATCTGGTTCGGATCGTGGCTCTTGTCGCTCATTGTCTTGCTCCGGATGCGCTGTTGTCAGCGGCTTCGTTCGTGTCGGGTTCGGGAAATAAAAAAGGCCCCGAAGAGGGACCCTGCACACCGCCTGTCATGTGGATGGCAGCTAGCCACCCCCGGCGGTGTGCCTGGGTACGACGGCGATAAGGAGTTTGGTAATAATGTTACGCATGGCAGGCGCCCGGCTTCCCAAAGGTTGCGCGAAACATAACGGCCAAAGCCCGGATGTCAAGGCAATGCGGCCGTTCCCGCGCGATTTTGCCAGTGTAGCGGTGTTCCCGGGGTTCGGCGAGAGGTAAATTCGGGAACCCGGGTACAAAAGCGCGTCAACCGGGGTCCCGCTCCGCATTCACGATGGCGGCGAGCCATCCCCTCGCCTCCTCCGGCCTGACCCATTCGAATTCGGGCAATTGGTGCCGGAACCAGGTGAATTGCCGCTTGGCGTAGTGGCGGGTGTCGGCGCGACCGATCATGGCGGCATCGTCCAGGCCGATCTCACCGCGCAGATGCCGGATCAGGGCCGGCACGCCATGGGCTTTCATCGCCGGCAGCAGCGGATCGAGATGTCTGGCGGCGAGCCGCTCAACCTCCCTCAACGCGCCGGCACCGAGCATGGCATCGAAACGGGCATCGATGCGGGCATAGAGCTCGTCGCGCTCGGGGGCGAGAAACACCGCGTGAAAACTGTCCTTGGGCAGCAGCGGCGGCTGGCCTTCATGGTGCCAGTCGAGCAGCGAACGGCCCGTCGCCTCGACCACCTCGAGCGCGCGCGCGATCCGGGTGCGGTCGCGCAGGTTCAATCGTTCGGCGGCGCGCGGATCACGGCGTGCAAGTTCCTCGTGCAGCGCCTCGACGCCGTTCCGCTCCAGCCGCGCGCGCACACCCTCACGTATTTCGGCTGGTATCGGCGGCACTACGGAGAGGCCCGCCGTCAGTGCCTTGAAATAAAGGCCCGTGCCGCCGATGAAGATCGGCAGGCGGCCTTCGGCTTGCGCCTCTTCCAGCGCCTTCGTCGCGTCGACCACCCAGGCGCCGGCCGAGAAATTCACGGCCGCATCGACGTGACCGTAGAGACGGTGCGGCGCGCGCCCTTCCTCGCCATGTGTGGGACGCGCGGTGATGATGCGGAGGTCACGATAGACCTGCATGGAATCGGCATTGATGACGATTCCGCCCGTACTCAGGGCAAGCTCCAGCGCCAGCGCCGACTTGCCGCTGGCGGTCGGGCCTGCGATAAGCACGGCCTTGCCAACATGGCTTCTGCTGACTTGCCCCTCGCTCACGAAAACCTCAAATGTCCCTCGTCGCCACGCTGATCTGCAATCCCGACAATCCCGCGCTCGACAGCACCATCGTCGACGGCGCCCGCGCCGTGCTGCCCCAGGCGCAACCCGCGCACTGGCTGTTCGACGGGGTTGCGGTCGACATCCCCTTCGGCGCGCAGGATAACCTCCAAGGCGACCGTCACGCCATCGAACAGCGGTTGCGCGAGCTTCGCGGCGACCTTCCCATCGACATCGTGGTGCAGCCAGTCGGCTTCCGGCGCAAGAAGCTTTTTCTCGCCGACATGGATTCCACCATGATCGGCCAGGAATGCATCGACGAGCTCGCCGATCTGGTCGGGATGAAGGCCCACGTGGCCGCCATCACCGAACGCGCGATGCGCGGCGAGATCGAGTTCGAGCCGGCGCTGCGCGAGCGCGTCGCGCTGCTGAAGGACCTTCCCGCCGGCGTGGTCGACGAGGTGCTGGCCAAGCGCATCACGTTGACACCGGGCGGCCGCGAACTGGTCGCGACCATGCGCGCCAACGGCGCCTATACCTGTCTCGTCTCCGGCGGCTTCACGCTGTTCACGCGCGCGGTCGCCGCCAAGATCGGCTTCCAGGAGAACCGCGCCAACGAGCTCGTCGTCCGCGACGGCAAGTTCACCGGCGAGGTCAAGGAGCCGATTTTGGGCCGTGCGGCAAAGCTTGCGACGCTGGTGGATCTGATGGAGTCGTTCGATCTCGACGACATCGACTCCGTCGTGGTCGGCGATGGCGCCAACGATCTCGCGATGATCCAGGCGGCGGGACTGGGCGTGGCGTATCACGCCAAGCCAGCGGTCGCGGCTGCGGCCGCCGCGCGGATCGACCATGGCGATCTCACCGCGCTGCTCTATGCGCAGGGGTATCGGCGGGACGAGTTCGTGGAGGCTTAGCCTCCTCTCCGCAGTCATGCCCCGCGAAGGCGAGGCATCCAGTACGCCGCGGCGTCTCCGTATCCTCGCACTGTCTCTGGAATACTGGATCACCCGCTTTCGCGGGTGATGACAGTGATGATGTGCCTCAGAGCGCCCTACTGCACGCTCAGCGCCACAAACCGCAACTCGCCGTCGGCGTTGGAGACGAGCAGCAGCACGGACTTCTTGCCGTCCTTCTTGAGCTGGTCGACCCGCTTCTGGACGTCGGCGCCGCTCGACACCGCTTCCTGCGCAACTTCGACGATGACGTCGCCGGCGGAGAGGCGCTTCTCGGCAGCGTCCGAATTGGCCTCGACATTGGTGACGACCACGCCCTTGACGCTGTCCTTGATCTTGTAGCGCGTGCGCAAATCCTTGCTGAGCGCCGCAAGATCGAGACCGAGCGCCTTCTGCGTCACCAGCTTCTCGGGCGCGGGCTCGTCGGTCTTCACCGCGGCCTGCACCTTATCGGGATCCTGGAGACGGCCAAGCGTGACCTTCTTGGTCTCCTCCTGGCCCTTGCGGATGATGACGACATCGACTTCCTTGCCGACCGCCGTGTCGGCGACGACGCGGGAGAGATCCTTGGGGTCCTTGACGTCCTTGCCGTCGAATTTGACGACGACGTCGCCGGGCTCGATGCCGGCGGGCTTGGCCGGGCCCTTGTCATCGACGCCGGCGACCAGCGCGCCGCGCGCGGGCTTGATGTTGAGGCTCTCGGCGATCTCGTCGGTGACGCTCTGGATGCGCACGCCGAGCCAGCCGCGGCGGAGTTCGCCGAACTGGCGGAGCTGGTCGACCACGGCGACAACCGTCTTCGAGGGCACGGCAAAGCCGATGCCGATCGAGCCGCCGGACGGTGAGATGATCAGCGTGTTGACGCCGATGACGTCGCCATCGAGGTTAAACAGCGGACCGCCGGAATTGCCGCGGTTGATGGAGGCGTCGGTCTGGATATAGCTGTCATACGGTCCCGAGGAGATGTCGCGGTTCTTGGCCGAGACGATACCGGCCGTCACCGTGCCGCCGAGGCTGAACGGATTGCCGATCGCGATCACCCAGTCGCCGAGGCGCAGCTTGTCGGAGTCGCCGAACTTGACGGCGACCAGCGGCTTCGGCGGCTTGAACTTCAGCACGGCGAGGTCGGTCTTCTTGTCGACGCCAACCAGGTCAGCCTTGATCTTGGTGCCGTCGTTGAGGATGACGTTGATCTCGTCGGCGTCCGCGATGACGTGGTTGTTGGTGACGACGACGCCGGCGGTGTCGATGATGAAGCCGGAGCCGAGCGAATTGGTCTTGCGGGGCGGATTGTCACCGCGCTCGCCGCCCTTGCTGCCGCCGCCGGGGCCGCGGCGGTTCTTGAAGAAGTCGTCGAAGAACTCCTCGAAGGGCGAACCGGGCGGCAGTTGCGGCATGGTGTTGCTGCCGCCGCCCTTGGCTTCGACGGTCTGCGAGGTCGAGATGTTGACGACCGCGTCGATCACCTTCTCGGCGACGTCGGCGATCCCGTCCGGGCCGCGCGCAAGGGCCGGCGTGCCGAACGCGCTGAATGCACTGACGGCGAGCGCGGCCAGCCCTAAGCGCAAGCGGGTCGGGGCAATGGTGGCAGCGGTCATTGGTATCTCCAGAGAAAAGGATCAGGCGCCAGGGATTCGCCTCCAAGGCTTCAACGCCAAGACTGCGCTCGAACGGGGGGACGGCGCAAGCGCGGAGCTTAACGGGCCTCAAGAGCCGGATAATACGGCGAAAACCAGTCTCTCGCCTTCACTTTGGCGTTGGCGTGAAGCCTAAATCGGACGGCGCATAACCCAGATCAAGACCAGGCCGGCCACGGCCGAACCGATCCCAACCGCCCGCAGGATATTGTCCGGCGTGGCGATGGCGCTTTTCATGGCCTTGCGCATCCAGTTGGGACTTGCCGCGAACATCAAGCCTTCCAGCACGAACAGGATGCCTAAGCCGATGAGGAAGTCGGCGAACGCAATGGACCTCATCGGAATGGAACCTCCCGTTATGCTGTTCTTGTCTGGACGAAGGGCGGCAGAGAACTGCCGCCCTCTGTCTAGCTCACGGCTTCGCCGGCGTCTCGGTCGCCGTCTTGCCGGACGGGTTACCAAAGAACCGGAAGAAATCCGAGTCCGGCCGCAGCAGGAAGCGGGTGTCGTTCGACTTCAGCCCGTTCTCATAAGCCGTCATCGACCGGTAGAAGGCGAAGAAGTCGGCGTCCTTGCCGTAGGCTTCCGCGAACAGGCGGTTGCGCTCGGCGTCGCCGACGCCGCGGGTCTGCTCGGCCTGCGATCTGGCTTCCGCCTCGATCACGGTCGCCTCGCGGTCGGCCTTGGAGCGGATCTCCTGTGCCTTCTGGCCGCCCTGCGCGCGGAACTCGGCGGCTTCGCGCTCGCGCTCGGTCTTCATGCGCTGGTAGACCGCCTGGCTGTTCTGTTCCGGCAGGTCGGCGCGGCGGATCCGGACGTCGACGACCTGGATACCGTAGCCGTCGGCCTCGCGATCGAGCTGGTCGCGGATGCGCTGCATCAGCTTCTCGCGGTCGTCGCGCACCACGTTGATGAAGGTGACCTCGCCGAGCACGCGGCGCAGCGCCGCGTTCAGGAGCGTGGTGAGCTGGATGTTGGCGGCCTGGATCGAGCCGACGCTCTGGTAGAAGCGCAGCGCGTCCTTGATGCGGTAACGTGCGAAGGCGTCGACCACGAGCCGCTTCTGGTCGGACGCGATCGCTTCCTGCGACGGGTTCTCCAGATCGAGGATCCGCTTGTCGATGTTGATCACCGAATTCCACGGCGCCTTGAAGTGGAGGCCGGGCGCGGTGACGACGTCGACGGGACGGCCGAACTGCAGCACGATGGTCTGCTCGGTCTGTTGCACCGTGAACAGCGACATGTAGCCGACGATCACGACGAGCAGGAGCGCGAGCAGCGTGACGATACCTGTGACCGGAGACCTCATCGGTTGCCTCCGCTCGACTGCTGACCGGTGGTAGGCGGCCGCTTGGTCGTCAACTCACTGAGCGGCAGATAGGGCACGACGCCCTGGCCCGAGGGGCCGCCGTCATAGACGAGCTTGTCGGCGCCGCCGAGGACGCGCTCCATCGTCTCCAGATAGATCCGTTCACGCGTCACGTCGGGCGCCTTCTTGTATTCCTCGTAAACCTTCAGGAAGCGCGAGCTCTGGCCCTTGGCCTCGGCGACCGTCTGCTCCCTGTAGCCTTCGGCGGCCTGCATGATCTGCGCCGCACGTCCGCGTGCCTGCGGCACGACCTGGTTGGCGTAGGTCTGCGCCTCGTTCTGCAGCTGCTCGAGATTGGCGCGCGCCGCCTGGACGTCGCGGAACGCGTCGATCACCTGCGCCGGCGGGTCGACCTTCTGCATCTGCACCTGGCTGATGAGAATACCGGCGCCGTAGCTGTCCAGGGTCCTCTGGATCAGCTCCTGCACGCCCTGTTCGGTGACGTTGCGCGCACCGGTCAGGATCGGCTGGATCTGCGAGCGGCCGATCACCTCGCGCATTGCGCTCTCGGAGACCGCCTTCACCGTGCCTTCGGGATTCTGGATGTTGAAGAGGAAGTCGCCGACGCCGTCCGGCTTGATGCGCCAGAGCACGGTGAAGTCGACGTCGACGATGTTTTCGTCGCCGGTCAGCATCAGGCTCTCTTCCGGCACGTCACGAATGGAGCGGCCGCGTCGCGCCGGATCGTCGATCAGCGTCATGCCGATGGAGATCGTGTTGACGCGCAACGCCTTCGGCAGCAGCACGGTTTCGATCGGATAGGGCAGATGATAGTTCAGGCCCGGCTGCACGGTGCGGACATGCTTGCCGAAGCGCAGCACGACGCCGAGCTCTTCGGACTGCACCCGGAAGAAGCCCGACAGCAGCCAGAACGCGATGATGAGCAGGATGATCAGCGTAATGCCGATGCCGGAGAAATAGCCGCCCGGCATGATCTGCTGAAGGCGGTCCTGGCCGCGCCGCAGAAGGTCTTCCAGATCCGGCGGCCTTGGCCCGACCGGTTGCGGGCCGTTGCCCCATGGTCCCTTGGGACCCGAGCCCCATGGGCCACCGCCCTGATTCTTCCACGGCATTCGACGCTCTCCTCGGCAGGGTGAAATCGCCCCCGCCCGCTTTGTCCGGTCCGGCTTTATAGGGGACAGGCAAGTCCCTTACAACGCGGCCCGGGCCGTCTTTCGAGCTATGCTCGGGCACGAAAAAGTCAATGTAAACATTGACGAATGCGGTTAATTGCCCGCCCGCCGACGATATGTCACATAGGAGTAGTCGGCGCTGTTGTCGGGGTCGGCAGGATGACGGATGCGCTCAACCTCGTCCCATTCCGCCTTGTCGATGTCGAAATGCGTGTCGCCTTCGGGCCGTGCATGAACTTCGGTGATTTCGAGGCGATCGGCACGATCGAGCCATTGCCGATAGATCTCGGCACCACCGATCACCGCGATCTCGGTGACCGAACGCCGCAGGGCATCGCCGCGTGCGACCGCATCTGCATCCGCGGCCGATGTCGTGACGACGGCGCCGGCGGCGCGATAAGCCGCATCACGCGTGATCACGATATTGGTGCGGCCCGGAAGCGGACGGCGCAGGGATTCGAAGGTCTTGCGGCCCATGATCACGGGCTTGCCGATCGTGAGCGCCTTGAGGCGCGCCATGTCGGATTTCAATCGCCACGGAATGGCATTGCCGGCGCCGATGACGCCGTTCTCGGCAATCGCCACGACGAAAACGATCTCCATCAAGTCGCACTCCCAGCCAGCCGTGTCAGCGCAGGACCGGTGACGCGGCACAGCGTCCAGTCGTCCATCATCACGGCGCCGAGCGACTTGTAGAACGCGATCGACTGCGCATTCCAGTCGAGCACCGCCCATTGCAGGCGCGACCAGCCGTGGTCGACGCATTCCCTGGCGAGATGGACCAGCAGCGCCTTGCCGAGGCCCCTGCCCCGATGCGACGGCCGCACATACAAATCTTCGAGATAGATGCCGTGGCGGCCGCTGAAGGTGGAGAAATTGAGAAACCACACCGCAAAGCCGACCGGCTCGCCGTTCCATTCGGCGATCGCGCAAAAGAGCCGCGGATCGTTGCCGAACAGCGCCTCCGCAATCATCGCCTCGGTCGCCTCGACCTCGTGCGAGAGTTTTTCGTATTCGGCAAGCTCGCAGATGAAGGCAAGAACGAGCCCGGTCTCACCGGGACGCGCGCGGCGGATGTTCAACGACATCGGCGCTAGACCGCGACCGCCGCCTTGATGTGCGGATGCGGGTCGTAGCCGACGAGCTCAAAATCCTCGTAGCGGAAGGAGAAGATGTCCTTCACCTCGGGATTGATCCGCATCATCGGCAGCGCCCGCGGCGCGCGCGTGAGCTGGAGCTTCGCCTGCTCCAGGTGGTTGGAATAGAGATGGGTGTCGCCGAGCGAGTGCACGAAGTCGCCGGGCTTCAATCCCGTGACCTGCGCGACCATCATCGTCAGCAGCGCATAGGACGCAATATTGAAGGGCACGCCGAGGAACACGTCGGCCGAGCGCTGATAGAGCTGGCACGACAATTTGCCGTTCGCGACATAGAACTGGAACAGCAGGTGGCAGGGCGGCAGCGCCATCTTCTCGACGTCGGCCGGATTCCAGGCGGTCACGATCAGCCGGCGCGAGTCCGGAGTGCGCTTGATCATGTCGACCACATTCGCGATCTGGTCGATACTGCGCCCGTCGGCCGTGGGCCAGGAGCGCCATTGATGGCCGTAGACCGGGCCGAGATCGCCATTGGCGTCGGCCCACTCGTCCCAGATGGTGACGCCGTTGTCGCGCAGATATTTGATGTTGGTGTCGCCCTTCAGGAACCACAACAGCTCATGCACGATCGCCTTCAGCGGCAGCCGCTTGGTGGTCAGCATCGGGAAGCCGGCAGACAGGTTGAAGCGCATCTGATGGCCGAACACCGACAGCGTGCCGGTGCCGGTCCGGTCGGTCTTCTCGGTGCCGTCTGAAAGAATCCGCTCGAGCAGGTCCTGATACTGGTGCATGTGCGATAGAGCCTTTGGGGAGGCGGCGAACTTAACGGCGCGCCCCGCGCTACGACAGCAGCGATTCGCTGTTTAAGCCCATTATACCCCGAAAAGTGACTGTTCCCGGTGCAAACAACAAGGGGCGGAACTTGCGTCCCGCCCCTCGCCTATCGGCTTGAAAGTGCTGGCTAAGTTGCCGGCTTGAGCACCGGGGTCCACTTCGCGATCTCGTTCTTGACGAGGGTCGCCAGCGCCTCCGGCGTCCGGTCCTTGGGGCCCGGAATGACGCTGCCGAGCTCGAGCAGGCGCTTCTTCACGGTCTCGTCGTCGAGCGCCTTGATGGCGGCGGCATTCAGGCTCGCGATGATCGCGGGCGAAGTTCCCTTCGGCGCGAACATCGCGTTCCAGGCCTGGGCCTGGAATGCAGGCAGGCCGGCCTCCGCCGTCGTCGGCACGTTCGGCAGCGACGGATTGCGCTCGGCCGTCGCGATCGCATAGGCCTTGATGGTGCCGGCATTGATCTGCGGCACCGCATTGACGATCTGGTCGCACATGTAATCGACCTGTCCGGCCACCAGCGCATTCATCGCGGGGCCCGTGCCGTTGAAGGGCACGCCGACCGGCTTGACGTCGAGGATCGAGTGCAGGAGCTCGCAGGAGACGTGCGAGACCGAGCCGACGCCGGCATGCGCGGCGTTGACCTTCTCCGCGTTCGCTTTCACGTAGGCGACGAACTCCTTGAGGTCTTTCGGCGGAAAGTCCTTGCGCGCCAGGATCAGAATCGGCGTGCCCGCGAGCAGCGCGACCGGCTCAAAATCCTTTTCCGGGTGGTAGGCGAGTTTCGGATAGAGCGGCACCGAGGCGGCGTGCGTGCCCATATGCCCGGTAATGAGCGTATAGCCGTCATTGGCCGCGCGCGCAGCGCGCGTGGTCGCGGTGGTGCCGCCGGCACCGACCACGTTCTCGATGATGATGCTCTGTCCGAGCGTCTGCGCCATGTGCCCGGTGACGATGCGCGAAATCACGTCGGTCGGTCCGCCGGCCGCGAACGGCACGATCATGGTGATGCTGCGCGTCGGATAGGTCTGCGCCTCCGCCGGTGCGACAAAGCCGCACAACGATGCGAACGTCGCGACACATGCGCCCGCAAGCGCGCGAATGGAAGTCATCTCGATCCCCTCGGACGTAAAACAAAAATGCCGGCCACAGGGCCGGCATTTTCATTTCACGAAGCGGTCACACAAGTCGATTCGACTTCCGAATGCGGCGTGCGGACGCAGGGCGCCGCGACGACGCAGGCGCGGTCAGTTCTCGGATTCGGTGAACACCTCGTCGCGCTTAGCACGCAGCACGGGCAGGACCGTGAGGATCAGCAGAAACGCCGCGATCGCCAGCAGCACCGCCGACAACGGACGCGTCAGGAACACGCTCCAGTCGCCGCGCGAGATCAGAAGCGCACGACGCAGGTTCTCTTCCATCAGCGGTCCGAGCACCATGCCGAGCAGCAGCGGCGCCGGCTCGAAATCGTGCTTGATCAGCCAGTAGCCGACCAGACCGAAAACGCCCGCGAGAATGACGTCGACCGGTGCGTTGTTCACCGAGTAGATGCCGATCGCGCAGAAGATCACGATCGAGGGGAACATCAGCCGGTAAGGCACGCGCAGCAGCCGCACCCAGATTCCAACGAGCGGCAGGTTGATGATGATCAGCATCAGATTGCCGATCCACATCGAGGCAATCATGCCCCAGACCAGATCCGGCTGCTTCTGCATGACCTGCGGGCCCGGCACGATGCCGTGGATGGTCATCGCGCCGACCATCAGCGCCATCACCGCGTTCGGCGGGATGCCGAGCGTCAGCAGCGGAATGAACGAGGTCTGCGCCGCAGCGTTGTTGGCGCTTTCCGGCCCTGCCACGCCCTCGATCGCGCCGCGGCCGAACCGCGACGGGTTCTTGGCGAGCTTCTTCTCGAGCGTATAGGCCGCAAACGACGCGATGACCGCGCCGCCGCCCGGCAGAATGCCGAGGATCGAGCCGAGCACCGTGCCGCGCAGGATCGCAGGCGCCGAGTCGGTCAGGTCTTTCCTGGTCGGCATCAGGCCGGTGATCTTCTGCTGCACCAGATCGCGATTCATCTCGGCGCCGGCGTCGAGATTGCGGATGATCTCGGCGAAGCCGAATACACCCATCGCCACCGTCGCGAAGCCGAGGCCGTCGGCGAGCTCCGGAATGTTGAAGGCCATGCGCGAGGCGCCGGTCTCGATGTCCGAGCCGACGATCGAGAGCAGCAGGCCGAACACGATCATCGCGATCGCCTTCAGCACCGAGCCTTTGGCCAGCACCACCGCGAAGATCAGGCCGAGCACCATCAGTGAGAAATACTCGGCCGGACCGAACGCCAGCGCGAGCTTCGTGAGCGGCGCGCCGAGGACGGCGATCAAAACGGTCGCAACGCAGCCGGCGAAGAACGAGCCGATCGCGGCGATCGCCAGCGCCGGGCCGGCGCGGCCCTGCTTGGCCATCTGGTGGCCGTCGATGGCGGTGACGACCGATGTCGCCTCACCGGGTATGTTGACCAGGATCGACGTGGTCGAACCGCCGTACTGGGCGCCATAATAGATGCCGGCGAGCATGATCAGCGCGCCGACCGGCGGCAGGCCGAAAGTGATCGGCAGCAGCATCGCGACCGTCGCGATGGTGCCGATGCCCGGCAACACGCCGACCAGCGTGCCCACGAGGGCGCCGATCAGGCACATCAGCAGGTTGATCGGAGAGAACGCGACGGCAAAACCGTGAGCGAGGTTGGCAAAGAGCTCCATTACACCCTCACTGAACCAGGAAACGCGGGAACATCGGCATCGGCAATCCGAGCACGTACGGGAACAGGATTGCGCAACCGAGCGTCAGGCAGGCGCCGACGATGGCGGCCTCCAGCCAGCGCGTCTCATGCGAGCCCAGCGCTGCAATCATGAAGCTCACGAAGGCCGTGACCACGAGGCCGAGCGGCCGGATCGCCAGCGCGAAAAACAGGATCGCGACCATCACGAACAGAGGCCCGCGCCAGGAATAATGGGCCATCGCCGGCCCATCGGTCAGAAGGCCGGTCAAGGCGATGCCGGCCGACAAGGCCACCAGCAATCCACCGAACATCCGCGGTGCCGTGCCGGCGCCGAAGGAGAAGCCGCGCATGCCCTGCAGATCGCTCGACGCCCACAGCGCGAACAGGGCGAGCGCCATCAGGATGACGCCGCCGATATAGTCCTGCGCCGACCGGATCGTCATGAACAGCGTGAGGATCGCCACTGCAAACAGCGGATAGGAATAGATCAGCGCCAGCAGCACGTCGGATGACGCCTTCTTGGTGCCGCCACCGAACGATCCGAATATGGCACTGGGCGCGCCGGCGAGCAGCGCTGTCGCATGGCTGGTTACGACCTGCAATGGGCCGCGCCCGGCACCCCAGCCGAAGATCGTCCCGATCGACCAGATGAATTCGAAAATCTGCGGCGCTATCGCCAGCAGGCAGAAGCCAATCGCCACCGCCGTGTTTCGGGTGGCAGTCGCCGAGTGGCCCATCGTGTCGGCCATGCTTGTCTCCTCCGCGACTCCTAAGTCACGAGCACTGTTGTTCTAATCGGCTGGAAAAGGATCCCCCGCCCGGATCACTGCCTAGCGATTTTCATTACACAATGCCAGCAAAACCAAACAGGCCTCCGGCGAGCAGAAGCCAGAGTGGATTGATGCGCGAGACGGACGCGAGCACCGCAACCGCCGCGGTCAGAAGCAGCGCAGCAAAGGTGCGATCGGTCGACTGGGCCAGGATCAGGGCGCTGGCTGCCATCAATCCAATCGATAGCGGAACCAGTGCAGTCTGAATCAAGGCGGGCCAACGCGATTGGCTGGGCCGGCTCAGCAGACGGCTGACATAATAGGCAAGCAGCGCCGTCGGCAGGCACATCGCCAGCGTTGCCGCCAGCGCGCCAGGGATGCCGGCGACGGCATAGCCGATTAACGTGACGATAAGCACGTTCGGACCTGGCGAGAGCTGCGCGATCGCATAGGCGTCGGCGAACTGCTTCTCGGTCATCCAGTGATGCACGTCGACCGCGATGCGGTGCATCTCCGGCACCGCCGCCGCAGCGCCGCCGACTGCGAACAGCGACATTAGACCAAAGGTGGAGATCAGCGCCCAGATCGGGTTTTCGCTGTTCATGCTGCTACCTTCCGCCGCACCCAATATGTGACGCCGATACTGATGGGAATCGCGACCAGCAGCACCGCCTGGAGCGGCAGGCGAAGCACGCCGATCGCAACGAACACGCCGAGCATGAGAGTGAGCACGACGACGTCCATCCGCTTGAGCAATGGCATCATCATGCGAAAGACCACCGCGATCAGCAGCCCGACCGCCGCGCAGGAGATGCCCGCAAGGATGCGGCGCAGCACCTCCACATCGCCGAACCGGGCGTAGATGATCGCAAGCACGGTCATGATCACCGTCGGCGGCAGCAACAGCCCGGTAAAGGCGGCAACGCCGCCGGCGATGCCGCGCAGCCGCGACCCGAACACCATCGACAGGTTGACGATGTTGGGCCCGGGCAGGAAATGGCAGAGCGCAAAGGTCTCGTTGAACTCGTCCGCCGTCATCCAGCGGTGCTGATCGACGATGGCGTGGCGGGCAAACACCAGGACCCCGCCGAAGCCGGCCAGCGACATCCGGGCGAAGGCCAGGAACAGCGCGACGAGGCCGGGCGGAGGAGCGTGGGTGGCTGGATGGTCCGGCTCTTGATCTGGCTCTTGATCTGGCTCTTGGGCGGCCGGTGCTGAATCCGTGGACATGTCAGGAGCTTAGAACGCTGGCCGTCCCAGGGCCAAGATCATACGGAGGGCCGGCCGGAACCTATCCAAAGGGAACCTCGCCATAGCCGCTCGAAACACCTGTCATTTGAAACCTTTGCCCCCTATATTGGGGGTGCCGGTTCGCCGGCTATGGAAATAAACGGTCGTCGCAATAAACCATTCGGACCCGGGGGCGGTACCCGGCGCCTCCACCAAAGCCCACCAGCGGGCTCACCCACAGCGGGTTTTGGCGGGGGCGAAATAGGATCGACGAGGGCGTAAAGGGCGTGCTTTTTCCCGGTATTGTTCCGCCGTTATCGGGCTACTGCAATAGTTGCCAACGACAACTTTGCTCCGGTTGCTCAGGCTGCGTAACGCAGTTTGAAAGACCATCTTAAAGTCCTAACGGGTTAAGCTCCGTTAGGCGGGGTTCGGAGGCACCTGGCAACAGAAGCCTCCACTTACCTCTTATTTCCTTCCCGGCGGGGACTCCTGCTGACCCGTCAGGCGCGGTACTATTGCGGCTTGGCGAGTCGGGCCGGCAGGGCCCAACTCCTGGAATGCAACAGGACCACCATGGCGACCGATCATATCCGATACGATGTGCTGGCCCGCGACGCGCTGCGCGGCGTGCTGCGGAAGGTGCTGACCGATGCCGCGTCCCATGGACTGCCGGGCGAGCACCATTTCTTCATCACCTTCGTGTCGAAGGCCGAGGGCGTGAAGCTGTCGTCGCGGCTCCTGGCGCAATACCCGGAAGAGATGACGATCATCCTCCAGCACCAGTTCTGGGATCTGACCGTGCTCGAGGACCGCTTCGAGGTCGGCCTGTCTTTCGGCGGCATTCCGGAGCGGCTGATCGTGCCGTTCAGCGCGATCAAGAGCTTCCTCGATCCGTCCGTGAAGTTCGGCCTCCAGTTCGACACCTCCGACGTCGCCGAGGTCTCGCCCGAGACATTGCCGGCCGCTCCCGCGCCGTCGGCCGTCGCAGTGCCGGCGCCTGCCAGCGAGCCGGCGGAAAGCGCCGAGGAGCCGACCGCCCCGAACCAGGGCGGCGCCGAGGTGGTGCGGCTCGATCGTTTCCGCAAGAAATGATCTAGGTTGGGCGCGAAACGGTCGCGCCCGGCCAAACTGCCGATATAGAAGAGCACATGAAGAGGCTGCGTGGAATTCCGTGCCGCAGAATGGATGTGCTCATGGCCAAGACTGCTCGCTCGAAGACTGCTCGCTCGAACACTGCCCGCCCCGCCAGCCGCACCGAGACCGACAGTTTCGGTCCCATCGAGGTCCCCGCCGATCGCTATTGGGGGGCGCAGACCGAACGTTCGCGCCAGAATTTCCGCATCGGCATCGACCGCATGCCGATCGCGCTGGTGCATGCGCTCGGCATCGTCAAGCTCGCCGCCGCACAATCCAACCTCGCGCTCGGCCTGCTCGACCAGCGCCGGGCCAACGCCATCATCCGCGCCGCGCGCGAGGTGATCGAGGGCAAGCTGGACGATCATTTCCCGCTTGTCGTGTGGCAAACCGGCTCAGGTACGCAGAGCAACATGAACCTCAACGAGGTCATCGCCAACCGCGCCAATGAGCTGCTCGGCGGCGAGCTCGGCGCCAAGAAGCCGGTGCATCCCAACGATCACGTCAACATGAGCCAGTCGTCGAACGACTCGTTCCCGACCGCGATGCACATTGCGGCCGCAAGCCGCATCAATGCCGATCTCGTCCCTGCCCTCGGCGAGATGCAGCGCGCGCTCCGCAAGAAGGAGAAGGAGTTCGCAAAGATCGTCAAGATCGGGCGGACACACACCCAGGACGCGACGCCGCTGACGCTCGGCCAGGAATTCTCCGGCTACGCCGCGCAGGTCGAAAGCGGCATCGCCCGCCTCAAGGTGGCGGTGAAGGACCTCTATCCGCTGGCGCAAGGCGGCACCGCCGTCGGCACCGGCCTCAACTCCAAGCCGCGCTTCGCAAGACTGTTCGCAAAGCACGTTGCCGGTATCACGAAGCTCCCCTTCACCAGCGCCGCCAACAAATTCGAGGCGCTGGCCTCGAACGACGCCTATGTGCTGGCGCACGGCGCCATCAATTCCGTCGCGACCGGCCTGTTCAAGATCGCCAATGACATCCGCCTGCTCGGATCGGGCCCGCGCTCGGGCCTCGGCGAACTGATCCTGCCGGAGAACGAGCCGGGCTCCTCGATCATGCCCGGCAAGGTCAACCCGACCCAGTGCGAGGCGATGACGATGGTGTGCTGCCAGGTGTTCGGCAATCACACAGCGATCACGGTCGCCGGCAGCCAGGGCCATTTCGAGCTCAACGTCTACAAGCCCGTGCTCGCCTACAACATGCTGCATTCGATACGGCTGATGGCGGACGCCGCGCGCTCCTTCACCGATCATTGCGTCAGCGGCATCCGTGCCGACGAAAAGCGCATCAAGGAGCTGATGCAGCGCTCGCTGATGCTGGTGACCGCGCTCGCCCCGAAGATCGGCTACGACAACGCCGCCAAGGTGGCGAAGACCGCGCATGCCAACGGCACCACGCTGAAGGAGGAGGCGCTGCGGCTCGGCTTCGTCTCGGCCGACGAGTTCGACCGTCTGGTGCAGCCGGAGAAAATGACGCGGCCTGGATGAATTCCGAATTCCGATAGTCATCCGTAATCATACGGTGCCCCTGGGGCTCATAAATATAAGGCTTAAGGGACGGGATTTGATTACCGTCAATGTTGTGGCGAGGCGGCGTGCTACGCAGGCCTCTCTGCCCTTTGACGGGGCGAATTCATCGTTTGATGGCCCAAGGGGCCAATTGACGAGGACGAGCGAATGGCGATCAAGTCTCATGGGGCGCGACACGGCACCCAGTTTCTGAATGTTTCATCCTGCCAGAAGAGGAGCGGATGATGGAGACGCGGCATGGGGAACGTCATCAACCTGAATCGTTTCAGGAAGCGCGCCGAGCGGGAAGCCACGGCGAAGCAGGCGGACGTCAACCGGGCGAAGTTCGGCCGCACGAAGGCGGAGCGGTCGGCGGAGGAGACGCGCGCGGACAAGGCGAAGGCGCATCTGGACCAGCATCAGATCGATCGCGAGGATCAGTCATGAAGTCGCCCGTGGTGAAACGGTCGATCGTGGTTGCCGGCCACAAGACCAGCGTCAGCCTGGAAGAGGCGTTCTGGAACGGCATGAAGGAGATCTCGGGCCTGCGCAACATGACGCTGTCCGAGCTGGTCGGCGAGATCGACGGCAACCGCCAGCAGGGCAATCTGTCCTCGGCGATCCGCCTGTTCGTCCTCGACTACTTCAAGAGCCGCGCCATGGCCGCGATCCAGGCGGACAAGGTCCCGGCCCAGTAGGCGTTGGGCGTCCTCCAACGGCGCCTCACGGTTCTGCACTTTAAAATCACTCTAAGGTGCAGTTTCAGCCGACCCGCGCGCTTGACCTCAATGCCCTGCGTTGAAAATACAGGGCATGACCGACACCAATGACACGCGTTCGCGAATCCCGCTGGGCCTGGCCCAGCGCGGCTATATCGGCGTCATCCAACATCTTTCCGCTGGGGATGCGGGCTCGGCCCTCTCGGACATCGAGCTCGAGAGCCGGCTGATCGAGCTCGGCTTCGTCGAGGGCGCCCGGGTCGAGGTCCTGCACGAGGGCCTGGTCGGGCGTGACCCGATCGCCGTCCGTGTCGACAACATCACGATCGCGATCCGCCGTCGTGAAGCCATGGCCATCATTGTCGCCTAGACAGCGACCGGAAATCTGATCCCAAGGCCTTTGATCACATGGAAGCTCCTCTGCTGCATCTCGCCCTGGTGGGCACGCCGAACAGCGGCAAGACGTCGCTGTTCAACGCGCTGACCGGCAGTCGACAGAAAGTCGCGAACTATCCCGGCGTCACCGTCGAGCGCAAGGAAGGCTTCTTCGTCACGCCCCTGGGACGCCAGGTCTCGGTGGTCGACCTGCCCGGCACCTACTCGCTGCGCGGCCGCAGCCCCGACGAGGAGATCACCCGTGACTTCGTGCTCGGCAAGGCGTCCGGCGAGACCGTGCCCGACCTCGTGCTGTGCGTGGCCGACTCGACCAATCTGCGCCTGACCATCCGCCTGCTGCTGGAGCTGAAGCGCACCGGGCGGCCGATGATCCTCGTGCTCAACATGTTCGACATCGCGAGCCGCCGCGGCATCACCGTCGACGTGGAGCGGCTCGCCAAGGAGCTCGGCGTGCCCGTGGTCACCTCGATCGCGGTGCGCAAGAGCGGCACGGCCGACCTGTTGGCGCTGACGGACGAGATCTCGGCGAAACTCGCCGCGGAGCCGCGGGAGAACAGCTGGCGCGCGCTCAGCGTCGCCGAGCTGCGCGCCACCCAGCGCGAGGCCGACCGCATCATCGCCGACTGCGTCAGCCTGCCTGCTGGGCCCGACACCTGGACCGCGCGGATCGATGCCGTGGTGCTGCATCCGGTCGGCGGCCTGATCGTGCTCGCCGCTATCCTGTTCGTGATGTTCCAGGCGGTGTTTGCCTGGGCGCAGCCGCTGATGGACTTGCTCAACAACGGCTTCGACGCGCTCGGCGAGTTCGTGCACGCCACCCTGCCCGCTGGCCTCTTGCAGAGCTTCCTTCAGAACGGCGTGATCTCAGGCGTCGGCAGCGTCATCGTGTTCCTGCCGCAGATCATCATCATCTTCCTGTTCATCCTGCTGCTGGAAGACTTCGGCTACATGGCGCGCGCCGCGTTCCTGATGGACCGCATCATGGGCGGCGCCGGCCTGCACGGCCGCGCCTTCATTCCGCTGCTGTCGAGCTTTGCCTGCGCCATTCCCGGCATCATGGCGACGCGCGTGATCGACAACAAGCGCGACCGGCTGACCACGATCCTGATCGCGCCGCTGATGACCTGCTCGGCGCGCATTCCGGTCTACACGCTGATCATCTCCGCCTTCATTCCGGCCAGGGACGTCTGGGGCTTCATCAACCTCCAGGGCCTCGTGATGTTCGGCCTCTACGCCGCCGGCATCACCAGCGCGCTGCTGGTCTCGTTCCTGATCAAATTCTTCATGCTGCGCGACTATGCGCCGGCGCCGTTCATGCTGGAGCTGCCGGACTACAAGATGCCGCGGCTGAAATCGATCGCGATCGGCGTCTACACGCGGGCGAAAATGTTTCTGCACCGCGCCGGCACCACGATCTTCTCGATGATGGTGCTGATCTGGTTTCTGGCCTCGTTCCCGCAGCCGCCCGCGGGCGCCACCGAACCCGCGATCGACTTCAGCCTCGCCGCGATCATCGGCAAGGCGCTCGAGCCCCTGCTCGCGCCGGTCGGCTTCAACTGGCAGATCGCGGTCGCGCTGATCCCGGGCATGGCGGCGCGCGAGGTCGCGGTCGCAGCCCTCGGCACCGTCTACGCGATCGAAGGCGGCAAGGAAGCGGCCGAGCAGATCGGCCAGGTGCTGGCGACGAAATGGTCGCTCGCGACCGCGATGTCGATGCTGGCCTGGTACATCTTCGCCCCGCAATGCGCCTCCACGCTCGCCGTGATCCGGCGCGAGACCGGAAGCTGGACCTGGATGGCCGTGACCTTCTTCTACATGCTGGTGCTGGCCTATGCCGCGAGCCTCCTGACCTACAACGTCGCGGTCGCGTTGGGGGCGGGATAAGGCCCCTCTCAAACCAAAACTGCGAAAACAACCCCATGCACAGTAGACGAGGGTTGTGAAATCAATGGCTTACGCATGTGCAAAAACCACCCGGGCCAAGGACTAATGCGCGCCGGTTGCACCGTCGGGCAAAACACTGGCACAATGGTATCATCGAAGAATTGCCAAGACCGGGATCAGGCCGGGATCGAGATCCGCTAGCGCGGATACCACTGACCGCGAGGGTCGCGCTGACGCGCGAACGCGTAGCTCGGATTGACGCCGCAATAGGCATTGATCCCTGAGGCGGTTGCCATGCACTGCTCATAGGTCGCGAATTGGCAATTGCCTGGGTATCCCCAAATCCGCCCCTGCAAGCAGTAGCTATCAGGAACACCCGGGGCGACGTTGCCATGGCGATACTGGCGTTCGGCCGCAGACGAGATCGAGGCCGCCGATACCAGAATTGAGCTAACCGATAGAATTGCGAAAAGCAGGCGGGTCATCTTCATCTCCTGATTCAAGTTCTGTCGGTTGCTGCGCGCCAACCTGCCTTCCGGCTGCGAACATCAACACAATCGGGCGCGCGCGGTCCCAACCAAAATCAACGGATCTAAGGCAGGGTGCACGAGGCCGCACACGCGAATGCGGCTGCTGCCGCAGTAAGTCGTCCTGCATCCATAGTTGCCTCCGTGAGCTGGTGAAGTCCAGCCATCGAAGCATGGAAAGCCTACGAGGCCTCAAGTTGCGCTAGATCAAGGCGGCGTATCGCGACATGCCAAAACTCGTCCTGTCCGTTGGTACAATGAACCTTAGGACGATAGTCACTCGTCCTGCTTTCGAACAAGCTCGATATCAGGAACAAGAGCCGCGCGACACTGCCCCCGTGTCAGCACATGCTCCGCGACTGACAAACCCGATCGCCATGAGATTGAGGAGTTGGTCCAATGCTGATGCACGCGACCCCGGTCTCCCTTCCCCGCCCGCATTCTCTTAGCGAACTCGGAATGAGCGCCGCCTCGAATCCGATGGTCAGCCTGAGGGAATTCACCTACAGGCGCGGCAGCGAGATCTATGGCGAGAAGGAGCCCGCCGAATACATCTACCAGGTCAAGTCAGGCACAGTACGAAGCTACAAGCTGCTGTCGGACGGGCGCCGGCAGATCAATGCGTTTCATATTCCCGGCGACACCTTCGGGCTGACGAATGGCGGTGTCCATCGTTTCACGACGGAAGCGGTGACGGACACGACCGTGCGGCTGATCAGGCGGGAGAGCCTCGACGCTGTTGCCGGGAGCGACGGCACCTTGACCGGAAGCCTGCTCCATATGACCATGACGAACCTCCGGCATGCCGAAGACCACATGCTGCTGCTTGGACGCAAGACGTCGCTGGAGCGGGTTGCCGCCTTTCTGATCGAGATGGACAGGCGACTCACCGCCGCAGGCGTCCTCGCGCTGCCGATGTCGAGGCGCGACATCGCGGATTATCTCGGTCTGACGCTCGAGACCGTCTCGCGATCTCTCTCGCATTTGCGCGAGCTTGGGGTCCTCGCATTCATCGACAACAACCAGCGTCACATCGTGCTCATGGACAGGCAACAACTCGCCGGGTTCGACCGTCGGAACTGACGCTGGAAGCGACGGACATCCTCGCGGTTTCGCGCTTCCCATGAAAAAGGCCCCGGTCCATGCCGGGGCCTGAAGTCACTGGGAAGACACCAGCTCAGTAGCGAGCACCATAACCAGCACCATAACCGCCGAAGCGATAGTTCAACCGAAGCGTGACCATGTCCACATCCTGGCTGACCCCGGTGCCGAGGAGGGTGCGCCCTCCGGGCGTGACCACGCCTGCGAAGGAGGTGTTGTCATTCCCCATCCAGAGATGGTCGTATTCAACACCGACGGTCCAGTTCGGTGAGAAGCCGTATTCCCAGCCGACACCCAAGGCGCCGCCCCAGCGCGTGTGACCTGCCGAGGCCAGGCCGACTCCGGTGATGTTGTTGAATACATCAAAGCGATTGCGAGTGACGGCCGCGCCACCCTTCACGTAGAGCAGTGACGCGTTCCATGCCCATCCGAGTTGGGCCGTGAACAGGCCGATGCCATCGGTTTTCCCCGTGGTCGAAATCAGCGGATCAATCAGGCTCACGCGCGTGTTCTTGATCTCCGCCCAATCGCCCTGTGCTTCCAACCCAAGCACAAACTGATTGGTTTGCCAGCGATATCCGATCTGGCCGCCGACGAGACCCCCGGAGCGATCAGCGCAACCGCCTCCCACTGTTCCTGCGAGCGTGACGAAATCCACGCAATTATGGCTCTGCCCCCAACCTCCGTTGGCGCCAATATAGAATCCGCTCCAATTATAGACCGCCACCATCGGTGCCGGCGGCGGTGCCTTAACGGCCATGTCGGCCGCCATGGCCGGAGCCGCCATGCTCAGCGCCGCGAAGCCGATCGCAGCCATCGAGAGCCTTTTCATCATCCTATCCCCTTTGCTCGAATCTTCTTGGTTCAGAAAGCGGGCCCTTATGCGGGTTAACGTGCTTAAGCGCCGCGAACATCCAGAAGTTTACGTGCAAGGGGATTTTCGACCCGTACCAAAATGGCAACACCCAAGCGCCATCGCTGTGCACGGCAATGTGCTTAGTCGGTATCCGTAGCTCCGGGCGGTGCAGCGCTTTCCTGTCCTTCGGCAAGCCACGCGTTGATGCCGGACGCTGGAATGAGCCGCCGGGGAAGGTGGGGATTGATCGTGCCCGCAAAGACAGCGAGGCCTTCGTCGAGTTTTGCGCGCGCGAACAGCTTTGCCTCGTGCTCCGTCACAAACGTCCTCGTCTCGCGAGGACTCCGCTGTCTCGGCAGGATGCCCCGCTTTTGCACTTCAAAGGTGACGTACCAGGTCGGGATCATCGCACGCACCAGCTTCTCACAAACCGCACAGAGGCGGTTGTCGTGCGGCCCTGATCGCGGCGCTTGATTCAGATCAAGTCGCTACTTGACGACTTGATGCGGCGATTGAAACGTTGGGCAGAGCTGCGGCAGAAGCCTATCGTCGGCGTCATCATCGAGGCCGATGTGGCGGAGGACACTGCGCGATGGATGAGCGGCGCGCGGTTCATCCGGGCTGCGGGGCCAGTTGACCCGCCTGGCAAGACACGATCACGATGGCATCATCGGCTTCAGCGACATCCAGCTCGCGACCTGCTCCATCCTGCGAGTGGCGGTACGATACCGTCTTTGGCCTCGATCAGCATCGCGATGCAGAGCCGACCATCCCGATGAGCAAGGAACCCGGCGCCGAGCTGAGAGTTCCTTCCCTGAGAGTTCCTTCCCAAGGCCTTCGGCTCGACCAAGCGCGAGCCCTGTCAACAAGCGCGCCTTGGAACTCGCGTAGGGGCGGTGGCGCCCCTTTTCGAAGCGTCAGGGGGTTCAATGAGCAGTCCATCCGACACTGTTGCAGACAGTGCGCCCCAAGAGGTGTCCAGAATATCGACCGGTAGCGCCGGCCTGGACGACATCCTGGGGGGCGGGTTCGACTCCAACCGGATGTATCTCTACGAGGGGCGGCCCGGCACGGGCAAGACCACGATCGCACTCCAGTTCCTGCTGAGGGGGGTGCGGGACGGAGAGCGCGTGCTCTACGTTTCGCTGTCCGAAACCAAGCACGAGCTGGACCTCGTGGCGCAGCGGCACGGCTGGTCGCTGGACGGCATCGACATCTTCGAACTGGTCCCGCCGGAGACGACGCTCGATCCGGAACGCGAGCTCACGGTGTTTCATCCCGCCGAGATGGAGCTGAGCGAAACGACAAACCTTGTTTTCAAGGAGGTCGAGCGGATCAATCCTACCCGCGTGGTGCTCGACAGCCTGTCCGAGTTGCGCCTGCTTGCCCAGAACCCGCTTCGCTACAGGCGGCAGGTGCTGGCGCTGAAACATTTCTTCACCAACCGCAATTGCACGGTGGTCCTGCTCGACGATCTCTCGTCATCTCAGGACGATCTGCAGCTCCATTCCATTGCGCATGGCGTGGTGATGCTCGAACAGCTCGCGATCGACTACGGCGCCGAGCGGCGCCGGCTCCGCGTGATCAAGATGCGCGGCATCCGGTTTCGCGGCGGGTACCACGATTTCACGATCGAGCAAGGCGGCTTGCGGATATTCCCTCGCCTGGTGGCGGCCGAGCATCACAAGACCTTCGTCGGCGAGTTCACCCCCAGCGGCAACGCCGAGCTCGACCAGCTCCTGGGAGGCGGTCTCGAGCGCGGCACCAATGCGCTGCTCATCGGCGCCGCCGGCGTGGGGAAATCATCGGTTGCGCTCACCTATGCGATCGCGGCGGCCGAACGTGGCGAGCACGCGGTGTTCTTCGCGTTCGATGAAGGCCGCGGCACGGTCGAAGCGCGCGCCCGGACACTTGGCCTGCCCCTGCAAGAACACGTCGATTCCGGCCATGTCCGGTTTCAGCAGATCGATCCCGCCGAGCTGTCACCGGGTGAGTTCGCCGCGAACGTGCGAAAGAGCGTCGAGGTCGACAAGGCCCGCCTCGTCATCATCGACAGCCTCAACGGCTATCTGGCCGCGATGCCCGACGAGCGATTTCTCATCCTGCAGATGCACGAACTCCTGAGCTATTTGGGGCAGCAGGGTGTGCTGACCATCCTGGTCCTCGCCCAGCATGGCCTCGTCGGTCCGATGGATACGCCTCTCGACATCAGCTATCTCAGCGATTCGGTGCTCATGCTGCGCTATTTCGAGGTCAGCGGAACGGTGCGGCGCGCCCTGTCTGTCGTCAAGAAGCGCAGCGGCCAACACGAGCACACCATCCGCGAATTTCGGCTCAGCCGCGCCGGCATCACGCTCGGCCCGCCGCTGAGGGAGTTCAGCGGCATCTTCTCCGGCAATCCGCGTTACACCGGGTCACCCAAGCCCGAAGGGTCGGTTGAATGAGCGTTGAGCGAGATCACCATGTTCTCGTCTTTGCTCCGATCGGGCGCGACGGGCTTGCCTCCGTCGAGCTGTTCCGGAGTTCGCACCTGGAAGCGAGCAGCTGCCGCAGTCTGCCCGAACTCGTCAGCGAGATGGCAGCCGGCGTCGGCGCCGTTTTCCTTGCCGAGGAAGCGCTGTTCGGGAAAGACACGTCGCCGCTGGCGCAATGGATCGAGAGCCAGCCGCCCTGGTCCGACCTGCCCTTCGTCGTCCTGACCAGCCATCGCGAGCAGCCGGCCGTCCTCGCCTGGCGCCGCAGCATTGTCGCGCTTCTCCGCAACGTTTCGCTGCTCGAGCGGCCGGTTCAGCCGATGACGCTGACCAGCACCATTCAATCGGCACTGCGCGCACGGCGGCGCCAATATGAAATCCGGGCCCTGCTCGCGGCGCGCGAACAGGCGGCTCAGGAGCTCGAAACGCTGGTGGTCGAGCGCACGCGGGCCCTCGCGGAAGCCAATAAGCAATTGCGCCTGGAGATGAACGAGCGCGCGCGGGTCGAGGAGACGCTTCGGCAAGCCCAGAAGATCGAAGCCATCGGACAGCTGACCGGCGGGGTGGCGCACGACTTCAACAATCTGCTGATGGTGATCTCCGGCGGCCTCGACATGCTCGACCGCCAGACCGATCCCGCCCGTCGCCGCCGGCTCATGGACGGGATGGTCCAGGCCGCCCAGCGCGGGGCCAGCCTGACCAGGCAGCTTCTTGCGTTCTCCCGCCGCCAGACGCTCCGGCCGGAGCCCGTCGACGTCGCCTCGCAGATGGGCGGCATGCGCGAATTGCTCGACCGCAGCCTGAGAGGCGACGTCCATGTCGAGTTCGATTTTCCGGACACGCTCTGGCCGGTGGAGGTCGATCCCGGCGAGCTCGAGCTCGTGATCCTCAACCTCGCCGTCAACGCCCGCGACGCCATGCCCAATGGCGGCACGATTCTCGTGCGCGGGGAAAATCTGCCCGATCTGAATGACGAGCAGATCGCCGGAGACTACGTGCGCCTGTCCGTGGTCGATACGGGTGTCGGCATGAGTCCGGAGATCCTGTCACGCGTTTTCGAACCATTCTTCACGACCAAGGAGGTCGGAAAGGGCTCGGGGCTCGGGCTTGCCCAGGTCCATGGATTCGCGACGCAGTCACGGGGGACGGTCCGCATTCGATCGGAAGTCGGCCAAGGCACCAGCATCGAGCTCTATTTGCCGCGATCGCTCAGCATTCCTTCCAGGGAGCGACACCTCATCGATCTCAACATGGCGCGGCCGAAAAAGAGCAATCACGGCCGCATCCTTCTGGTCGAAGACGATGACGAGGTGGCCGCATTGGTGAGCGAGATGCTGGGCCAGCTCGGTTACGAGGTCACGCACGCGGCGAGTGGCGCCGCCGCGCTCGGTGCCCTCGCCGACGGCCGCGCCGTCGACCTCGTCTTTTCCGATATCATGATGCCCGGCGGCATGAATGGGGTCGAGCTGGCGCGGGAAATCAAACGAAGGCGAAGCGACATACCCGTGCTTCTGACCAGCGGATACTCCGACGCCGCAGTTCACGACGCCGAATTGGCGGGTCTGCAGATCCTGCCGAAACCCTACCATATCGACGAGCTGGCCGCGGCGCTCGGCGCGGCAAAGTCAGAACCCGGGCGCGACACGGAGTCCAAGCGGTCCAGCCGGCGCTGATGTCGCGCGGTGTCGCATCGCGAAAGCGATCGACGACCGGCCTCCAAAGCGGCTATCAGTCTCCATGGACCGCTTCAGCACCGACAGATTGACCGCCGAAAAGCTGCGCGAGGATCACCTTGCCGATCTCGTCGCGCTGCATCTCGATGCCGAGGTGTCCCGCTATCTCGGCGGCGTGCGTGCACCCGAGGTCACCAAGACGTATCTCGAGACCAACATGGCGCATTGGGACCAGCACGGTTTTGGGCTGTGGGTGCTGCGAACGAAGGACGGCGCCTTCGCCGGGCGAGCGGGCATCCGGCACATCCTCGTCGATGGCGTGGACGAGGTCGAGATTGCCTACACGTTCAAGCGCGAATTCTGGGGTCAGGGCCTTGCGAGCGAGATCGCGACGGCGCTGACCGAGATCGGGCTGTCGCAACTCGAGCTGCCGTCCCTCATCGGCCTCGTCTTTGTCGGGCATGGCGCATCCCGCCGCGTGCTGGAGAAGTCGAACTATATCCTCGAGAAGAGCACGACGCATCACGGCGAAGCCGTCGTGATCTACCGCATCCGGTGGTGAGAGGCGGAACGCTCAGCCGGTGCGGAGCCGGACAACCGATTGAGGCAAGGAGGCCAGAAACAACACCGCGCAGACACACAGCAGGACGATGTCCTTGAACAGGAACTCGCCGGCCAGATTCCACGCCATCGGATCGGTCGAAAGGCTCCATGTGACGACGCCCGGCGTCGTGAAGAAGAACGACCACGTGACCGCGAACGTCACCACGCCCATGAATGAACCGAGCGCGGACAAGACCGGATTGAACGCACCGGCCACGAGCAGCGCCGCAATCACGAATTCGGCGACACCGAGAACATAGGCCTCTCCCCTCAGGCCGAATACCGACAGCCAGGAGATGAACGGGCTGTTGCTGATGAACTGGGCGATGCCCTGTGCGGATTGCAGTGTGAATTTCTGCATTCCAAACGATACGAATATGACCACCATGACCCAGCGGAGAATGGCGAGCGGACGATAAGAGCCTCCACCATTTTCCGCGACGTTGAATCCCATCATGCGACGATTTCTCCCCGGATTGCGCATCCATCTGTTGGCGAACGAAGCGTCCGCTACGAGCTATTCGGAGGGGAGCGCCTGTCGTTACATGCGCGGCGGGTTCCACGGATCACAGCTGCGTGCAACGCGCGTGTTCGCGCCGCGATCGAGACTCGCGCATTTCGGATCGACAGGCTCTAGCCGTCGCCGCAATTGCGGTGACAGTGCATTCAATTGATGCACACGGGGGTCCGCTGCTTCGAGTTGAGTGCACTGTCACCGGCTACCCGGGTGCCGGGCCGACAAGGCCTGACCGGCAGGTAAGGCCCGCAGATGACGAAAAGCAGACAAGCCGGTTTATGCGGCCGTTGAGTTTTCTAGTCCTCGCGGCGAGCGAGAACTCTGTCAGCAGGTCCGCACATTCACGGACAAATCAGTACGGGAGTTTTCGCCTGCGCCAGCACCTTGTTTGTCACGCTACCGATGAGAAGCATGGAGAGTCCGCTGCGGCCATGGGATGACATCACGATGAGATCGCAACCTTTATTCTCGGCTGCTGCGATGATGGCTTGATGGGGTTGCCCGTTCTCCACTTGAATCGGTTCGCAGGAAACGCCGGCCTCCTTGGCCGCATTTGCCGCGCGATCCAATGTGCTCGTGGCCTGTTCCTTGCGCAGCTCGGCATATGTTGCGACTGCTTCACGGAACCGCCCTGTCATTTCTGAAAACGGCTCCACAACGAAGATTAGAGATACCTTGGCTCCAAGGGATTTCGCCAGCGCCAACCCATGCGCCACGCCGTGCTCCGCTAGCTCCGACCCATCTGTCGGAATGAGAATGTGCCGGTACATGCTTCACCTCCCGCCTGTCTGGACGTATCGCTGCCTTCCGAATGTAAGCTGGGCTCGCGTTTCGGATGCGGTCTTGAGATAGATCAATCTCTCGGCCCAGCTCGTAGGATGGATAGAGCGGAGCGAAACCCATGCTACAGGCCGCGAGCTACCGCTCGCCCGGCCACATCGCCATGGCCGCCTTCGCTACGCCTCTCAACTCCTCAGGCGTCGCGCCGTCCTTGGCCTGGATGGCCATGCCCTGAAACACACTCAGGTAGAACCGGCTCAGCGCATCGATGTCGGTTGCGGCAGGCAGCTCGCCGCTGCCGACCGCGCCTTCGATCCGCGCACGCAGATTGCCCAGCATGTCGAGGCGGACCTTCCTGATCGCGCGGGCAATGGTGGCCGGCCATTCGTCGCTGACGGCGCCGAGCACGGCCATGCAGCCGGCCGGCGCGGTCCGGGATTTCGGCAGGGTCTCGGTCGCCCCGATCAGCAGGTGCTCGATGCCCTCGCGCGCGGTTTTTCCGTCCGCGAGCTTGTCCCACACCGGAGGTCCCTGGGTCTGGACGTAATGCTCGATCGCGGCGAGATAGAGCGCCTCCTTGCTTTCGAAGGCCGCATAGAGGCTCGGCGAGCGGACGCCCATGGCGTCGCAGAGGTCGTGCATCGAGGCCGCCTCGAAACCCTTGCGCCAAAACAGGAACATGGCGGCTTCGAGGGCTGCCTCTCGATCGAATTCCCGGGGTCGTCCGGCCATCTCGCCCTTTCTGTAATGATCAACACATAATTGACTTGACGCGCCCGTTCAAGACTCCACATATTCTGTGTCGATCGTTACAGAATTGGAGAGATGAAATGAATCTGGCTGGAAAACGGGCCCTGGTGACGGGCGCAAGCAGGGGAATCGGAGCAGGCATTGCAAAAGCGCTGGCCGCGGAAGGCGCCGATGTTGCAATCACTTACGAGAAGTCCGCAGACAGTGCCGCGAAGATCGTGGACGCCATCAAGGCAGGCGGGCGCAAAGCCGTTGCGATCCAGGCCGACAGCGCCGATGTCGCTGCCGTTCAGGCCTCGGTCGAGAAGACCGTCAAGGAGTTGGGCGGGCTTGATATCCTGGTCAATAACGCCGGCATTTTGCGCCTGGGCGGCCTCAACGATATCTCGCTCGCCGACATCGATGCGCTGCTGGACGTCAACGTGCGCTCGCCGATGATCGCGAGCAAGGCCGCGCTGCCCCATCTCGGCAAAGGCGGCCGCATCATCACCATCGGCAGCTATTTCGCCGACCGCGTGCCCGCGCCGGTGCTCGGCGTGTATGCGGCGTCGAAGTCGGCGCTTGCAGCGTTCACGAAGGCGCTCGCGCGGGAGCTCGGTCCCAGGGACGTCACGGTCAATCTGGTGCAGCCGGGATCGATCGACACCGACATGAACCCCGCGAGCGGCCCGACCGCGGAGACGCTGAAACAGTTCATGGCACTGGGCCGGTATGGTGCGACGGATGACATCGCGAATGCCGTGGCATTCCTGGCGAGCGCGAAGGCAAAATACATCACCGGCTCGACCTTGACCGTCGACGGCGGCGCGAACGCCTAGACATTCTGGCTCTTCGTGTTCGTCCAACAGGAGGTTGAGAAGCTGGCCGTGACTGCGATCGCGTTTCCGCAGACGCAGAAGGGCGCGAGCTTCAAACTCGATGCCGCCAAGGCGAAGATCGAGTCGGCCAGGATGGCGATGGCAAAATAGGATGATGTTCGCGATCATCATGGCGGGCGGCCGATGCCTGGGCCGCCCGAGCGTTAGATGGAACGTGTCGCATGCTTCGTCCCTCCTCCAGCTTCGGAGCATGACAGCACAACTGTCACTTTGGCTTGAACGTCAAAATGCCGTTTGCACTCATCGTTCGCACCCGTCATTGTTTTGCAACGCCGCCCGGATGTTGAGCGGGTTCCGGTGATCAAGCGGGAGGCTTTGCGATGCAAGACGTCGAGAAGCGTGTCATTGGCAAGGTGATGTGGCGGCTCATACCGTTCCTGATCGTCTGCTATTTCGTGGCCTATCTTGACCGCGTCAATGTCGGCTTTGCCAAGCTGCACATGAACCAGGCGCTGGGTTTAAGTGAAGCAGCGTTCGGACTGGGCGCGGGCTTGTTCTTCGTCGGGTATTTCCTGTTTGAAGTCCCCTCCAACATCTTCCTGGAAAGAGTCGGCGCGCGCGTCTGGATCGCCCGCATCATGATTACGTGGGGGATCGTCTCGGCGGCCTTCGCATTCATCCCATCGATATCGGCAGCGACGGGAATACCGACGACGGGCGTCTTCTACTCTCTTCGGTTGCTGCTCGGCGCCTGCGAGGCAGGATTCTTTCCGGGCATCATCTTCTATCTGACGCTGTGGTTCCCGGCGGTTTACCGGGCTCGGGTCATCAGCCTGTTCATGCTGGCGATCCCGATCTCGTCCATCATCGGATCGCCCATCTCCGGGCTTCTGCTCGGCGTGACCGGTTTGGGATTGGAAGGCTGGCAGTGGCTGTTCATTCTCGAGGCGCTGCCGTCGGTCGTGGTAGGCATCTGCGTCCTGCTCTATCTGACTGATTTTCCGCGCCAGGCCCGCTGGCTGCAACAAGACGAGATTGCCTGGCTGGAAGACGTGCAGGCCACCGAGAAGCGAAACAAAGAGAAGGTCGAACACCTGTCATTGGGTCAGGCGCTCACCGATTACCGCATTTTGTTGTGCGCTCTGGTGTACTTCTGCCTGAATGCTGCAAGTTACGGCGTAGCGTTCTTCCTGCCAACCATCATCAAGGGTTTTGGCGTCAGTGATACCCAGACCGGCTTGCTGGCGGCGCTGCCCTTTATTTTCGGGGCCGCGGGCATGGTGCTGCTTGGTCGTCATTCCGATCGGACCATGGAACGAAAGGGTCACGTCGCTGCGGCACTGTTGATGGCAGCGGTGGGGATCGGAGTGGCAGGTCTCGTTTCCAACTCCGTCCTTGTCATGGCATTGCTTTGCTTCGCACAGATCGGCGTTTCCGCGGTCCCCCCGATGTTTTGGCCGCTGCCGGCGAGCTTTTTAACGGGAGCATCGGCTGCCGCCGGCATCGCCGCGATCAACTCGCTTGGAAATCTTTCCGGTTTCGCCGGTCCTTACGCAATGGGCTACCTGAAGGATTTAACTGGCAGTTTTACCGCGGGTCTTCTTTTGCTCGCGGGCTGCGCGCTGGTGGGCGCAGTCGTTGTCGTGCTGCTACGCATCGATGCAAGACGCGAGCAAGTGTCCGGCGACATCGCGATGGCGCACTAGACGTTGGTGATCGTCGCTACCTGAAATAGCCGAGCACGAGATCGATATCCGCGCTGCCCGCCACCGTACCGTTCAGCTCGGCGTCGATGACCCGGCGGCAGGCTGCGATCGCGGCGTGGTCGCCGAGATCGTTGGCGGCTTCGAGCACGAGCCAGGCGGCGTCGACGGAAGCCTTCTCGGGGGCCGAACCGCCGGCATCGACGGGAAGGCTCTTGTTGAGGATCTTGTTCTTGCGAACCGCAGTGCCGAATTGAGGCAACATTGCAATACTCCCCTCTTGCTCAGTGCACCTGGAGCTCGGGCTGACGGCCCGTATCGGCACCCGCGCCGGTCTTGCGCGACTGGTAGAACTTCAGAATGCTGCGCGACGTCTCGATCTTGAGCTTGCCGAACTCGCGCTCGCTGTCATGAAGCTCGCGCGCCGTGATCAGATGATCCTTGGCGCCGAGGAACAGCAGCGACATGGTCGTGTCCCACGAGAAGTCGAGCGCCTTGCACAGCACCAGAAGTATCTCGCGATTGCGGTCCATCATCGCGCGCTCGATCACGTCGACCGGAAGCGACGACAACAGCGACAGGCCGATCTGCACCTCGTCGAAACGGTGCTGGCGCGCATAGTTCGAGATCGAGTCCTGGTTGAGGTTGCCCTGGCGGTACTGCGTCGTCACCACGCGCTTGGCGACGAAATAGCTGCGCGAGGACGGGCCGAACTTGGACTGGAGATCGCCGGTGACGTCGGTCACCGAGCTCTGGATCTGCGACATCATCTCGGGCCGCTCGCTCTCGAGGCGGCGGCGGACGTCTTCCGACGCCTTGGAAATGAGCTGCTGGAAGATGTGGCGCGGCACGTCCTTGCGCAGGCCGAGCTGCTCGGCGAGGATCGAGTCACCCTCGGCGCGCCGGACCATGTGCAGCAGGCCCGAACCGGAGAAGCGCGCGCCCTCGTTTTTGGCGACGGAGGTCACGACCGCCTGGTCGCCGCGCTTGACCAGCACGTCGGTGACGGCTTCGCCGATCGACTTGCGCTGGGCGATCGCAAGCAGATGCGCCTGGCCCTTGGTCATGGCACTCTCGACCAGCATCTTCTCGTTGATCCGACTGGAGTCGCGCAGCACCGGACCGGCCACGTCGATCTCGTCGTCGAGGGCGAGCTTTGCGATGACGTTGAGCGGCGCGTGATCACACGCCGACATCACGTCCGAGAGCTGCGCCCGCGCGGCGACCTCGATCTCGTCGGCAAGCCGCCCGATGACCTCGCCGAACATGCTGATCTCGTCGTCGCTGTAGCGGCCGGTGATCAGGATGTCGGTCGCATGCCACAACGCCTTCGCCCGGCTCTCGTCGGTGCCGCGCGCGATGGCGTCGTCCAGATCTTGCAGAAGCGATTTTGCCCCGTTCATCTCGATACCCCAGTTCTTGGCTAGCCATCCCGCTCGTGCTGGCGGGACGCCGAATTCCTCTGGGAACAGAGACTAGGGAACAAACGCGAGAATCCGGTAAAGTCGGCAGATCAGTTTTGCCGGGCAAAATTCGTTAAAATGCGCGGGAATGGGTTTACCGGCGGGCAAGGCGTCCGCGGCGGCAAAGGATGATGGGGACTGCGAAGCTGCTCGGCCTTATGGTTCGAGACGCGCTGTAAACGGCGCTCCTCACCATGAAAGTCTAGGATTTCACGGCGAAACGAGACCTCATCCTGAGGAGCCCGCCAACGGCGGGCGTCTCGAAGGATGGCCACGACAACATTGCCCGCCGCCTCACGGATTCGACGGCGTCAGCACCAGCGGCGGCTTCGGCTTGGGTTTTGCGGGCGGCGGGCCTGGTGCCGGCCTCACTTCGATCGGCGGCGGCAGCGGCGCGATCTGCTGGCTCGCGAGCGGCGGGCTTGTCAGTGGAGGACTTGCGATTGAAGGACTTGGCACCGCGGGGGCGGCCTGCGGCGCCTTCGGCATCGGCGCGGCCTTTGGCTTCGGCGGCGCGCGGCGCGGATCGCGGCCGGGCAACGGCACGTCGGTCAGCGACGGCTCGGGCACCGGGTCGGGCGAGACCAGCGTCGGCAGCGCCGCAGTCGCCGGCGGCGGCTCGCCACGCTCGATCGCGTCGAGCCGCCGCGTCTCGCGATCGATCGTGCGCACCGCGAGCCAGGACGACAGCGGCGCGACATCGACGGTGCGGTTGAGCCTGTCGGGAGGACCTGCCGCGAACAGCTGGATCTCCGGTGGCGCGCCGGAAAGTCCGGTCATGATCGGCGTCAGGCTGGCGCGGATGTCGGCCTGGTCGGCGGGGATGTCGTAGCCGCCGGAGACGATCGCCCGGGCGTTCTTTGCTTCCAGCGGTGTCGCGCCGACGCGCAGGCGCCCGTCGCGGATCGTGAACGGGATCTGCGCCGAGGCGACCGCGATCGGACCTGCCGACAGCGCGGGTTCGACGAGCTGCCGCAGCCTGTTGTCGTCGGCAACCTGGCCGCCGTCGCTGGCGCGGATGGCGATCTCGAAGGCGCGCGGATTGAGGCCGCTGATTTCCGCGGCCTCGAGCGTCACCGTGCCATTGCCGGCGAGCGCGCCGGTCAACGCCGCAACGCTGCGGCCCTGGCTGGTCAAGGCCATCTGCACCGAGGCACGTCCCTTGGGCAAGGCGAGATCGCGGTAGCGCAGCGCCGCCGCATTGACGTTTCTGAGCTCGATACGCGCGTTCAGCGCAATGCCATTGGCGCCATTGCGCGCGTCGAAGCTCGCCGACATCTCACCGCCGCCGACACCACCCTTGAGCGCGTCGAGCGCGAGCGACTGGCCGTCGCTCCGGATCGTGCCGCCGACGGGGCGCAGCTCGATGCCGTCGGGCAAGGTGCCTTGCAAGGCCTGGAAGGCGATGCGGCCGCGCCAGCCGCCGAGCAGCCCCGCACTCAGGGGATCACCGGCATCACGTCCGGCGGCGCCGATGGCCATTGCGAACGCGGGCGCAAGATCGAGCGCGTCGAGGCCGATTTCGCCATCGACGCTCTTCTCCTGATCGAGCGTCACCGCGAGATGCCCGCGCAGATGCGAGCCGGCCGCGCTGCTGTCGAGATCGTCGAAGGTCAGGCGGTTGCCGGAGAGGCCGACGCGCGAGGACAGGTTGACGCTCTGCACCGATCTGTCGGTTGGACTGGTCCCGAACAGCGGCGCCAGATTGGCATTGCGTACGCGCAAATTCACGCTGGCCTTCGGCTGGGACGAATTGAAGTCCGGCAATTCGATGCTGCCTTGCGCATCCGCATCCAGCCCGCCGCCACTGAGCTTTGCGTTCAATTGCAACGGCCGGCGCCAGGCGCCGCTCAACCGGCCTTCGAACTGCGAGGCGCCCTCGCCCGCGGCGGCGACGCGATCGAGGCCGAGCAGCGCCAGCAATGTGCCGGCCTTCGGCGTCGAGATTTTCGAGTCCAGCGTGAAGTCGCTGTTGCGCAAGCGGTCGATGTCGATGCCGTTGACCGCCGCCACCGGCGTCTGCCCGGCCAGCGTCGCGGTGGCCTTGAGCTGCGGCGCATCGAGATCGAGCACGGCGCGCGCGTCGTTGCGATCGGCATGGTCGGCGTTCTTGTCGAGGCTGAGGTCGAGCTTCAACCGCGTCGCGCCGGGCAATGACGGCATGGCGTCGAACCGCGCGCGCACCGAAGGCGCAATCGGCTCGAGCAGCGCGGTGAGCTCACGCAGCGAATTGGCCGAGGATTTCAGCGCGAGCTTGCCGGTGGCATGAACGCGGTCGAAGCTGCCGCTCGCTTCGGTGGTCACCCCGCTCGCCTGGCCGAACCGCAACTGCTCCAGGGACAGCGCCGCCGGACCGTAGCCGAGCTTCGCCGTGAACGGCCGCAGCTCCTGTCCGGCCGACATCGCGCGGCCGACGTCGAGCGCGAGCTTGGCTTCCTCGGGCCATTCGCCCTGCGGCCCCGCGAGCGCGCGCACGAAGCTTGCGGCGGCATCGAGGTCGAGACGGTCGGCCTTGAGCTCGGCGTCGATCCGCGAGCCCTTGCTCGCGCCGGTCTGGACGAAGCCGATGCGGCCCTCCACCGCGCCGCCCTCGATCTCGGCCTTCAGCCTGTCGACGGCGAGATGGTTGGCGGCGATGGTCACGTCGCCGGCAAGGCGTAGCGGGCGCGTGCTGCGGCGGTTGATCTCGCTGCGGCCCTGGAGCCAGGCCACCAGCGTATCGGGATCGGACGACTCGACGCTGAGACGGCCGCTAAAGCTGTCGGCGCCGGGCGTTGCGCCGTTGAGCGAGAGCTGCGTCATGCCGGGCGCGCGCAGCTCGAGCCGCTGGAACGTCCAGGACCTTCCGTCGGTCTGAAGCTCCGCCGTGATGTTCTGGAGCGGACGCCCGCCCAGCATGATCTGATCGGAGTTGAACTCGATCTGCGCCGGCATCGGCGCCTGCGGGATCGCCGCAAGGCCCGCGCGCAGCGCCGGCAGGACGCGCTGCGGCTCGGCATCATCCTTGCCCGCCAGCTTGTCGGCATCGACCTGGCGCGCCGACAGCACCGCGCGCAGCAGCGGCGAAGCGCCGAACCTGACATCGCCGACACCGCCAAACTTGAGCGCGTTGTCCTCGGCGCCGAAGCTCGCGTCGATCTGATCGAATTTGGCGCCGGCCGGATCGGCCTTGAGCTTTGCCGTGAGCTTCCAGGGTGTCGGCCCCGCCGTGCCCGCCTTCTTGACCGGAGGCACAGCGAGCGTCAGCGCGCCGTCGAATTTCGGCAGGCGGTTGTCGAAGGCGAGCACGCCTTCGAGATCGGCCAAGATCGCGCGCTCGCCGGGATCGATGTTGAGGTGGAGACGGGTGGCGCTGCCGTCGGCGCTTGGGCCGGAGGAGACGCGGAACGGATAGCGCACCCCGGTGGCGGTGAAACTGCCATCGCCGCGGACCGAGCCGGCCAGCGAGCGCACGTCGCCGGAAAAGGTGATGTCGTTCAATTCCAGCGTCGAGCGGCTGGCGGCATCATGCAGGGCGATGCGGCCGGTGAGGTTCAGCCGTTCGATCGCAAGCGAGGCCAGATTGAAGGTGCCGCTCGCGGTGGACGGCAAATCGACCCGTCCTTTGGCATCCAGGCCGAGATCCACCGCCATGCCGTTGACGGTCAGCTCGGTAGCGCGCCATTCACCGCGCATCAGCGAGCTCAGGCTGAACTCGACGTCGAGCTTGTCGGCGCGCAGACGGCCGAGGTCATTGTTGCCGCCGAAGGTGACCGAGCGCAGCCGCAGCGTCGGCGCCGGCAGCAGCCGCGCATCCAGCTCGCCCGCCACCCGCACCGGCACGCCCATGATCGTGCCCGCCTCCGCCTCGAACTGGGGCCTGAACTGGTTCCAGTCGATGAAGTAAGGCCCGATCAGCGCGGTCAGCAGCGCAATGATGAAGGCAATCGCCAATCCGAGCAGCGTCGTCTGCACGGGTCTCCCCTCGGCCAAACCGGCCCGGGCCGAACCTGAGGGCCTCAGGCGCGCCGGAACAGCCCCTTATATAAGGGGAAGTGTGGCGAAGTCACAGCGACTGTTGCGCGCGGAGGTTAACGGGGCCGGCCATCACCAGCTCGCCGGCAGGCGTTTCAGGCCGCGCAGCACGAAGGTCGGGCGCCATTCCGGGTTCTCGACGTCGTCGATGCGCAGATCCGGCAGCCGCCGCAGCAGCGTCGCGAGGGCGATTTCGGCCTCGATGCGCGCCAATTGGGCGCCCAGGCAGAAATGGATGCCGCCGCCGAACGACAGCGGCTTGACATTGGGCCTGGTGACGTCGAGCCGGTCGGGGCGATCAGGGTAGACCGCCGGATCGCGGTTGGCCGAGCCGAGCAGGCAGAGCACGGTCTCGCCCTTGGGGATGCTCTTGCCGCCGAGATCCTCGATGTCCTCCAGCGTCACGCGTCCGGTCATCTGCACCGAGGAATCGTAGCGCAAGAATTCCTCGATCGCGTTGACCATCAACTCGGGCCGCGCCTTCAGGAGCGCGAGCTGATCCGGATTGCGATGCAGCGCGAGCAGGCCGTTTCCGATCAGATTGACGGTGGTCTCGTGGCCGGCGCCGAACAGCAGGATGATGTTGGCGGTCAATTCCTCGTTGGTGAGCTTGTTGCCGTCTTCCTCGGCCTGCACCAGCTGGGTGATGAGATCGTCGCCAGGATTGCGGCGGCGCAGCTCGAACAGCTGCTGGAAATACATCTGCGCCATCATGTTGCCGGCGTTGCCCTTCGCGATCTCCTCCGGCGTGAGCGGCACGGGATCGAGCAGGCGGCCGCCATCGCGCGAGCTGTTGTAGAAGGTCTCGCGATGGTCCTCGGGGATTCCGAGCATGTCGCAGATGATGGTGACCGGCAGGCGGAAGGCGAAATCCTCGATCAGGTCCATGTGGCCGCGCTCGATCACGGCATCGATGGCCTGGTCGACGATCGCCTGGATCCGCGGCCGCATGTCCTCGACGCGGCGGGCGGTGAAGGCCTTCACGACGAGGCCGCGCAAGCGGGTGTGGTCGGGCGGATCGGATTGCAGCATCCAGTGGCTCATGCTGCGGAACACCGGCTCGTCCATGATGGCAGGGCTATAGCGGCGCTTGGAGCGCTCGACAAAGTCCTTGCCGAAGCGCTTGTCGCGCATCACGAAGCTGACGTCGGCATGGCGGCTGGCGACGAACTGGCCGAACGGCGTCACATGGATCGGCTCGACCGTGCGCAGCCGGTCGTAGTGTGGATAGGGATCGCGGATGAAGTCCGGCGACAGCGGATTGAACAGCGGTCCGCCTGCGGGTTGCACTTGCTCGTTCATGGTGACCTCAATCGGTTGCCGCATGACACGAATACGCCGGCAGCCCCCTTGCTTGCGCGGCGTAACCATCCCCAAGATTATAAACTCGATACATTATTGTATCGAGTTGCATTCTGCCCTAACCTGCGCCGATGTCAAGGGTGAGAACCAGGCCGACCAGGGACGACACGCGCGACAAACTGTTCGAGGCGGCCGCGCGCGTGTTCGAGGCGGACGGCATCGGCGGCGCCAGCATCGAGGCGATCGCGGCCGCCGCGGGCTTCACCCGCGGCGCGTTCTATTCCAACTTCAAGAGCAAGGACGAATTGATCATCGCCATGCTCGAGGATCATGTCGAGCAGTCGATCCGGCGCAACCTCGACATCCTCGCGCAGCACGACAATCTCGACGATTTCATCGCGGCGCTGAAGACGATGGATCGCAGCCGGCAAGACCCGCTCGCCCGCTCGCCCCTCCTGCACATGGAGATGATCCTGTTCGTCGCGCGCGCCGAGAAGCGCCGCCCGGAGCTTGCCAAGCGGCTACGCGCGCGGCGCAAGCTGGTCGCCGACATCGTCGAGGCCACGTTGAAGAGCAGTGGCAGGAACGACACGCTGAATCCGCCGTGGATGGCCTCCGTCGTGCTGGCGCTGGAAGACGGCTTTCGCCTGCACCGCCTGATCGATCCGGAGACGACGCCGGCCGACAGTTTTCTGCGCGCGATCACCGATTTGAGGCGCAGGACGGGACTGTCGTCGAACTAGCCTGGATCGCCGATATCAATCGCACGACCGGACCGTCATCCGGCCGGTGTTCGCTTCTCCGACAACTCGTCATCCGCCCCCATCGTGCGTTTGTGAAAACGCATGCCTGCTTGCGGCAGAATCGGACAAGGCATGGCCGCTTCGGGAAATACGCCGGGCTTCCCGCGACGCATACGAGCGAGACACCGAGCGATTGGCGCAGGCGCCTGCGTTAGCAGCAATCTCTCGACAGGGACGGCAATCGCTCTGGCGCAGTCGACGATCCGGTTGGCTAAACATCGCAACGTCACATCATGGGGACGGAGACAAACGATGGACAGGAAACGGCTTGCAATCGCGCCACGACGGAAGGCCGTCTCGACGGCGCTCATGTACGGGCTTTCGCTGACGGTGCGTTTCACCTCGCCGACGGCCGAAGAGGCGCCGCCACAAGCCGCGCAGAACGCCAAGGTCTCGACGTCGATCCTGATCAATCGGGGCTGGACCAACAAACCTGCGCTGCCGGTCGCCCTGCGCGGCTGGCCATCGGGCCCGCGAAGCTGCCGCGCAGGATGTGAAGGTCCTGCGCTGCTGTCCTCGCTGCCGAACTGCACCGCGCCGTAAGGGCCCGGCGGTCTCCGTCTCACCTCTTCGCGTCATCATCGCTCGCAAAAGGCTCTGCTCGCATCGAGCGGCGGCGATGGCGCGCGTTTCGAACCAACAAACCCAGAACCAAATCAAGGAGTGAACCACATGCGACTGCTCATCATTGGCGCCGGCTTCGCCGGCATGTACGCCGCCCTCTCCGCCGCCCGCCTGCGCGACATTCAGGGCGTCTCGCCGGAAGAGCTCGAGATCGCGCTCATCGCACCCGAGCCGACGCTGGTGGTCCGCCCTCGGCTCTATGAGCCGAAGCCGGAAACCCTGACGGCGCCGCTGCTCGATGTCCTCAAGGCGATCGACGTCGACTACATCCAGGGGAGCGCCGAGACCGTCAACACCGAGGCGCTGACGGTGCAGATCTCGACTCCCAAAGGCACCCGCAAGACCCTGTCCTACGACCGCCTGGTGATCGCCACCGGCAGCCGCCTCTTCCGACCCAACATTCCCGGCCTTGCCGAGCACGGCTTCAGCGTCGACTCGCTCGACGATGCGGTTGCCCTCGACAGGCATCTGCATGGCCTCGCCGACCGGCCGGCCGTCAATGGACGTGACACGGTCGTGGTCGCCGGCGGCGGCTTCACCGGCATCGAGGCGGCGACCGAGCTGCCCGCGCGCCTGCGCGCCATCTTCGGCCAAAACGCCAGGACGCGCGTCATCATCGTCGAGCGCAACGGCGTGATCGCTCCCGACATGGGCGAAGGCTCCCGCCCGGTCATCGAGCAAGCGCTTCGCAAGCTCGGTGTGGAGACAAGGCTCGGCGCCGGCGTTGCCTCGCTCGACAAGTCCGGCGTGACGCTGTCG
The DNA here is from genome assembly GCF_059512345.1 of Bradyrhizobium sp. Unk1. Lineage (NCBI taxonomy): Bacteria > Pseudomonadati > Pseudomonadota > Alphaproteobacteria > Hyphomicrobiales > Nitrobacteraceae > Bradyrhizobium > Bradyrhizobium sp. Unk1. The sequence goes on from NZ_JCAMOP010000005.1 coordinate 320,633, forward strand.
ACAGGCGAACACATCGAAACCGAAACGGTGATCTGGGCAGCCGGCATTCGCGCCGCGCCCCTGACAGCGCAGATTCCCGCCGAGCGCGACAATTTCGGCCGGCTGCTGGTGGACCGCGATCTGCGCGTGCCCGGCATCGCCGGCGTCTTCGCCACCGGTGATGCCGCGCGGGCCGCATGTGACGACGCGGGCAATTACGCGCTGATGTCGTGCCAGCACGCCACGCGGATGGGCGCGTTTGCCGGCAACAATGCGGCCGCCGAACTCCTGCGCGTCCCGACCAGGCCGTATCACCAGAAGGCCTACGTCACCTGCCTCGATCTCGGCGAAGCCGGCGCGCTGTTCACGCGCGGCTGGGAGCGCAAGGTCGAGATGGTCGGCGACGTCGCCAAGAAGACCAAGCAGGAGATCAACACGGTCTGGATCTATCCGCCCCGTGCCGAGCGTGCCGCAGCGCTCGCCTCGGCCGATCCGGAACGTGTGACGAGCCTCTAGAGGCACGAAACGATGACGGCCGCACCTCCCTGGCTGCGCGGCCTGCTCAACCAAGACCAGCCGGGAGCCCTACCTTGAAACAGGAGACCAACATGAACCTGCACAACACCTCATACCCCGCGACATCGAAGCCGGAAGAGCTCGTTCCATCGCGCTACGCGCTGAAGGTCGGCGAGATCGACGTGCTGGTGGTCAGCGACGGCGTGCTGCCGTTGCCGACCACGATGCTGGCGCACAATGCCGACCCGGCCGTCCGGGCGACCTGGCTGCACGACATGTTCCTGCCGCAGGACGCTTTCGACTGGGCGTTGAATGCGGTCGTGGTCCGCAGCGGCGACAAGACCATCCTGATCGACGCCGGACTGGGGTCAGACCCGGATCTGCACTTGCCGCGCGCCGGCCAGTTGATCAAGCGACTGGAGGCCGCCGGCATCGATCTTTCGACCGTGACCGATCTGGTGCTGACCCACTTGCACATGGACCACATTGGCGGACTGCTCGTCGACGGGGTGAAGCAGCGGCTGCGTAAAGACCTGCGGATCCACGTGGCGGCCGCCGAGGTCAAATTCTGGGAGGCGCCCGATTTCTCCCACACCGCCATGCCGCCGGGCTTCCCGGACGCGCTTCGGGCGACCGCCAAGCGGTTCGTCAAGGAGTACGGCAGTCAGCTGCGGCAGTTCGATGAGCAGCACGAGGTTGCGCCGGGCGTCGTCGTTCGTCGCACCGGCGGTCACACCCCCGGACACAGCGTGGTTCGCGTGGCGTCCGGCGGGGACGGGCTGACGTTCGCCGGCGACGCCGTGTTTGCCGTCGGGTTCGATCAACCCGACTGGCACAACGGTTTCGAACACGACCCCGAGGAGGCGGCGCGCGTTCGGGTCCGTCTGTTGCGAGAGATTGCCGCGAGCGGCGAGATGCTGGTGGCCACCCACATGCCGTTCCCGTCCGTCGGCCATGTCGCGGTCGCCGGCGACGCCTTTCGCTGGGTGCCGGTGTTCTGGGACTACTGACGGCTTGTTGCGTTGAGGCCCAACCAGGGCGCGTGCTCTTGGCGTAACGAGTTCGCGCCCTGGTTTCCACACTGCCGTCGAGCCAGCCGCATGAGACCACGAGCGAGCCGGCGACAGAGGCAACTACGCCGACCGCTTTACCGCGTGGCGACCGGCCGGCGCGATGTCGAGGCGGCCCAGCATCGCCCTCGCCTGCTCGGCGCAATGCTCGATCAGCCAGCGCTCGAACGCGACCGGCGGCAGCGCGGGCGCGTAGAGGAAGCCCTGCACGACGTCGCAGCCGAGCTCGGCCAGCGTCTTGCGCTGGCCTTCGGTCTCGACGCCTTCGGCGACGACGGTCATGCCGAGGCCCTGTCCGACGCGCACCACGGCGGTGGCAACCGCGAGCGCGCCCGCATCTCTCTCGATGTCGCGCATGAAACTGCGGTCGATCTTCAACTCGCGGATCGGCAGATGCGCGAGCCGGCTGAGGCTGGAATAGCCGGTGCCGAAATCGTCCACGGAGAGCCCGACGCCGAGCTCGCGGATCGCGTTCATCGTCTCCAGCGCGGCTACGCTGTCCCGCATGAACGTGCCCTCGGTGATCTCGAGCATCAGCGCGTCCGGCGGCAGATCGTATTCGGCGAGGATGTCCTTGAGCCGCGCCGCCAGCGTGACGTTGCGGAAATTGATCGGCGACAGGTTCACTGACACGCTGGGAATGTTGAGCCCGGCGCGGCGCCAGTCCGCCATCTGCCGGCAGGCCTCACGCACCGACCACAGGCCGATCTGCTCGATCAGGCCGCACTCCTCGGCGAGCGGGATGAACTTCGCCGGCGAGACGTCGCCGAGCACGGCATCATGCCAGCGCGCCAATGCCTCGACGCCGTGGACGGCACCGTCGCAACTGCGGATCTGCGGCTGGTAGCTGAGGGTCAGCGCGCCCTCGGCGATGGCGCGGCGCAGCGCTGCGATCAGCGCCAGGCGCTGCTCGGTGAGCCCGTTCATTTCGGCGCTGAAGATGCGATGGGTGGAGCGGCCGGCCTGCTTGGCCATGTACATGGCCGCATCCGCCTGCTGCATCAAGGTGTCGATGTCGGTCGCATGGTCGGGATAGAGGCTGATGCCGATGCTCGCCGACATCTGCAGCTGCCTGGAGCCAAGCCGCAGCGGCGCAGCGAGCGCCTCGGTGACCCCGGCCGCGACGCGCTGGGCGCTCTCGGCGTTGCGCTGCGGCAGCAGGATGACGAACTCGTCGCCGCCGAGCCGTCCCAGCATGTCCTCAGGGCCAATCTGCTCGCGCAGGCGCTGCGCGAGCTGGATCAGCAGCTCATCGCCGGCGGCGTGCCCGAACGTGTCGTTGACGTCCTTGAAATGATCGACGTCGAGGAAGGCCAGCGCGACGTGGCTGCCGGTCGGGCAGGCATCGATGGCCGTGGTGATCAGGTGCCGCAGCTGCGCACGGTTCGGCAGCCCGGTGAGAATGTCGTGATAGGCGAGCCGCGCGATCTCGGCCCGCGCTTCCTTGCGCTCGATCGCGAAGGCGCCGAGGTTGACGCAGGCCTCGACGATGCGCCGGTGCCAATTGCTCGGCGCGCGCGGTTCGCGATAGTAAAAGGCGAAGGTCGCGATGACGCGGCCGTCCTTGGCCTTGACCGGGGTCGACCAGCACGCGCGCAGGCCGATCGCGAGCGGCATGGCCTTATAGGGCTGCCAGCGCGGATCGGTCTCCAGATCGGTTGCCAGCACCGGTTCACCGTAGAAGGCCGCGGTGCCGCAGGATCCGACATTCGGACCGATCGCGATGCCGTCCAGCGCACGCGAATAGTCCTCGGGCAGGCTGGGGCCGCCGAGCGGATGGACGAGGCCTGCGGCATCGACGTGGAGCAGCGAGCAAACCACGTCAGGCGCGATCTCTTCGACCCTTCGGCACAGCCTGTCGGCGATATCGGTGATCGGAACCTCGTCGGCCAGCGCACTCATGATGAGCTGCTGGAGCGAGCGCAGCTGCCTGGTCTCGGTGATGTCCTCGAGCAGCGCGAAGATGTGCCTGGCCCTGCCCTTCTTGTCGCGGAAGACGTCGATACGGGCGCAGACCCAGATCTCCTCGCCGTCCTTGTTGTAGACCAGCGTCTCGATTTCGCCGCGGCGGCCGCCGCTCATCAGGCGCTTGACCAGCTTCGCGACGGCCTTCCGATCGGTGTGGCGGCCGGCGATCAGCGCGCCGGCGCGGCGGCCCTCGGCCTCCTCGCTGGTGTAGCCAAACAGCGTCGCGAAGGTGGAATTGACGTAGACGATGTTCTGCTCCGTGTCGGTGATGAGCACCGCGCGGTTGGTCTGGTCGGAGACAGCGTGGAGGAGCCCGATTCTGACGCGGCGCTCGGCCTCCGCGGTGACGTCACGCGCGAACACGACGTGATGGGTGACGCCGCCACTCGTGAAGGATGAAAGCGAGATGGCCGCCCGGATCCGGGTGCCGTCGCGCCGCACGAGGCTGATCTCGTCGCGGAACGCCGCGACCGGATCGGCCTGAAGGCATTTGAGCGTGAGAAGTTCGGCGTCGCGGCCGAGCGCCTCGGCGCGCGCGAATTTCCAGATCCGCTCTGCGCCGGCATTGAAATGCATGATGCGACGCGCGCCGTCGACGATGACGATACCGCCGTCGGCGCATTCGAGCGCAGCCAACAGCACGTCCGGAATTTCTGTCATGGGACAATCGGCGGCAGACATAGTTGGACCCGGAGGCATCGGCAAGATGCGGCAAGCAGGGCCGAGGCTAGCGCCGCGATGGTGTCCAGAACGTTTTTGCGACCGGGTTGCGTCCGGCCAGGACACGACATGCTTAACGGCTCGCGAAAGATGCGAAGGCAATCCGATGCGTTCGGAACCTGGACTCTCGTTTTGACGCGTTTTCTTTACGCGAACCGGTATCCACTTCGCTCGAAAACGCTAGTTCGCACTTGTGGCCTTGAGCTTGTGCAGCCGGCCGGCCACCGCCCGCACCTTGCGGGGAGCGGCCTGCCAGACCGCGAGCGCCGACAGTCCGCTCACGACCATGGCGATGGCGAAGGCGAGCGTGTAGTCGCCGGTGCGATCATAGAGGAAACCAGTGAGCCAGGGACCCGCCGCGCCGCCGGCCAGGGCCGCCAGCATGATCGTTCCAAAAATACTGCCCTGGTGCCTGCCCTGGAAGATCTCGAACACCACCGCGCCCATGATCGACGTGAGGCCGTAGCCGAGCGCGCCTTGCGCGAACACCATGACATAGACCAGCCACAGCGACGGCTGGAATTTCAGCGCCATCAGCGCCGCGAAGCAGATCGCGAAGCCCGCACAGCTGATCGCCCATACCCATTCCCGTCCGATCCGGTCGGAGACGTGGCCGAGCAGGATCTGGCCGGGAATGCCGAGCAGGCTGACGATGCCGAGCGCCCACACCGCGACACCGGAGCTGAAGCCGATGTCGAGCAGGAATTTGGTCTGGTGCACCTGCACCGCGTACCAGATGTACAAGCCGCAGAAATAGCCGAGCGCGATCCACCAGAAGCGCGCGGTCGCAACCGCCCGCTTGAGCGTCCAGTCGGTGCCGACCCAGACGGGATCGACGATGTTGGAGACCGGTGTCGCCGCGCCCGCCGCCGGCGTGGCATCGCCGTCCGGCTGAAGGCCGATGTCTTCGGGCCGCTTGTGCAGGAACAGATTAATCGGCGCCAGCACGACGAGGATGAGCAGCCCCATCGCGGTACAGGCGGTGCGCCAGCCGGTTTCTTCGATCATGTGCTGCACCCAGGGCAGCAGCGTCACCGAGCCGATGCCGACGCCGGCAAAGGCAATCCCGATGGCGAAGCCGCGCTTGCGGATGAACCAGTTCGGCAGGAACAGCGACTGGCCGGAATAGCCGAGACACACCGAGCCGGCACCGACCATGACGCCGATGGTCACATAGAGATGCCAGGGCGCACTGGTGAGTGGCGCGAGCAGCAGCCCGCCGCCCATCAGCACGACGCCGAGCTCCATCACCGCGCGCGGGCCGGCGCGATCCATCAGGCGGCCGATCAGTGGGCTGACGATGCCCGACACGACGAAGCCGAAGGAGAACGCGCCGGCCGTGACGCCGCGTTCCCAGCCGAATTCGGAGATGATGGGAGGAAAGAACAGCGAAAACGCGGTGCGCGCGTTGACGCCGATCGCCATGGTCACGAAGGTCACCGCGACCACGACCCAGCCGTAGAAGAACGGAAGCCGCATGTTGTGCTTATTTCATCCCTAGATGGTGCTACCGACCATCCAGGGCCGTCCGGGTCAAGCGATTTTCGCGAAATGCCCCTTTGCGCGGGGCGCTCAGGCCGCGTTGCGCTGCGAAGGCTGAGCGATCTCGTCGAACTCGATCTGGTCGACCGGCTGCGGGCGTCCGAACAGATAACCTTGCGCAAAATTGACGCCGAGCGCCGTCAGCCGCTCGAACTCTTCGCGTGTCTCGACGCCTTCGGCGGTAACTGACATATCGAGTCCGCGTGCGAGCGTCACGATCGAGGCGATGATCGCGGAGCTGCGCGGCTGATGCGTGAGGTTGCGGATGAAGGACTTGTCGATCTTGATCTTGTCGAACGGGAACGTGGTCAGATAGCTCAGCGAGGAATAGCCGGTGCCGAAATCGTCGAGCGCCAGCTCGATGCCGATGTGCTTCAGCCGCTCCATGAAGGCAAGGTTCTCGACGCCGCGTTCCAGCAGCACGGATTCGGTGATCTCGATCTCCAGCCGCTGCGGCGCCAGGCCGGAATCTGCCAGCGCCGCGCAGATCGTCTCGAACAGCTCGGCTTCCTTGAACTGGATCGGCGACAGATTCACCGCAACCATGAGATCGCATGGCCAGGCCGCGGCGTCCGCACAGCGCGCCGCAGCACGAGTTCGCCGAGCGGCACGATCAGCCCGGTTTCCTCGGCAAGCGCGATGAACTGGTCCGGCGGGATCAGGCCGCGGCTCGGATGCCGCCAGCGCACCAGCGCCTCGAAGCCGCGACGGCCACCGCTGGCGACGTCCATAAAGGGCTGATAGTGCACCTCCAGCTGGCACTGCGCGATGGCATCGCGCAAATCGCCTTCCAGCGTATTGCGAGCCTCGAGCTCGGCCGACATCGCCTCGTCGTAGATGGTGAAGCAATTGCGGCCGGCCGATTTCGAGCGGTAGAGCGCGAGGTCCGCCTTCTTCAGCAGCTGCTCCTGATCGCTGCCGTGGTCCGGTGCGATCGCGATGCCGATGCTGGTGCCGATCTCGACGCGATGGCCGGGCAGCAGGAACGGTTCGGCGACCAGCTTCGTGATCCGCGCGGCGAGCTCGGTCGCGCACGCCCGCTGATCGTCGCAAGCCTCCTGGATGATAGCGAACTCGTCGCCGCCGAGCCGCGCCAGCACGTCGGTGGCGCGCAAGGCAGATCTCAGCCTTAGCGCCACCTGGCGCAGCAGCACATCGCCCGCACCGTGGCCGAGCGAGTCGTTGACGTTCTTGAAGCGGTCGAGATCGAGCATCAGGATCGCGAACGGCAGGCCCCGCACGCTCAACTGGCTGTTCATCAGGTCGAGCCGGGTCAGGAAGAAGGCGCGGTTCGGCAGCCCGGTCAGGATGTCGGTCTGGGCGAGCTCCAGCACCTGCCGGTTCGCCAGCGACAGCCGCCGCGAGTTGCGGCTTGCGAGCATGAGATAGGTTGCGAGCGACAGCGTCAGCAGCATGCCGACGACGATGACGGCAACCGCGCGGTCGTAGGCCGTCTCCAGCGAACCGCCGGCCGTCGGCATGGCGCGCACCTGCCAGTCGGTATCCCCGATCTTGAGGCTGCCCGACCAGTGCAGCGCCCGGGCGACGTCCCGCATCGATTGCGGCGACGTGGCGGCCGACGAATAGTCCGGCAAGGTTTGTTCCAGGCTGACGATCTGCCCCGTGAAGGGCGGATAGACGTTCACGCTGACCGCGGGGCTTGCTCCCGTGGTCACGCGAATGGACTGGATCAGCAGCGGCAGGTCGAAGACGCCGACGACGAAGCCCGCCAGATTGCGGCGCCGGTCCACCACCGCCTCGCGCGAGGTTCCCTTGGCGTAGACGGGAATGGCAACGAGCACGTCGGGCTGCCGGCCGCCCTCCTTCGGCTCGTAGAGGCGCGTGCGAATGGCGGCGACGCGATCGTTGTCGCGCGCGCGCTCGAGGATTGCGCGGCGCTCCGGAACGGTCGCGTAATCCATGCCGTAGACCGGCGACGTCTTCGGCTGGGTCGAGTAGAACACCGGGAAATATTCATCGGCCTGCGGCGCGGTCGCGAAGGTCTCGCCCTGGAGCGACTTGATGCGATAGCCGGACACGCCGTCCGTGATCGCGGCAGCCTCGTATTCGGCGCGCTCCTTGCGGTTGACGCGCGGCAGCCAGGCGATGCGCAGCATGCCGGGATGACGCTCGAACAGCCGGGAGCTGAAGGTCTCGAATTCGCTGCGGGTGATTTCCTCGTTGGTCGATTCGAACAGCGTACGCAGCGCGACGAGCCTGGAAATGTACTCGCTCATGCCGTTCTGCATGACGATGGCTTCGGTTTCGGCGGCGTTCTCGAACTCGATCCTGTTGACGCGGTCTTCCCATCGCGCCACGGCGGCGGCGCCGACGAGCGAGAACAGAAGACCGACGCCGACTGCGACGAGCGCAGGGCGATAGAGTCCGAGCAGCGGCGCGGCGCGCCACCATCCGGTCCTACGTTCCCGATCCTGATGGTTCTGACCCCGACCGCCCATCTTGATTCCGCAAGTCCCCCTCGGCGCGGCAACCCACTTCTGGTTGAGCTGCCGGAACCGCTATCGGACAAGGATCGGGGTTAAGAACCGCACAATTTCGCAACCGGGTCGTCGCAGATTGCGCGGCTTAGTTAACGATTGGCCTGCAAGCAGCGAGCAATTTGCCGCTTTTCCCCGGAGTCTTACGGAGCACCGTTACGTCAGGGGTTAGCGAGCTGTTCAGGGCGACCGGACTATCGTTTCCGGCAGGTATTCCCTTATCCGGCAAGCATCCTCATGACACGATCGCGATCAGCGGCCTGCGTCGCATTGGCCGTCGCGCTACTCGCCGCGGCCATTCCTGCAGCGAAAGGCGACGAGGTCGGCGTCAGCGACGACGCGATCCTGTTCGGCCAGGCCGCCGCGCTCGAAGGCCCCTCCTCGGCGCTCGGACAGCGGATGCGGCAAGGCATCGTCGCGGCATTCACCGAGATCAACGAAAAGGGCGGCGTCCACGGCCGCAGGCTCCAGCTCATCAGCCGCGACGACGGCTACGATCCCGACCGCTCGGTGGCGCAAACGCTGCGGCTGATCGAGGACGACAAGGTGTTCGCGCTGATCGGCGCGGTGGGCACGCCGACCGCGATGGCGACGATACCAATCACCAGTAGCAGGAACATTCCCTTCTTCGGTCCGTTCAGCGGCGCCGAATTCCTGCGCGATCTCGAGCTTGCGAACGTCGTCAACATCCGCGCGAGCTATGGCGCTGAGGCGGAGGCCTGGGTCAAGCACCTCACCGAGGATCGCCACTTCACCCGCATCGGCATCTTCTACCAGGACGATTCCTTCGGACGCGACGGTCTCGCCGGCGTGAAGCGCGCGCTCGCCAGGCGCGGCCTCGAGCTCGCCGCCGAAGGCACCTTCGAGCGCAACACCCGCGCGGTCGGCTCGGCCTGGCGCATGATCAAGCGCGCCGAGCCCGAGGCCATCGTCATGGTCGGGACCTACGGCCCCTGCGCGGAGTTCATCAAGCTCGCACATCGCAGCGGCTTCCGTCCGACCTTCGTCAACATTTCCTTCGTCGGCGCCAATGCGCTCGCCCGAGAGCTCGGCCCCGACGGCGAAGGCGTCATCGTCTCGCAGGTCGTGCCGTTTCCCTGGGATCGCTCGCAACAGCTCGTCGCCGATTACCAGGCGGCGCAGCAGGCGTTCGACCCGACGCTGACACCGGACTTCGTGTCGCTCGAAGGCTACCTCTCCGGCCGCCTCGCGGCCGCGGCGCTGGAACAGGCCGGGCCGCAGCCGACCCGCGCGAGCCTCCTGCGCGCCATCAACGACGTCGGCCGCTTCGACATCAGCGGCAGCATCGTCACCGTCGGCGCGCGCATGACCGACGCGCCGCCGAAGGTGTTCTTGACCGTGATCCAGAAGGACGGGACGTTCAGGGCGGTGGATCGGCTTTAGGGCCGCCGCGTCCAGCGGTCGGCGTTCACTGCGCCTTGCGGGACCTCGCCTTTGACGATCGCCTCGACCTGCCGCACCGTTTCCAGCGACTGGTATTCGATCGCCTGTGGTGTCAGCCCGCCGACATGTGGCGTGGCGATAACGTTGGGAAGCCTCGCCAGCTCCGGGCTCGGCATCTGGTCGGGCGCGCGGCCGACGTCCATCGCCGCGGCGGCAATGCGGTTCTCGCGCAGCGCGCGCGCCAGCGCGGCCTCGTCGACGAGATTGCCGCGCGAGAGATTGATGAACACGGCATGCTTCTGCATGCGCGCCAGCGCCGCCTCGCCGATCAGATTCTCGGTCTGCTCGTTGGCGATCGCGAGGCAGACGACGTAGTCGGAGGCCCCAAGAAGCTCGTCGAGACTGACCTGCCGGATCGCGCTGTCGCTGACATCCGCGAAGGGATCGGAGACCAGCACCTCCATGCGCATCACCTTGGCGATTTCGGCGAGATAGCGCCCGATGCTGCCATAGCCGATGATGCCGATCTTGCTGCCGGCGAGCTGGCGGCCCATCCGCGCCTCGACCTTGCGGCCGGCCTGGTAGTCCGCCGTCGCCCGCGACACGCCGCGGGAGAGATCGACCATGAAACCGAGCGCGAGCTCGGCCACCGCCTGCACGAAGCCGGGCCCGGCGCGGGTCACGAGCACGCCGGCTTGCGAGGCCGCATCGACATTGACGTTGCGGATGTCAACGGCGCAGCGGACGAAGGCGCGCAGGCGCGGCAGTTGCGCGAAGATCTCGCCGCGTCCTTCGGTCATGCGATCGGCGACGATGATGTCGGCATCTTTCGCCGCACGCACGAGGGTAACCGCGTCCAGCGTATCGTCGCTCTCGTGCAGGATCACCTCGGCGGCTGCGCGCAGGCCGTTCAGGCTGCGGTCGCCGTAGTAATTGCGACGCATCTCCGGCGTGTGAGCCAGCAACACTTTCACGACAAGACTCCTTCAGTAGCCGAATGCCCGCGGCAGCGCAGTCGAGAGCCATGGCACGAAGGCGATGACGAGCAGGCAGAGGAACAACAGCCCGAGATAGCCCATGATCGGCTTCACCGTCTGCTCGATCGGCACATTGCCGATCAGGCAGGCGCCGTAGAGTCCGAGCCCGAGCGGCGGTGCGAACAGGCCGATGCCCATCGCGATCACCAGCACGACGCCGAAATGCAGGGGATCGACGCCGAGCTGCACGGCGACCGGCAGCAGCAGCGGCCCGAAGATGATCAGCGCGGCCGCGCCTTCCAGCACCGAGCCCATCACGATCAGCACGGCGATCGCGAGCAGGATGAACAGCCAGACGCCTGAGGTCTTGGACAATCCAAGCATGAAATCACCGACCGCATGCGGCACCTGCTGCAAGGTCAGCGTGAACGCCAGCGACTGCGCCGCTGCGACGATGAACAGCACGAGCCCCGCGCGCGTCGCAGCCTGGACAAAACTGTGCGCGGCCGATTTGAAGCCGAGCTCGCGGAACACGAGACTGCCGACGACGAGCGCATACGCCACGGCGAAAGCGGAGATCTCGGTGGCTGTGGCAAAGCCGCTCTTGAAGCCGAAGAAGATCATGAAGATCAGGCCGAACGAGGCGATCGCACCGCTCCACAAGCCCGACACCGGCATCTGCGGCGCGACGTCCTCGGTATCCGCCGGCCGCTTGCCGAAGATGATGGAGACCGCGATCAGGACCAGCGCCATCAGCGCCGCCGGCAAGAGGCCCGCGACGAACAGGCCGCCGATCGACAGGTTCGCGACGAAACCCAGGATGATCAGGTTGATGCAGGGCGGAATGGTTTCCGCCATCACCGCGGACGCGGCAAGCAGCGCCACCGCGCCGCCCGGGTTCTGCTTCGAGCGTCGGGCCGCCGGGATCAGCACTGAGCCGACCGCGGCGACGTCCGCCATCTTCGAGCCCGAGATGCCGGAGAACAGCACCATCGAGGCCACCATCACGACGTTCAGGCCGCCGCGCATGCGGCCGACACCGCGCTGTAGCAGCTCGATCAGCCGCACCGACATGCCGTTGGCTTCCATGAGGTAGCCGACGAGGATGAAGAAGGGAATCGCGAGCAGCACGAAATTGTCGATGCCGCGCGCCATCTGCTGGGCGAAGATGACGCCGGGCAGCGCGCCCTCGACCCAGATGAAGATCAGCGCGGCCAGCGCCAGCGCGAACCCGATCGGCAAGCCACCGAACAGGGTTGCGAAGAAGCCGATCAGCATCAGCGTACCCGCCGACGGCACGGTGGACGGCGACAGATAATCCCAGGCGAGATAGAGGCCGCTGACGATGACGACCGCAACGAGGCCCCTGACGATGTCAGGCAGCGGCCGCGCGCAGAGCTGGTCGATCGCGAACACCGTCATGAACAGCGCGCCGACGCCCATCGGATAGAAGGTCAGCTCCAGCGGCAGGCCCGAGCCGGTGGTCTGGCCTGAAGTCAATGAGCCCAGCTTGATCGCGTTGTAGGCGACATAGCCGGAGATCAACACGACCAGAAGCGCGCTCGCGGCATCCACCAGCGCGCGCAGCCGCACCGGCAGTAGATCGCGGAAGAAGGACACGCCGACATTCTCGCCGCGCGCGAGCGCGCTCGCCGCGCCGAAGAAGGCCGAGCCGACCATCAGTCCGCGCGCGACGTCGTCGGACCATTCGACCGGCGCATTGAAGCAGAAGCGCAGCAGCACCGACGCGCAGACGACCACGAGATCGGCGGCCAGGAGGATGGCCGCAATCGCGTCGCTGAGGCGGAGCAGCAGCGAGATGCTCCCGTGACGGCCGCCCGAGAGAGGCACGGCGGCTGTCATCGCCATCTCAGACTTGGTCATCTCAAGCTTGCGTCGCGCGGATGATGTCGATGACGGCCTTGGACTCCGGCCGCGCCTTGATGAAGTTCTCGTGCTGCGGGGCGACGCGCTTCTTGAAGGCTTCGCGGTCGCATTCGGCCACCGTCACGCCCTTCTCCGTCAAGGCCGTCAGCGCCTCCTTCTCGACCGCGAGCCCGTGGGCGCGGGTGTCAACCGCGGCCTTCTTGGCGGCATCGAGGAAGCCCTCGCGCAGCTTCGGATCCATGCGGTTGTAGGTCACGTCGCTGAAGTAGATCGCGAGCGGCGAGAAATTGTGCTGCGTCAGCGCATAGAATTTTGCCGTTTCGAAGAACTTGCTGGCCAGGATCGTCGGCGGATCGTGCTCCAGCCCATCGAGCACGCCGGCCTGCAGCGCCGTGTAGATTTCGCCAAATGCCAGCGGCGTCGCGGCGGCGCCCATCAGGCGCAGGCATTCCGTGATCACCGGATTCGGCAGCGTCCTGATCTTGAGGCCGGCGAGATCCTCCGGCGTCTTCACCGGCTTCTTCGCGAGCACGCTGCGTGAGCCGAAATTATAGGCCCAGGCGATGATGCGGATGTTGCCGCCCTTGAGCAGCGCGTCCTCGATCGGCTTGGCGGCGCCGGAATCGAACGCCTTGGTCTGCTGCGGGAAGCTCGAGAACAGAAAGCCGAGGTCGAAGGTGCCGACCAACGGCACCAGGTTGGCCGAGATCGACGAGCCCGACACCATGAGGTCGATGACGCCGAGCTTCACCGAATTGATGACGTCGATCTCCTGCCCGAGCTGGTTGTCAGGGAAGAAGGCGACCTCGACCTGCTCGCCGAGCCCGTTGCCCTTCAGGTTCTTGACCAGGTTGTCATAGTAGACGCGGCCATTGGCGTATTTCGGATCGTTCGGCAGCGAGGAGGAGCATTTCAGCTTCAGCGTCGCCGCTTCGGCGCGACCGATGATGGCAGGAGAGAGAACGAGGCCGGCGGTGACCGCCGTCGACGACTTGATGAACGTGCGACGGCTCACGGGCACGATGGTCATGGCGCGGTCTCTCCCCGAATATTCTTGTTGACGGCCGAGATCGCTGCCACGGCCTGTTGCGCGGACTGTATGGCCAAAGCGACGGAGCAGGCAAGGGTTGCGGCCGGGGGAGCCGCGACGGCACAAGCAGCAGGCGCACCGGCAGAGACCGAGCGGGACGCCTGTGTTTATGGGTGTTTTCGATGATGCCGCGCGGCAGCGACAAGACCCGCCATGCAAGATTGGCGTGGATCGATCCAATTCAGGTATGGATCAATGCCGAACGCAGATTGATCGGTGCGAAGCAGAACAAGCCGCGGGATCGTGATCCCGCGGCTCTCAGATTTAAGCAGATGCCGTGATGTCAGCGCGAATGTGCGCCGCTCAACTGCCCGCTCGCCGCCTCGACATCGCGCGAGGGCCGCAGCGCATAGGCGCCGTCGCCGAGCAGCGCCTGCGCCGCCAGTGCGATCGCCCAGAACGCGGGGTATTCCCAGCCGCCCTTCGGATTGGTGAAGAAGAAACCGGCAGCGCCGTGCACCGTGAAGATCGCGCCGAGCAGGATCGGAATGCCCGCGAGCGCCGCATAGCGGGTCCAGACGCCGAGGATCAGCGCGACGCCGCTCAGCACCTCAACCGTCATGATGAGATAAGCGAGCTCAGGCGGGAAGCCGAGGCTGCCGAAGAATTTTGCGGTGCCGGCGGGCGTGAACACGAACAGCTTCAGGCCTGCATGGGCCAGAAAGAGCGCGCCCAGGGTCACGCGCAGCACCAGCGCGGCGTAGGGGGCGGTACGGGAATCGATCATGGCGGTCTCCTTTGCGCCGCAAACTGATCTATTCTCATTCCGATGATAATCCGCTATTCTGGAAATATACTTCACACCAATAGAGTGAGATTGTTTGCTCGACCGCCTGACCAGCCTTGAGGTCTTCGCCAAGGTCGCCGCGACCGGCAGCCTCTCCGGCGCGGCCCGGGCCATGAGCCTGTCGCAGACCATGGTGACCAAGCACGTTGCGTCGTTGGAGGCGCGGCTCGGCACAAAACTGTTTCACCGGACCACGCGGCGGCTCTCCATCACCGAGGCCGGACGGAGCTATCTTGAATCCTCCGAGCGCATCCTCGCCGACATGGAGGCCGCCGATGCCGCGGTGGCGCGCGAACGCGTCGAGCCGCGCGGCCTGCTGCGTGTCAACGTGCCCGTCGTGTTCGGCAACAGGCAGATTGCGCCCCTGATTGCGGAGTTCTCCGCACGCTATCCCGAGGTCACGGTCGAACTCGGCCTCAACGACCGCCTCGTCGATCTCGCCGAGGAAGGCTGGGACCTCGCGATCCGCATCGGCAAGCTGCGCGAATCCAGCATGGTGGCGCGGCGGCTCGCGCCGAACCGCCTCGTGGTCTGCGCCGCGCCGTCCTATCTGGCGAAACACGGCACGCCACGCAGCGTTGCCGACCTCGCTACTCATAATTGCCTCGGTTACACGCTTGCGCAGCAGGCGAGCGCGGCGGAATGGCTGTTCGGCGCGGATGGCGAGATTCGCGTCCAGGTCAGTGGCACCCTGCGTGCCAACAATGGCGATGCACTGCGCGCGGCGACGCTGGCAGGCCTTGGCCTGTCGCGGCAGCCCACCTTCATCATCGCCGACGATTTGCGAGCCGGCTCGCTCGTTGCTCTTCCGCTCGACCAGCCGGAGATCCAGACCTCGGCGGTGCACGCGGTCTATCTGCCCGACCGCCGGCCGCCGGCCAAGGTGCGCGCCTTCATCGATTTTCTTGCCGCGCGCTTCGCGCCGGACCCGCCCTGGGACCGCGAACTGTTCTGACCGCGCGCTAGCCCGGCAGACTCCTGCCCGATTTTGTCGCACCGCTGCGTGAGCCAGCGCACAGACAGACGCGTGGCGGCGACCTAGAAAGGTGACATCATCGTGCGCATTGCCGATGGAGGTGACACCATGCGCCGTCCAGTCCTTCGCAATTTGTTTCTTGCATCCAGCCTCGTCGCGCTCGCGCAATTGATGACGCCGACCGACGCCGACGCCGAGGCGCGGCTCGCACTCGTGATCGGTCAATCCGCCTATCGCACCGTGCCGGAGCTGCCCAACGCCGCCAACGACGCCAGGGGCATGACGGAGCTGCTCGGCAATGCCGGCTTCACCGTCACCACGGCGGCCAATTTGGCGCAGAACGAGATGCGCGCTGCGATCTCCGATTTCGCCGGCAAGGTCAGCGCCAGCGGCGCCGACACCGTCGCTCTGGTGTTCTATGCCGGCCACGGCCTCCAGATCGACGGCGAGAACTATCTGGTGCCGGTCGATCTCGATCCCAAGCGCGAGGCCGACATTCCGCTCCAGGGCGTGCGGCTGAACGATCTGCTCAACACGCTCGGTGCGCTGCCGACGCGCGCACGCATCTTCATGCTCGACGCCTGCCGCAACAATCCGTTCCCGGCGCTCAGCGGCGCCGGCCACGGGCTTGCAATCGTCGACACCAAGGCCGGCGCGCCCGGCTCCTTCATCTCCTACTCGACCTCGCCCGGCGCCGAAGCCGAGGACGGCTCCGGCATCGACAGCCCCTACACCACGGCCGCGCTGACCGTCGCCAAGCAGCCGAACCTGCCGATCGAGGAAGTGTTCAAGCGCATCCGCATCGCCGTGGCGCAATCGACCGACGGGCGGCAGATCCCGTGGGAAAGCTCGTCGCTGACGACCGACTTCAAGTTCTTCGGCGGCGAGAGCAGCGGCGGACAGCCTGCTCTCCCGGGCGCATCCGCCATGGCACTCGCCAGCGGCACGCGCAGCGTCGCGGACTGGCGCAAGGATTTGCAGGGCAAGGAGCCGAAGGCTGCCTATGAGCTGGTGATCGCCGACGACACCGTCGAGGCGTATCAGGCCTATATCGAGCTCTACGCACAGGCCTCCTACACGCCGCGTCTGCGCACGATCCTGGAGCGCCGGCGTCAGATGCTGGCCTGGGAGCGGGCCACCGCAATCAACACCCGCGCTTCGTTCGAGGCTTATCTGGCGAATTGGGACAACAGCGACCTCGCCGCAACTGCGCGCCGGCTGCTGCTTCGCGTGCAGAACCGCAACTATGCCTTGCCCGTCGCGGCCGCAGCGGCCCCTGCTCCGGTCGCGGTCGCAATGGCCCCGACCTGCCCGTGCTCGGCGCCGGCAACGCCGGTCAATCCGGCGGTGGCGCCGGTCATCAAGAAACGCGTCGACGACACCCCGCCGAAGCGAAAGGTGGTCGAGACGCCGCCAAAGCCGCGCCGGCCGCCGCCCGACGAAGTGGTCTACGAGCGCGCGCCGCCCCCAGGCCCGCCACCTGAAGCCGTGGGCGTCGGAATTGGTGTCGGGATTGGTCTCGGCATGGGCATGGGCGGTCGTGGCGGAGGCGGCTACGGACGCGGCGACTACAACCGCGGCAGGTACTGAGACTGCTCGCGCAATGCGGAGGACAAATGTGCCCTCCGTCATTGCGAGGAGCCCTTGCGACGAAGCAATCCAGACTCCCTCCGTGGTGGGATTCTGGATTGCTTCGCTTCGCTCGCAATGACGACGGAGAGGCTGACCATCAACGACTCTGCCCCCTTCCCGAAAATGCTGTAGTCTGATCGCCGCCAGCCTTTCCGGGGATTCCACATCGATGCCGCACGACGCGTCCACCAAGAACTCATGGCCGCTGTTCCGGTCACTCGCGTCCTATTCCCTGCCCGGCGACCTCATGGCGGGCCTGACGCTGGCGGCGATTGCGATCCCCGAGCAGATGGCGACGGCACGGCTCGGCGGTTTTGCGCCGCAGATCGGCTTCTTCGCGTTCATGGCGGGCTCGCTCGGTTTCGCGCTGCTCGGCGGCAACCGCTTCCTGTCCTGCGGCGCGGATTCCACGATCACGCCGATCTTCGCCGGCGGACTTGCCGCGCTCGCGGCCACCGGCTCGCCAGAGTATCAGGGGTTGGCAATCGCACTGGCGCTGATGGTCGGCGCGATGATGCTGGCCGGCGGCGCCTTCCGCCTCGGCGGCATCGCCAATCTGTTGTCGGTGCCGGTGACGGTCGGCTTCCTCGCCGGCATCTCCGTCCACATCATCGTCTCGCAACTGCCGGGCGTGCTCGGGCTCCAGTCACCAAGCGGGCCGACACTCGACCGCATCGGCGTGCTCGCGACCGAACTCGGCCGCACCAACCCCTTCACGCTCTGCATCGGGCTCGGTGTGCTCGCCGTGGTCTTCATCGCCGAGAGGATCAGCCCGAAAATTCCGGGTGCGCTGATCGGGCTCGTGGCCGCTACATTGGCCGTGATCGGGCTCGGCCTCGAAAGCAAGGGCGTCAGCGTCGTCGGCGCTGTGCCGGGCGCGCTGCCGCGACCGACCTTGCCTGACCTTGCGCCGGAGCTGTGGGTGCGCCTGGTGCCGCTCGCCTTCGTCATCACCGTCGTCGTGATGGTGCAGACCGCCGCGACGACGCGGTCGTTCCCGTCCGATCCCGACAAGCCCGCCGACGTCGATCGCGATTTCCTCGGCGCGGGCGCCGGCAGCGTGCTGTCCGGCCTCACATGATGGTTCCTCTGTCAATGGCTTTCTGCCAACGGCGATCCGAGGTGAGCTCTCTTGCTGCAGGGCT